>NZ_CP109137.1:7345150-7653315 GCF_035918095.1 Streptomyces sp. NBC_01750
CGTCCCGCAGTCCGCGTCGGCGGCCCGGCGCAGGGCGGTGGTCAGCACGGCGCCGGCGTAACCGCGCCCGAGGTGGGTCTCCGAGGTGATCAGGTCCTCTATCTGGGCCGTGCCGGTCGCCGGGTCGAGATAGAGGTCGGCCCATGAGGCGACCTCGCCTTCCTCCGTGCGGGCACCGATGAAGTGAACTACGTCGGCGCCACGGCGGCGCGCCTCGCGTCGGTCGACGAGGTGGCGTACGACCTCGTCGTCGTCGACGTCCGGAAGGAAGTCCTGCCAGCGCCGGGTGAGCGGGATCCTGATCGCTTCGAGGTCCACCTCTTCCGCGTGGCCGCCGGTCGGCACCGGGCCTGCGTGCAGCATGATCAGATAGGTGGAGTGGGTGTACCCGGCCCGGATCAGCGGTTCCGCACACGCCATGCCGACTTCGTCGTCGAGGACGGATATCAGTCGCTGCGGCAGATGCCCCAGAGCCTCGTCGGCGATGGCGGGCAGCGCCTCGGAGTCGACGTCCTTGTCGATGACGACCTGGTTGTTCGCGCGGGAGTGCACAAAGGTGTCGTCATACACGGCGAATCCGCCGGGGAGGTCGACAGTGCGTGCGGCTTGGCGGCGGGCGAAGGCCGACAGGAAGGCGTAGATCCGCTGTAGTTCTGAGCTTGGCATGGGGGAAGCCTAGGCAGTCGTGGAGCGTGGCCGCCTCCACATTGTCCTCCGCCGGGGCGCAGGCGTTTCGGGGGCGGTCAGGCCAATGCCGCTTCGGGCCCGCCGCGGAGTCACGCCGGGTGGAGTCGACGTCGGGAGCGACCGCGAGTACGTGGCGGGGCGGCGAGCGTGAACGAGGGGTCGGCGGGTTGTGCCCCGGAGATCGCCGCCGCCGTGGCCCGTGACGGCTCGCCGCGGCGATGCGGGCGACGCTGTCCAAGCGGTGTCCGACCGGCGTAGTGCCATGGCCCTGTCACTGCTCGAACAGGCCCGGAAGCAGGGGGAGTTGCGTGCCGATGCCGATGCCGATGCCGATCCGGAGACGGTCCTGGGTCAGGTGGCCGGCGCTCTGTACCACCGCGTGCTGGTCACCGGCCGGCCGAGGGACGCGGTCTACGTGGACCGCCTGGTGGGCGGCGTGCTCAGGGGCGTACGAGCCTTGCGGCCCTGACGGCGAGGGACAGGTGGTGCCACGACGCGAGCGGCGACACCACCTTCACGCCCGAGGTCCTTACCGCCGATCCCGGGCGTGAACTGCGTTGGCCGGGGTGGCTGGGCCGCCCCTGACCGCGGACAGGAACACCGCTTCCGGACCACCGCGCGGAGCCCGACGGCCGAGGCGGTCCGAGCGACGGCGGGTCAGTGCACCGTGACGGTGAAGCGGTCCGAGGCGATGCCCCCGCCGATCATCCGGAGCTCGTTCAGACCCTTGATGCCGAGAAGGACCCGCATCTTGTAGGTGGAACCCTGCGTGGTGTTCATCGACGCGGGCAGGGTCACCCAGCGCCCGCCCTGCCGCTGCTGCAGCGTCACTTTGGTGCCCGGGGCCAGCTGCCAGCCGACGCCGTACACGCGGAACTGCTCCCACGCCCCGACGCTGCTGACCGTGGCTCTCGCCGTCAGCACTGGACGTGCCATCGGCGGCTCCGGGACCGGGACCGGCATCGGCGCGGGAGGTGCCGGGGCGGCTACCGCCATTGCTACCCCGACCGACCCGGCCAGCACGGCGGCCGTCGCGCCGGCCGTAATCGATGCGAGCTTGAAACGCTCCATTGAGACTCTCCAGGGTGAAGGGAACATCCGAGCGCCGACCCTAGGCATATCGACCATAAATGTGATGAATCGACACGCTCGGTATGCATCAACCTTGAGTCGTATTGCGTATCAAGGGCGCGGGCTGCGCAGGTCGCGCCGCTGCGGCCGGCTTGTGCGCGGCGGCTGTGGTCGTGTTCCCCGCCTGGCGGTGATCGCCTCGTACCGACCGGCTTACGCCACCGTGCGCGCGTGCCTCCGGCCGTGGGAACGGCATCGCCGCCCGGGGGGACCGGGCGGCGATGTGGTCGTTCATGTGTCGCGGTCAGGCGCCGTAGTCGAACGTCGCCGGGTCGGGGCCGAGCCGCTTGCCCTCGTCCAGCGCCGCGAACGCCGCCAGATCGTCGGCGTCCAGCTCGAAGCCGAAGATGTCGAAATTCTCCCGGATCCGGGACGGGGTCGCGGACTTGGGGATCGCGACAGTGCCGATCTGCAGATGCCAGCGCAACACCACCTGGGCCGGCGTCCGGCCGTGCTTCTGCGCGATCGCGACGACCGTCGGGACCTCGAGGAGGCCCTTGCCCTGCCCCAGTGGCGACCAGGCCTCGGTCTTGATGCCGTGCTCCGCGTGGAAGGCGCGCGACTCGGCCTGCTGCAGCTGGGGGTGCAGCTCGATCTGGTTCACGGCCGGGACGATCGAGGTCTCGCCGATGAGGCGCTCGAGGTGCTCCGGGAGGAAGTTGGAGACGCCGATGGCCTTGGCGCGGCCGTCCGCGTAGATCTTCTCGAAGGCCTTGTACGTCTCCACATGGGCACCCTTGGACGGCACCGGCCAGTGGATCAGATACAGGTCGACGTAGTCGAGGCCGAGCTTGTCCAGCGAGGCGTCGAAGGCGCGCAGGGTCGAGTCGTGCCCCTGCTCGCTGTTCCAGAGCTTCGTGGTGATGAAGAGGTCCTCGCGGGCGATGCCGGAGGCGGCGACCGCACGGCCGGTGCCCTCTTCGTTCTCGTAGATGGCCGCGGTGTCGATGCTGCGGTAGCCGGCCTCCAGAGCCGTGCCGACCACCTTCGCCGCCTCGTCGTCGGGCACCTGCCAGACACCGAAACCGAGCTGCGGCATCGCGACGCCATTGTTGAGGGAGATGGAGGGGACCTTGCTCACGAGCGGTCGATCCTTACGTCGTCGGTTGGTACTCCCATGCTCAACGACCACCCTTGTGGAGGCATTCCCGACGCCGAAGTTGGCCTGATACAGCTCCGACCTTATCGGTCCGGACCATTGACCGCGTCCCATCAAGACGCAACTCTATGGCACATAACTGAACGCCGGACACTCATGTGAACGGATGTTCAGTCCTGCTCAACCATGCGCTACGGAGCAATCACTCCTGAATCACTCCTGACCCCCACGTCTCAGGAAGGCAGGTACCGCACATGAAGGACACCAAGGAAACATCGGAGGAGACGGTCGACTGGCAGACTCCCGAGTTCGTGGTCGTCGAGACCGCGCTCGAAGTCACCGCCTACGCCCTCACCGACCGGTAGACCCCGCCGCCATGCTGCTGCAGGTGCTCGGCACCGCGGCGGGCGGCGGACTGCCCCAGTGGAACTGTGCGTGTCCCGGCTGCGCCGGGGCACGCACACACCCGCACCGGCGCCGTCGTCACGCCTCACTCGCCCTGTGCGCGGACGAGGGCCGCTGGTATCTCGTCAACGCCACCCCCGACATCGGTGACCAGATCGAGGACAGCCACGCGCTGCGGCCGGGGCCCGGGCCGCGCGAATCCCCCGTGGCCGGAGTGATCCTCACCGACGCCGAACTCGACCACACGCTCGGCATCGCCCGGCTGCGCGAGGCCGACGGCTTCGACGTCCTCGCCACCCGGCCGGTACGGGACGCGCTGCTCGGCCCGCTGCGTCTGGGCGAGGTACTCGCCCCGTACACCCGTATCGAATGGCGCGAGTTGAGCCGCGAAGCGGAAGTGCTCGTCAAGGGCGGCACCGTGGAAATAGATGCCGTACCCGTCTCGGCCAAAAGACCACGCTACGCCGCGGGTACCGGTACCGATGAGCCCACCTGGGTGGTCGCATTACGGCTGCGCGAGACCAGCACCGGCCGCAGCCTGCTCTACGCGCCGGCGCTCGCCGGGTGGACCGACGACTTCCAGGACGCGGTCGAGCAGGCCGACTGCGTCATTCTCGACGGCACCTTCTGGGACGACGACGAGCCGGTACGGACCGGAATCTCGGCCAGGACGGCAACCGGAATGGGGCATCTGCCGATCGCCGGGCCGAACGGCACCGCACGGCGGCTCGCCGGGCTCGGCGCCCGCTGCCTCTATACCCACCTCAACAACACGAACCCCCTCGTGGAGCCGGACGCCCCGCAGCACGCGCTGCTCGGCGAATGGGGACTCGAGGTTGCCGCCGACCGGATGGTGATCGAGCTGTGAGAACAGTCGCTCTGCCCCCAACGGGATCAACGCAGTCAACACAAGCAGGGGGAGCAACGGCCGTAACAGGCACAACCGGAGCAGCGGAAGCCGGTGAGCCATGGAGTCCGGACGAGTTCACGGAGCGGCTGCGCGCCGTACCCGCCGAGCGCTACCACGACCGCCACCCTTTCAACGTGCGCATGCACGAAGGCGCGCTCACCCCGGACGAGTTGCGGCGCTGGATCCTCAACCGCTTCCACTACCAGCGCCACATCCCCGTCAAGGACGCCCTGATCCTCGCCAAGTTCGACGACTCCGCGCTGCGGCGCTCCTGGCTGCGCCGGATTCAGGACCACGACGGGACGGTGGAGGGCGAGGGCGGCATCGAGCGCTGGCTGCGGCTGGGCGAGGCCGCCGGGATCGACCGGGCGCGGCTGGTGTCGGGCGCGGAAGTACTTCCGGGCGTACGGCTCGCGGTCGACGGATACGTCAACTTCTGCCGGCTGCGCCCGCCGCTCGAAGCCGTCGCCGCCTCGCTGACCGAACTCGCCGCGCCCGGCATCATGAGCACCCGTATCGCGGCCTTCGAACGCCACTACCGGTGGATCGAGGCCGACGGACTGATCTACTTCCGCAACCGCATCGGGCAGGGCAGCCGCGACAGTGCGGAAGCCCTCGAGCTGGTCCTCGCATGGGCCGGGACGCGGCAGGAGCAGGAGGCGGCCGTGGCCGCGCTCGCCTTCAAGTGCGAGGTCCTCTGGTCGCTGCTGGACGCCGTGGAACACGCGGGGGACCGGGCATGAGCGAAACCTGGAAACCGGTGCTCTCACGGTCGGTCGTCTTCCGGCACGACCGGGTGCGCGGCGCCGATCTGCTCATACTGCCCGAGCGCGTGGTCGTCCTCCAGGGCAACGCCGGATCCATCGTGCGGCTCTGTGACGGTGCGCGCGATGTCGACGCGATCGTCGCGGAACTGGCCGGGCAGCACCCAGGCGCGCCCGTGGCCGACGAAGTGCCCGCGTTTCTCGGGCGGTTGCGCAAGGAGGGCTGGCTGAAGTGACGGCCGAGACACCTACTGAAGCAACGTCTGGAACAGCCGCTGAAACAACTGCTGAGGCAACCGCGGGAACGAGGGACGAGAAATCGGCGGGGGCCGATCCGCCGTGGGCACTGCTCGCCGAGCTCAGCCATGGCTGCCCGCTGCACTGCGCCTACTGCTCAAACCCCGTCGAACTGGTCAGTCGGTCAGAGGAGTTGACCGCGGTTCAGTGGGCCGAGGTGTTCCGGCAGGCCGCTGACCTGGGCGTCGTCCAGAGCCATCTCTCGGGAGGCGAACCGCTGCTGCGCCGCGATCTCACCGAGATCGTCGCCGCGGCCGACGGCGCGGGCATCCATACACAGCTGGTCACCAGCGGCGTCGGGCTGCACGAGAAGCGGCTGGCGGCCCTGACGGCGGCCGGGCTCCGCAGCGTGCAGCTCTCCGTCCAGCACGCCGACCCGGTCGCCTCGGAACTCATCGCGGGAGCCCGGTCCTTCGCGGCGAAGGAGCGCGCCGCCCGGCTCGTACGGGAGGCGGACCTGCCGCTCGGCCTCAACGTCGTACTCCACCGGGCCAACCTCGCGGCCCTCGACGACCTCGTCGAACTCGGGCTGGCCTGGGGCGCGGAGCGGATCGAGCTGGCCAACACCCAGTTCTACGGATGGGCCCTGCGCAACCGTGACGCCCTGCTGCCGGACCGCGAACAGATCGCCGCGGCCCGCGAGTCCGTCGAGCGGTGGCGCACACGGCTGGCCGGCCGGATGGACCTGATCTGGGTCGTGCCGGACTACGTCGACGGTACGGCCAAGCCCTGCATGGGCGGCTGGGGAGCGGTCTCACTCACCGTTCAGCCGGACGGCACGGTCTATCCGTGCCCGGCTGCCGCCGCACTGCCCGATCTGGACGCGCCCAACGTCAAGGACCACCCCCTGGAGCGGATCTGGCGCGAATCCAAGACCTTCAACATCTATCGCGGTGAGGAGTGGATGCAGGACCCGTGCCGCAGCTGCGAGCTGCGCACCAAGGACTTCGGCGGCTGCCGCTGCCAGGCGTACGCCCTCACCGGCTACGCCACCCGCACCGATCCGGCCTGCCATCTCTCGCCCGATCACGCGTTCGTACGCGACCTCGTCGACCGTCCGCGCATCCCCGGCGCCGTCGACGCCCCCACGTACACCTACCGCAAGGAAGGACCATGAAGCGACTAACGATTCTGCTGCTGGCGGCCACGCTCGCGGGCAGCACACTCGCCGCCGTGCCCGTGCCCGTGCCCGCGGCCGCGAATCCCGCGGCCCCCGCGGCGGCGCCCGTTCGGTACGAGGCCGAGGACGCCGCCATCAGCCTCGGTGCCGTCGAGAGCAACCACGCCGGATTCACCGGCTCCGGATTTGTCAACTATGAGCATGCGGCCGGCTCGCAGGTCGAATTCACGGTGGACTCCGCACAGAGCGGAAATGCCACGCTGGGCCTGAGATTCGCCAACGGGACATCCGCCGACCGGCCGCTCGACATCACTGTCAACGGCCAACTGATCGCCGATGACCTCGCTTTTCCCGCCACCGGCAGCTGGACGGGCTGGCGGACCAAGAACCTCACGGCCGAGCTGAGGGCGGGGACCAACACCGTACGAGCATCCTCCGCCACCGCGTCCGGCGGCCCGAATCTCGACTCGCTCACCGTTGGCGACGACGGCTCCGCCGTCACGGACTGGTCGGTCGCGATGGTCGAGTCCACGATGGCGCGCTACTCCCCGAGCGCCGTCGGAGGCTGGTCCTACCCGGTCGGCCTGTATCTCTACGGCCAGTACCTCGTCTATCAGCGCACCCAGGACGCCCGCTATCTCAACTACATCAAGAGTTATGTCGACCGCTTCGTCGACGGCAGCGGAAATATCGGACAGAGCTTCAACAACCTCGACAGCATGCAGGCCGGCAGGCTGCTGAACATCCTCCACCACGAAACGGGCCAGGCGCGCTACGAAAAAGCGGCACAGAAGATCCGGAACCGCCTGAACAGCTATCCGCGCACCGCGGACGGAGGATTCTGGCATTCGACTTCGGACTCCCGGCGCAGCCAACTGTGGGCCGACGGCGTCTACATGGTGAATCCGTTTCTCGTCGAGTACGGAAAGGAATTCGGCGACTCGACGTACACGGACAACGAGGCGACCAGGCAACTCGCCGTCTACGGCGGACGTCTGCAGGTGGCGAACGGACTGCTGAAGCACGCCTTCGACGAGTCGCGCGACGCGGGCTGGTCCGATCCGAAGACCGGTCTCGCGCCCGAGCACTGGTGCCGTGCGATCGGCTGGTACTCCATGGCGATCGTCAATGTCCTGGACGCCGTACCGGCCGGCCATCCGCGCCGCGCCGAACTCCTACGCCTGCTGCAGAAGCTCGCTGCCGGTCTCGAGAAATACCAGGACCCGGCCACCGGCCGCTGGTTCCAGGTCGTCGACAAGGGCTCGCACAGCGACAACTGGACCGAGACCTCCTGTTCCAGCATGTTCACCTTTGCCCTTTCCCGCTCCGCGCAGCAGGGATATATCGACGCGCACTACGCGCAGGTGGCGCGGCGCGGCTATGAGGGCGTGCTGGCGAAGGTCGAACTCGGCGGCGACGGCCGCACCAATCTCACCGACATTTCCATCGGGACGAATGTCGGGAACTACAGCTACTACATCAAGCGCGACCGCAAGACCAATGACTTCCACGGTCTCGGCGCCTTTCTCATCATGAACGAACAACTCCGGGCGAGGTGAGGGAAATGACCGCATCCCGAAGAGCGGTACTGGGCGCGGCACTCGGCGCTGCCGCGGCCGCGGGACTGCCCGCGACAGAGGCGAGCGCCGCAAGCTGGCAGCTGCGCTGGTCGCCTTCCGCGAGCAGCGACAAGCTCAAGGCCTTCGAGACGATCGAGGACGACCGGGCGGACTCCCATCCGGCCGGCGCGCCGCACATCTTCGCCGAGGGCGACAACTTCCGGTTCAACATGCACACGGTGGACCGGGACACCAGCACCGACCGGCAGCGCCACGAGGTGACCGGCCTCCGCAACGGCAGCTCCTTCCTCCAGTGGAAGTCCGGCCAGACCTGGCGGGTCACGTACTCGATGTACATCCCGGGCACGCTGAGGGCGACCACCAGCTTTACGCACATCATGCAGATGAAGCAGCCCGGCACGGGCTCCTCGCCGATCGTGGTGCAGTCGCTGCGCCGCGTGAACGGTGTGCAGACCATCGAGCTCAAGGTCATCGAGGGCGATGTCCTGGTCGGCCGTACGAACCTCGAGCCACTGCACAACAAGTGGACCGACGTCGACTTCCAGATCAAGATCGGCAACGGCTCGTCCGGCTCCGTCCGCTGGATCCTCAGGAGCGGCGGCGCCACGGTTATCGACAAGTCGACGTCCGGCGTCGACACCTTCCTGGCGGACCGGGTGCGCCCCAAGTGGGGCATCTACCGCTCCCTGGGCGACAGTTCGGGCTCACTGCAGAACTGCCACATGCTCCTCACCAATATGCGCGGCTACCAGCTCGTCTGAGGAGGACGACCATGAAGAGCTTACGGAGAACCGCCGCCACCGCCTTACTGGGCTTCGCGGTCGCCCTGGGTATCGCCCAGCCACCGGCGGGAGCCCAACCCGAAACGCCGCAGCCCGCGGTCGCGGCGGCACCCGCACCCGCCGCGGCCGAGTTCGACGTCCGTGACTACGGCGCGGTCGGCAACGGCTCCACCAACGACACGTCGGCCATCAACAAGGCCATCACCGCCGCCAACACGGCAGGTGGCGGAGTCGTCCGATTCCCCCCGGGGACGTACGAGTCGAAGAACACCATCAGGATGAAGAGCAATGTCACCCTGCAGCTGGACGCCGGGTCGACGATCAGCGGCAACGCCGCCGACACCTATGACCCGCCCGAGTCCAACCAGTGGGACGACTACCAGGACTACGGCCACAGCCACTTCCACAACGCCATGATCTACGGCGACAACCTCACCAACATCGGCTTCACCGGCTCCGGCGTCATCGACGGCGACGGCGCGCTGATCACCGGCAACCCGAAGTCCGGCGAAGCCGACAAGATCATCTCGCTGACCCGTTGCAAGAACCTCACCCTCAGCGGGATCACGCTGCGCGAAGGCGGCCACTTCGCGGCGCTCCTCAACCACTGCGACAACGTCGTCTCCGACCGCCTCACCATCGACACGGCGATGGACCGCGACGGCTGGAACGTCATCTCCACCACCAACGTCGAGATCACCAATGCCCAAATCGAGGCCAACGACGACGCGCTCGCCTTCAAGAGCGACTACGCGCTCGGCGCCAAGCTCAACAACGGGCATGTCACCGTCACCGACTCCTATCTTTCCGCCGGCTGCTGCAACGCGCTGATGTTCGGCTCCGAGACCTGCGGCGACTTCACCGACTACAACTTCGAGCGGATCACCATCAAGGGGTCCGACAAGTCCGGCCTCGGCCTGGTCTCCATGGACGGCGCGAAGATATCCGACGTCCACTACAAGGACATCACCATGACCGATGTCCGCTCGCCGATCCTGCAGAAGGTCGGTACGAGAAGACGGTGCGGGAACAACCCCGGCGTCGGCTCCATCAGCAACGTCACGTACACGAACATCAGGGCGACAGGCACCACGCCGTCCTTCTCGCCGACCCTGTGGGGCGAGTCCGGCAGCGGCCGTATCCACGACATCACCTTCAGCGACGTCGACATCACCGTGCCCGGCGGCAGCGGCACCATGTCCGCCGAGCCGCCGAGCAACGACCCGAAGGACTACAACCCCAAGGCCATCGGTACCCGCCCGGCCTACGGCTGGTACATCCGTAACGCCGACAACATCCGCTTCACCGACAGCGAGGTGCGGTTCGCCTCCAACGACGGCCGTCCCGCCGTCATCGCCAACAGCAGCACCGGCATCCGCTTCGACCGCTTCACCGCCCAGCGCGGCAGCAGCAGCCCATCCGACCTGCTGTTCCAGACGGTCAACGGCTACTGCGTCGTGGGCGGCGCCAACACCGGCGGCGGTGCGCTGCGCGTGAGCCAGACCGGCTCCAGCCAGAACTGCGACGGCGGCGGCCCCGCGCCCACCGCCCGCTACGAGGCCGAGAACGCCACGTACTCCGCGGGGTCGAGTGTCGACTCCGACCACACCGGCTACAGCGGCACAGGCTTCGTCAACACACCCAACGCGGCAGGCCCATATGTGGAGTGGACGGTGAACGCCACCACGGCGGGCACCACCGATCTCGCCCTCGCCTACGCCAACGGCACCACCACCGCCCGCCCGATGGACATCTCCGTCAACGGCGTCACCGTCGCGGCCGCATCGCCCTTCTCAGGCACCGGCGCCTGGACCACCTGGCGCACTCTCACCCTGCCCGTCGCGCTCAAGGCGGGCACCAACACCGTCCGCGCCACCGCCACCAGCGCCAACGGCGCACCCAACATCGACTATCTGGACGGCCCGGCATGACCGGACGCCTCTGGGCGCGGCTGGTGCTGGTGGGCGCGCTGCTGCTCGGCGCGCTCACCCTGCCGGGACCCGCCAGCGCCGATCTCCAACACCCGCGCCAGGACTTCCTGCGCTCTTCCGTCGGCGGACTCTTCCTGCACTGGGGCCAGCGGACCGCCCCGTCACACAACAGCTGCAGCCAGTGGGAGACCGATGTCACGGGCGGCGGCTGGACACCTGACTACTGGGTCCAGGAAGCGCAGAAGCTGCACACCCAGTATCTGGTGCTCGCCACCTTCCACAGCCGCCTCGGCTACGCCCGCCCCTGGCCGTCCAAGATCCCCGGAAGCTGCAGCACCAAGCGGGATTTCCTCGGCGAGCTGATCACCGCTGCCAAGGCCAAGGGCCTCAAGACGATCCTGTACATGACCGACGACCCGCAGTGGCACAACGAGGGCGGCCATGAGTGGCTCGACTCGGCGGCGTACTCGAAATACAAGGGCAAGTCCGTCGATCTGACCGGCCGGGACGGCTTCGGGGAGTTCAGCTACGACAACTTCTTCGAGGTCATGGACCGCTATCCCGAGCTCGGCGGCTTCTGGATCGACAACGACAACGCGTACTGGGAGAGCCACAACCTCTACGCGCAGGTGTACCAGAAACGCCCGGGCTACACGATCAGCAACAACAACGAAGACACGACGATCATGGACATGATCAGCAATGAGCAGAAGACCGGGATGAGCCCGTCCTACGACTACCCGCAGGCCGTCTACACCGCGGCGCCACGGCTCACCGAGGCCGACTTCAAGCTCCCCTCCACCGGCTCCTGGTGGTACACCGGCTCCGATCCGGCGGTCGACCGCAAACTCACTCTCGGCCGGCTCATCACCAACGCCGGATCGTCGGTGAAGGCGCTGATGGCCGAGACCGCCATGGTCAACGGCAAACTCCCCGCCAACCAGGTCGCGTTCAACACCTTCGCCAAGGGCTATCTCGACGCCATCGGTGAATCGGTGCACGGCACCGAGGGCGGCGGGTACATGTACGGCGGCCTCGCGCCCGGGTTCTGGAACGACGGCGCGCACGGCGTCACCACCGTCAGCAGGACCGACCCCGACAGGCATTACATCCATGTCCTGACCCCGCCGACCTCCTCGACCCTGCGGCTGCGGGACAACGGCTACCGGGTGACCGGGGTGACCAACCTCCGTACCGGCGCGCCCATCGCGTACAGCCAGAGCGGCGGCACGCTCAGCCTCACCGGGCTCGGCGGCTGGGACGCGTACGACACCGTCCTCAAGGTCACCACCGGCGGCCGCGAAGGGATCATCCCCGCCTCCTCGTACACGATGAGCGCGGGCGCATCGGTGAGTGGGCACGGCGCCGCAGCCGCGGCGGACGGCGACTACCGCACCTACTGGGACAGCGACAAGACCACCCCCGTCTCGCTGAGCTTCGACCTCGGCGCGGCGAAGCGGGTGCAGTACCTCGGCGTCAACCAGCGTGAGGACTCGGTGAGTTACGTACGCTCCAGCACCGAACAGTCCGCGCGGATCAGGGACTACCGGGTGTATGTCAGCAGCGACCGCACCAACTGGGGGAGCCCGGTGAAGACCGGAACCCTGCCCAGCCGGCGCGGCGTCGCCGTCATCGACATTCCCGCGACATCCACCCGCCATGTCCGGCTCGAAGTCGTCAACACCCATGCGGCATCGAGCGATTCGGCTCGCTTCAAGCGGCTGCGGATCGACGAGGCATGGATCGGAAGTACTTACGCCGCCGGTGGCGGCACCACTCCGACCCCGAACCGCTACGAGGCCGAGGACGCGACCCGCTCCGCGGGCTCGACGGTCGACTCGGATCACACCGGCTACACCGGAACCGGCTTCGTCAACACACCCAACGCGGTCGGCGCCTTTGTGGAGTGGACGGTCGAATCGGCGACGGCACACACCGCGTCGATCGCGATCCGCCACGCCAACGGCTCCACCGCGGGACGCCCGATGGACGTCGCCGTGAACGGCACGGTCGTCTCCGCGAACCGGGCCTTCAACGGCACGGGCGCCTGGACCACCTGGGCCGATTCGACCCTCACCGTCCCGCTGACCGCCGGAGCCAACTCCGTACGCGTCACCGCCACCACCGCGAACGGCGCACCCAACCTCGACCACCTCGATGTGGAGGCGCCATGAGTCGTCCGAGAACCATCCTCCTCGCGGCGCTCGCGCTGCTCCTCGCGGCGGCCGGACCGACCGCGGTCCCGTCACCCGCCGCCGCATCCGACAACGGTCTCTCCCTGCGGCCCGCCATGGGCTGGTCCAGCTGGAGCTTCGTACGCCGTCAGCCCACCGAGGCCAAACTGAAGGCCCAGGCCGACGCCCTGGTCAGCAGCGGTCTCCAGGACCACGGCTACGTCTACATCAACCTCGACGACTTCTACCAGAAGTGCGACGCAGGCGGCTTCACGGTCGACCAGTACGGGCGCTGGGCCGTCGACGAGGCGAAATTCCCCTCCGGCATCAAGGCCCTGGCCGACTTCATCCACTCCAAGGGGCTGAAGTTCGGCTTCTACGTCACCCCCGGCATCGCCAAGAACGCCGTCACCAGGAACACGCCGATCGAAGGGACCTCGTACCACGCCAAGGACATCGCCGACACGTCCAAGCAGGAGAAGAACTACAACTGCAAGAACATGTACTACATCGACTACAGCAAGCCAGGCTCCCAGGAATTCGTGAATTCATGGGCCCGCCAGTTCGCTTCCTGGGGAGTCGACTACCTCAAGATCGACGGCGTGGGCAGCCATGACATCCCCGACGTCCGCGCCTGGGACAAGGCATTGCGCGCCTCCGGCCGTTCCATCAACTACGCCCTCTCCAACAACCTCGCCATCGCCGACGCACCCACCTGGCGACAGCTCGCCAACAGCTGGCGCACCCAGGGCGACGTCGAGTGCTACTGCGGTCCCGGGCCCAACGGCAGCGGCTTCCCGCTCACCACCTGGGACAAGGTGGCCACTCGCTTCAACTCCGCCGCGAGCTGGCAGCAGTACGCGGGACCCGGCGGCTGGAACGACCTCGACTCGCTGGAGATAGGCAACGGCGACCAGGTCGGGCTCAACGCGGACCAGCGGCGCTCGCAGATGACCCTGTGGGCGATGGCCGCGTCCCCGCTGCTGCTCGGAACCGACCTCACCGCGCTCACCGCCACCGACAAGGCGATGCTGACGAACGACCGGCTGATTGCGGTCGACCAGGACGGCGTCGCGGCCAGACGGATCGTCAACTCCGGTTCCCAGCAGGTCTGGAGCAAGCGGGAGGCAGTCGGCGACTACATCGTCGCCCTCTTCAACACCGGGACGTCGGGCAACCAGACCGTCAGCGTGAACTGGTCGCAGGTCGGCTTCCCCGGAGCCGCCGCCGTCACCGACCTCTGGTCGGGCGGGAGCGGCCCAGTGGTGAGCGGCTCCTACAGCGCGACGCTGCGGCCGGGGGAGACCCGGCTGATCCGGGCCACCCCGCAATCGAGCACCGCTGTGCGGTACGAGGCCGAGAACGCCTCGTACAGCGCGGGGTCGACCGTCGACAGCGATCACGGCGGCTTCAGCGGCAGCGGATTCGTGAACACGCCGAATGCGGCCGGGGCGTACGTGGAGTGGACGGTCGAATCGGCGACCGCCGAAGACACCTCGATCGCGATCAGGTACGCCAACGGCACCGCCGCGGGACGCCCGATGGACGTCGCCGTCAACGGCGCTGTCGTCTCGGCCGGCCGCGCCTTCAACGGCACCGGCTCCTGGACCACCTGGGCCGACGCCACCCTCACCGTCCCGCTCAAGGCGGGTTCGAACACCGTACGCGTCACCGCCACGACGGCCAACGGCGCACCCAATCTCGACTACCTCGACAGGGGATGACAACCGTGCGACCCCCCACCACACCGCTCCGTAAGTCCGCGCTCGGCGCGGGGCTCTTCGGGCTGCTCTGCTCACCGCTGCTCGCGGCCCTCCCGGCCGCCGGCGCGGCCCCGGAAGCGCCCGACGCGACAGCGGCCCCCAAGGCACCGGGCGCGATGGCCGCGGCCCCGTACGAATACCTCGGCTGGGGCAGTCCCCAGAAGCCCACCGACGTCATGGCCGCCACCGGCGTGAAGTGGTTCACGCTCGCCTTCATCCTCTCCGACGGCGGCTGCAACCCGAAGTGGGACGGCAGCCGCGCCCTCAAGGGCGGCTCCGACGAGTCGGCCATCAAGTCCATCCGCGCCGCAGGCGGCGACATCGTCGTCTCCGTCGGCGGCTGGAGCGGCGCGAAGCTCGGCGAGAAGTGCTCCAGTGCCTCGGCGCTTGCCGGCGCCTACCAGAAGGTGATCGACGCCTACAAGCTCAAGGCCTTCGACATCGACATCGAGAACACCGAGTTCGGCAACGCGACCGTCCGGCAGCGGGTGGTCGACGCGCTGAAGATCGTCGAGCAGAAGAACCCGGGCATCGTCACCTATATCACCATGGGCACCACCCCCAACGGCCCGGACGCCACCGGCAAGGACCTGATCAAGCGCGGGGCCAATGCGGGTCTGGCCGCCGACGCCTGGGTGGTCATGCCCTTCGACTTCGGCGGGCACAGCGGCACCATGGGCCAGGCTTCGGTCGGCGCCCTGGAAGGCCTCAAGAACTCGGTCAAGAGCGCCTACGGCTACGGCGACTCCGTCGCCAGCGCCTACGGCTACGGCGACTCCGTCGCTTACCAGCACATCGGCGTCTCGTCGATGAACGGCAGGACCGATGAGGCCGGCGAGACCGTCACCCAGGGCGACTTCAAGACGATCCTCAACTACGCCAAGCAGCACCACATCGCGCGTTATGCCTTCTGGTCGGTCAACCGCGACCGCAGCTGCGGCTCCGGCGGCGACGCGGACGCCTGCAGCGGCGTCTCCCAGTCCCCTTACGCCTACACCAAGATCGTGGCCCAGTACGGCGGCTGACCCCCGCACAACAGCACCCCCCCAACCCCCCACGGAGGAACACATGCGACGCAGGCCCTCAGTCAGCACGGCGGCGGTGGCGGGCGCGGCGGCGCTCGTCGCCGGTCTCGTCCAGCCGGCCAACGCAGGTGAGCCGAAGGACGCCGGCGCGGCGGGCGCGCCGACCGCCATCACAACCATCTCCAACGGCTGGACGATCCCGTGGGGCACCTCCTGGCTGCCCGACGGCTCCACCGCCCTGGTCACCGTCTTCCGGGTGACGATCGGCTAGCCGGCCCTTCGGGAGGCGGCTGCCCGGCGCGGGACTCATGCCCTGCGCCGGGCAGACATCGCGGCGAGGTCAGAGGCCGCTGCTCGTCGGGGTTCGGGGCTGTACGCGACACGCCGGCCTCGAACACGCTGACCCGTGAACTGCCGGGCTGGCAGCCGACCCACCCCGGGCTCCTCGACGACCTCGACAACGGCCACCACTCATGGCTCATGCGGCGCTGCCAGTCGAGAAAGTCGTCGACGTGGTTCGGGTGGACTCGGTGGGTGACCACAACGGTCACCAGCGGATCCGTTGATTGCGTGCCGCCGCTGACAACCTGCTGGGTTGCGGGGCCGTCAAAATACTTGCTCCCCACATCGAGAAACCTCTGCTGGTTGCGCTGTTGATCCACACTTGCAGATGGGCTATCGAGTCGAACCGGTACACGACGACCCAGTCGGGTTGCCGGGGTGTCGGCGGGGAGATCTCGGCGCCGAGGTACCCGGCGTAGTCGGCGGCAGCGGCGTTGACGTCCTCCTGCCACGTTTCGTACTCCCGCTCCAGCCCGGGCAGAACCTTCCGTCCGATGATTGCCGTTGCCGCGGCGTCTTCGCGCTCTTCGGTGGTGGTCATGTGCTCAACCCGTCGGCGCCGACCGGTTTTCGGTTGAGTCGGCTGTAAATCCTTTCCGGAGTCAGAGGCAGCGCCCGGTAGCGGACGCCCGTGGCGTCGTGGAGCGCATTCGCCAACGCGGGGGCCACCGGGTTGATACAGCATTCCGCCATCCCCTTCGACCGCATGGGCCCAACGGAATCCGCCGAGCTCACCAGGAGCACGTCGGTGCGGGGGACATCTGCGTAGGTGGGGATGCGATAGTTGCGGAGGTTCGGGTTGACCATGACACCGTTCGCGTCGACCTGGTAATTCTCGGTCAGCGTGAAGCCGATGCCCTGGGCGACACCGCCTTCTACCTGTCCCCGGACTTGCGCGGGGTTGATGACTACGGCAGCGTCGGTCGCCTGGACGCTGTAGAGGATACGGATCTCACCCGTCACCCGATGGACGGCGATTCGGAACCCCTGCGTATTGGAGACGACGCTTCGCGGTGAGCCGTAGCCCTTGCGGGCGGCGGTGAATCGAATGCCGCGCGCTCGGGCCGATGCGACGATTTCGGCCAACGACACGCGCTGGTCGCCGCAGACGACGCCCTCGTCGTCCATCGAGCACATCACGAGATGGACGCCCGTGTAAGCGGCGGCGAATTCGAGGATGCGGTCACGCACGGCGTTGGCCGCTCGAAGTACCGCGTTACCCGAGACGAAAAGGCCTGCACTCGCAAAGGCGCCGGTGTCGAACCCCGTGCGGTCGGTGTCGGATTGCACCAGTCGAATCCGCGACGGCGTCGTGCCCAGCTGGTTGGCGGCGATCTGGACATGGGCGGTCGAGGTGCCCTCGCCGAATTCGACTGTTCCGACGGCCACCTCGTAGATGAGGTCGTCGCCAAGCGTGACCCAGGCCTCCGAGATGTGTTCGGTCGGGGGTGCGGTCTCGTGCAGTGAACTCGCGACGCCGGCTCCGACGAGCCACTCGGGGCCGGGGGGCGGCTCATCGGCTGTACGGGCCATGGCGTCATCCACCAGATCGATGCACTTCGCGAGTCCGTCCTCGGTCCACAGCACGTCGTCGGGGCCGTCGTGCATGGCGACGAGCGGATCGCCCGGTCGCACGATATTGCGTCGTCGCAGTTCGAGCGGATCGATGTGCAAGGCGAGTGCCAGCTCGTGCATCGCCGATTCCACGGCGAACGCCGGTTGCGTCATCCCGTAACCGCGCAGCGCCCCGCTGGGAACGGTGTTCGTATAGACGGAGAACGCGTCGTACTTCTTGTTGGGGCAGCGGTAGATCATGACGGCAGCGCCGCCTGCGTACAGCGTTTCGCCGCCGTGGTTGCCGTAGGCGCCCGTGTTCGACACATTGCGGACCTGGAACGCCGTGAGCGTTCCGTCTGCCTTCGCGCCGAGCTTGACCGTCAACGTCATCGGATGCCGTGGCGAAGCCGTGGTGAACTCCTCCTCGCGGGTGTACTCGAAGCAGACAGGTCGCCCGGTGTCCAGGGTGGCGAGCGCGACCAGATCCTCCGAGATCACTTCCTGTTTGCCGCCGAAGCCGCCGCCAACACGTTTGCAGAACACGCGGAGCTGGTCCGGGCGCAGCGCGAAAAGGTGTGCGAGCTTGACCTTGGCGATCGACGGCGACTGAGAACTGGTGCGGACGTTCAGACGCCCGTTCTCCATCCAGGCAATCGAGCCGTGGGTCTCGAGATGCGCGTGTTGCACTCGCGGTGAGGAGTACGTGCCTTCGTGGATCACGTCTGCATCGGCGAACCCTGCGTCGACATCGCCGATGTGCGAATGGATCTCGAGCAGGATGTTGTGGACGGGATCACGGGCGAATGGATCGTCCGTGCCGTGCAGCTGTGGCGCCCCCTCGGCCATTGCCTCTTCGGGGTCGAATACCGCCGGCATCACCTCGTATTCGACGACAACCCTCCGGCACCCCTCTTCTGCCGCCCCGGCCGTGTCGGCCAGGACCGCAACGACGCGTTGGCCGACGAAGCGCACCGTGTCGTCGAGGATGAAGGTGTCGTCCGGATCGACAAGATGGTCGTTGTGGATCGCCGTAGTAAAACGCCTGCGTGGCACGTCGTTCCAGGTGTAGACCCGGTGCACGCCGGGAACCGCGAGTGCGGCGGTCTTGTCGATCGAGACGATCCGGGCGTGCGCGTGTGGCGCGTGCAGCACCTTGAGATGCAGCATGCCTTCGATGTGGGTGTCCATGGTGAACTCGGCGCGACCGGTTACCACGTCGTTGGCCGCCGGCGCACTGACGCTCGTCCCGACAGCCTTTCCCGGCGCGGCTGTCTCGATGCCGACGACGCCCTTCACGGCATCCTCGATCCCTCGATAGCCGGTGCAGCGGCAGAGGTTGCCCTTCAGCGCCCGCGGCAAGTCCTCTTTCTGGGCCTCGGTGAACATTGCCGACGTCATGATCATCCCTGCGGTGCAGAAACTGCATTGGAACCCCGGGGCGTCGCGGAACTGCCGCTGCATGGGATGCAGGTTGCCGGGTGATCCGAGACCCTCGATCGTCGTCACCTTACGACCGTCTGCGCGGAACGCGGGGGTGATGCAGCTGTGTACCGGTCTGCCGTCCAACCACACCGTGCATGCGCCGCAATCGCCTGCGTCGCACCCCTTTTTGACGCCATAGTGGCCGAGTGAGCGGAGGAACGTGCGCAGGCACTGGCCGGGGTCCGGTTCTTCGTCGAAGCTTTTGCCGTTCACGATGTAGGTCATGCCGGGCCCCCAGCCACCAGGTCGCGGCGAATCTCTTCGGCGAAGTACTTTGTCAGGTGGCGGCGGTGATCGGGGGTCCCATTGGGATCTGCGAACCAGACATCGGCGGGGATGACGTCGATGCTCTCCTGCAGAGTCCGGGCATCGGGCATGGTGTCGAAAGCAATGCGCAGAGGCCGTGTAGTGCCGGCTGTGACGGTGAGCAACAGGTCGCTCAGTCCTGGCGTTTGAGTACCGATGAGGAATACCGTCGAACGGCCGAGGCGGGTCAGCGTGTAGCGGCGGTGCGCGGTGCGTTTTCTCAGGGCGTGCGCCGGAACCTCGATGCGCCGCAGGATTTCCCCGGGAGCAAGAATGTTCTGATTGTTGCCGGTCACGAAGTCGAGGGCGTCGACGATGCGCACGGACCCGTCAGGGGCCCACAGTTCGTACTGCGCCTCGATTGCGATCGTCAGCGTGATCATTGGGCCGGCAGGCAAAGACATACAGATATTGCCACCGACGGTCGCCGCGTTCCAGACTTTGAACGATGACAGGAACGCCTCGCAGCTTTTCGCGAAAAGGGTGCCGGCGATCCAATCAGCCGGCAACGCAAAGGCACACAGGTCACGGATGGTGCACGTAGCGCCGATTTGGAGGCCCGCGTCGCTCGGGACGAGGGGATCCCACCGCAACGCTGTCAGGTCGATCAGGCGGCGCAGATCTGGTTGCTCCGCAGAAAACAGCCACGTTCCGCCCGCGAGCCAGGCGTCGCCTTCGCGCCAGTCCGCGCCTGGCCGGTCCGGCGGTCGCCGGATGACTTCCGTGATGGTGTTGAGATCCATGGGAAATGATCTCCCTCACGACGACAATCGTGCGACGGACCGTCTACCGCACTCGATCAATCAGCGAGTGGCGTCGCTCGCGTTCGTGTCGACGCCGGATCTCCCCGATCCTGTTATTACGGGCAGGGCGCGAACATGCTTTGAGATCGCGGACATTCGGCTCGGTGCACTCGCCGAATATCGACGGGTCACGATACGCGCTGGGAGCGGCACAACCTCGAGCGACAGAATTCGCAGCGACGGAATTCAACAGGCCGCTGCGGTCGAACTGCTCGAGGAAGGACCGGCGGGCGCAAAGATTCCTGGCAAGTATATCGCGGAACGGGCCGGCCTCGCCAAGTCAGGGCTTCGGCGTGAAGTCGTGAGTCCGGCTCGTGGCCATGTTTCGCGATACCGAATACGGGACCGGGCTGCGCCTGTACTCGCGTTGATGGGGTGCTGGTCGCCGGACGGCCTGGAACGCGGGGTGAGCCGGGGCATCGCGTCAGCGGTAGAGCGCGTCCACCTCGACCGCGTACGCCGCCTCGATCGCCTTCCGTTTGAGCTTCAGCGAAGGGGTGAGCAGCCCGTGCTCCTCGCTGAAGGGATGCGCCAGGATCCGGAACGTACGTATCGATTCGGCCTTGGACACCAGGGTGTTGGCGGCCACCACGGCCCGCCGGATCTCCATCTCCAGTTCCGGGTTCCGCACCAGCTCGGCCGCCGGGAGCGGCGGCTTGCCCTGCATCGCCAGCCAGTGGTCGACGGCCTCCTGGTCGACGGTGACCAGTGCCGCGATGTACGGCCGGTCATTGCCGACGACTATGCACTGCGACACCAGCGGATGGTTGCGTACCCGCTCCTCCAGGCCCGCGGGCGAGACGCTCTTGCCGCCCGAGGTCACCAGGATCTCCTTCTTCCGCCCGGTGATCGTGAGATAGCCGTCCTCGTCGAGCGCTCCGAGGTCCCCGGTGGCCAGCCAGCCGTCGTGCAGGACGGCGTCGGTGGACTTCGGGTCGCCGAGATACCCGGAGAAGACATGGGCGCCGTGCAGCCACACCTCGCCATCCTCCGCGATATGCACGGTGGTGCCGGGGACCGGCTGGCCGACGGTGCCGTACCGGGCGCGCTCGGGCGGGTTGGCCGTCGCCGCGGCGGTCGACTCGGTGAGTCCGTATCCCTCGAAGACAGTGACGCCCGCGCCCTCGAAGAAGAGGCCGAGCCGCCGGTCCATGCCCGAGCCGCCGGACATCGCGTGCCGTACACGGCCGCCCATCGCGTCGCGGACCTTCCCGTACACGACCTTCTCGAAGAACTGGTGCTGCAGCCGCAGCCCGGCGGAGGGCCCGGGACCGACTCCGAAGGCCCGGTGCTCCATGGCTTCCGCGTACCTCACCGCCACCTCGACGGCCTTGTCGAAGGGGCCCGACTTGCCGTCGGCCTCGGCCTTGCGGCGCGCCGCGTTGAAGACCTTCTCGAAGATGTACGGCACGGCCAGGATGAATGTCGGCCGGAACGCCGCCAGGTCGGGAATGAGCGCGCTCGCCTGCATCACCGGCTGATGGCCGAGTTTGACCCGGCCGCGGAGGGCCGCGACCTCGACCATCCGCCCGAAGACGTGGGAGAGGGGGAGGAAGAGCAGTGTGGAGGCCTCGTCGCCCGGCCGGGAGTGGAAGACCGGCTCCCAGCGGGCCATCACGGTGTCGGTCTCGAACATGAAGTTGGAGTGGGTGAGCACGCAGCCCTTGGGACGGCCGGTGGTGCCCGAGGTGTAGATGATGGTGGCAGTGGAGTCGGGGGTCACCGCCCGCCGGTGCCGGTGCACCACCTCGTCATCGATGTGTGCGCCCGCCTGGACCAGTTCGGCCACCGCGCCGACGTCCAGCTGCCACAGCCGCTTCAGCTGCGGCAGCCGGTCTATCACCGAGCCGATGGTCATGGCATGGTCCTCGTGCTCCACCATGCACGCCGAGACCCCGGAGTCGTGCAGCATCCAGAAGACCTGCTCGGCGGAGGAGGTGGGGTAGACCGGCACGGAATGGGCGCCGACCGTCCACAGCGCGAAGTCGAAGAGCGTCCACTCGTAGCGCGTACGGCACATCAGCGCGACGCGGTCCCCGAACCGCACTCCGTGCGCGAGCAGCCCCTTGGACAGCGCCAGCACCTCGTCACGGAACTCGGCGGAGGTGACGTCCTGCCATTGGCCGGCATCGTCCTTGCGGCCGAGAGCGACCCGGTCCGGGTCGTCCAGGGCATGGTCGAAGACCGCATCCGCCAGCCCGCCGACCTGAGGCGCCGCGGCCATGGGTGGGACAGTGAACTCGCGCAATGGCCTGCTCCTTGTGGCGCTCCGCACAGCGCCGTGACGCTACCCCACGCCGCCGCCGGGCGGGAGAGCCTCGTGGAAGTGTGGACGAATGGCATCACCACAGGTCAGCCACAGATATCCAGCCACAACAGGGAAGGCCCGGGCGCGGTTCTGACCTCGGAGTCAGATGCCCGCGCCCGAATCTCCACCGAATCTGTACGGTGCGCTCACCTGCGCTCTACGGGTACCGGCGTATTGGTCTGGACCAGACCCGCCGGAGCGGTGGATGCCCGCACCCACACCAGCACCGCGATGCCTGCCAGCAGCCCGGCGATCCCCGCGGCGGCCGCCGCGGTGTTCAGCCCCGAGGCGAAGGCCGCGCGCAGCACCTCACCCGTCGCCGTGCCGCGCAGTGCGCCGGCGCCGCCGCCCGCGAGCGTGTGCGCCGCGTCCGCGGCCCCGTCGACGCCGGCTGCGTCCAGCGACCGGGTCATCCGGGCGGCGGCGATCGTACCGAAGATCGCGACGCCGAACGCGAAGCCGAGCTGCCGGAAGGTATTGACCGCGCCGCCCGCCATGCCGGCGTTCTGCCGCGGTACGGAGGCGAGCGCCGCGCCCGCGAGTCCGGGCGAGACCAGGCCCACGCCGACGCCCGACACGGCGAGCCCGGCCGTCAGGGCGGCCCAGCCCGAGTCCGCGTCCAGCACGGCCTGCGCCAGCGTGCCGCCGCCGATGAGCAGCAGCCCGCCGCCGATCACCCACCGGTGCGGGGTGCCGTGCAACAGCCGGCCGGACGCCGCGGCCACCACGAACGCCGTGGCGGCGAGCGGCAGCAGCGCGAGACCGGCCCGGACCGGGCTCATGCCGAGCACCGTCTGCAGCCAGATCGAGATGTACGGCATGACCCCGAAGGCGGCCGCGTTGTACGCCAGACCCGCCGCCATCACGGCCATGAACGAGGGCCGCCCGAACAGCGACAGATCGATCAGCGGATCGGCTACGCGGCGCTCCACCGCGATGAAGGCGGCAAGCCCGACAGCCGCCACGGCAAACGTCGCAACGGTCCGCGCCGACGCCCAGCCCTCCTCGCCGGCCCGCACCACCGCGTATGTCGTCGCCGCGGCGAACAGCGCGAAGGCCGCCGTGCCCGCCCAGTCGAGGCGCCGCGCGCTCCGCTCGGAGGGCCGTATCGCCCGGAGCGTCAGCCAGATCGCCACCACGCTCACCGGCAGATTGATGAAGAAGATCCACCGCCAGTCCAGGCTCTGGGTGAGCACCCCGCCGAGGACGGGCCCAACCGCAGCGGCCGCCCCGCTCAACCGCGCCCCACACCCCGAGCCCCATGGACCGGTCCCGCCCCTCGTACGCCGCGCCTCGGCGAACGATGTGCGCGACCGACGTGCGGCTGACGGGGCGGCGCCCGGCGGCGCGGTCAGGCCGGACGGTACAGCCGGTCGCCGCCCGCGAGAATCGACGTCGCCAGAGCGTCCGCCGCCTCCTGAGCCCCGCGGCCCCCGCCCGCGCGGTGGCCGTGCAGCAGGACGAAGTCCACATCGCCCAGCTCGGGCAGTCCCGCGCGGGCCGGGACAGGGACCAGGCCGGGCGGGATCAGCCCGCGGGTGTGGGCCATCACGCCGAGCCCGGCCTGCGCGGCGGCGATCAGACCGCTCAGGCTGGTACTCGTGCACGCGATACGCCAGGGACGGCCGTGGAGCTCCAGGACCTCCAGTGCCCGGGCGCGTGTGATGCCCGGAGGCGGGAAGACGATCAGCGGCACCGGACGGTCCGGATCCAGCCGCAGCCGAGGCGCGCCGATCCAGGTCAGGGTGTCCTGCCAGACCAGCTTGCCGTGGGTGTCACCCGCCCGGCGCTTGGCGAGCACCAGATCGAGCCGGCCCGCCTCCAGGCGCTCGTGCAGGGTCCCCGACAGCTCCACCGTGAGCTCCAGATCGACCTCGGGGTGATCGCGGCGGAAGGATTCCAGGATCTCGGGGAGCCGGGTCAGTACGAAGTCCTCGGAGGCCCCGAAGCGGAGCCGTCCGCGCAGCCGGGTGCCCGCGAAGAACGCGGACGCGCGCTCGTGCGCCTGAAGGATCGTGCGGGCGAAGCCGAGCATTGCCTCGCCGTCCTCGGTGAGCTCCACGCTGTGGGTGTCCCGGCTGAACAGCCGGCGCCCGGTCGCGTCCTCCAGGCGGCGCACATGCTGGCTGACCGTCGACTGCCGCAGACCGAGCCGGTGGGCGGCCTGGGTGAAGCTCAGTGTCTGGGCCACCGCCAGGAAGGTACGGAGCTGGGCCGGGTCGTACATACCTCGAGGCTAGCGCGCTATCGCGATACGTGATGACTGTCAGAGTGGTGTACGGGATTCCCGATCGTCCGGATCGGGAGGACCATGGTGCGGGCACGTCCTGAACCGAGAGCAAGTGGAGCACATGAGCCGCCGCACGTTGCAGTTGCCGTCCTGGCTGCCGGATCCGTACATCCTGGCGCTGCTCGGGACGGTCGTTCTCGCGGCACTGCTTCCGGCGTCGGGGCCGGCGGCCGGCGTGGCCGGCGGGGCCTCGACCGGTGCCGTGGCCCTGCTCTTCTTCCTGTACGGGGCGCGGCTGTCAACGCGCGAGGCGCTCGACGGACTCAAGCACTGGCGGCTCCACCTGACGGTGCTGGCCTCGACATTCCTCCTCTTCCCGCTGCTGGGCCTCGCCGCGAAGGGCCTCGAACCGCTGGTGCTGCCACCGCAGCTCTACAGCGGCCTGCTGTTCCTCTGCCTGGTGCCGTCGACGATCCAGTCGTCGATCGCCTTCACCTCCATCGCCCGCGGCAATGTTCCGGCGGCGATGTGCGCGGGGTCCTTCTCCAGCCTCGCCGGCATTTTCATGACGCCGCTGCTGGCGGCGCTGTTGCTGGGCGGCAGCGCGGGCGGCTTCTCGGCGGACTCGCTGCTGAGGATCGTGCTGCAGCTGCTGGTGCCGTTCCTCGCGGGGCAGTTGCTGCGGAGGTGGATCGGCGGGTTCCTGACGCGTCACAAGCAGGCGCTCGGGTATGTCGACCGTGGGTCGATCCTGCTGGTGGTCTACACGGCCTTCAGCGAGGGCATGGTCGCGGGCGTCTGGCACCAGGTGACACCCGGCCGCCTCGGCGCGCTGCTGCTCGTCGAGGCGCTGCTGCTCGCGGCGATGCTGGCGCTGACGTGGTACGGGTCGAAGCGGCTCGGCTTCGTCCGTGAGGACCGGATCGCGATCCAGTTCGCGGGGTCGAAGAAGAGCCTGGCGGCTGGGCTGCCGATGGCGAGTGTGCTGTTCGGCGCCCATGCGGGCCTGGCGGTGCTGCCGCTGATGCTGTTCCATCAGATGCAGCTGATGGTCTGCGCGGTGCTGGCCAAGCGGCGGGCGCGGGATGGGCGAGTGGGCGCGGCGGCGCCGGGCGAGGCGCCGGTGGCGCAGCCGGAAAAGGCGGGGGTACGCGGCTGAGGGGGCCGGGGGGCCGGGAATCCCGGTCGCGTTCGTGGGCCCGTGCGGCATGGTCCGGGATGCGAGAGGTCATCGACTCGTGGAGCACGGCAAGTTCGGCGTATCCGTTTCCGTTTCCGTATCCGTACGCGAACGCCATCTCCGCCGGACGCCGTAAGCCCGGCGCCGCGAGACCGTCGCAGATCGCGCCAACAACGCACTGCTCGCGGCGCTGACGACCGCCGAACGTGACCAATTCCTCGCGCTGCCGAGGCCGATCGCGGACCCCGCCGCGCCCTGCGACTGGCAAGATCGCCGAGTGACGACGACGTACGCGATACGCCCTTACGGCGCCCGCCCCTGCACCCTGGTCGTCTGCCGTGGGTGCTGCTGCGGTGATGCCCGGAAGCATCCCGGTACCGACCACGAGGGCCAGTTGGCCAGGCTGCGGGAGGCGGCCGCAGCCTCCGACGGTCGGCTCGCGGTCCGTACGACCGACTGCCTCGGCCCCTGCGGTCAGGCGAATGTGATCGTGGTCCAGCCTTCCACGGAGGGCCGCCGCCGAGGAGCTCGCGCGGCCTGGATCGGCTGGGCGCTGGACGACGACTGCACGGACGACATCCTGGCCTGGGTACGCGCGGGCGGCCCCGGCCTCGCGGAACTCCCGGCCACCCTCGAACTCCAGACGATCCCGGCCCCGGCACAGACCCGCCGCCGCGCCCGCAATGCGCCGTAGTGGCTCGACTCGCACCGTGGGCCGGGGGTTCGGCCGCTTCCCGCGGCCGGCTGCGGAGTAGAGTCGGTACTCATGTCGAAGCCTGATGATCTGCTTGTTGACATCGCCGCCGCGGTGGAGTCGGAGCACACCAATCAGATGTCCCTCACCGTGGTTGTCCCCGGGGCTGTCATCACCGGACGGCTGGCTCCTGAGGCCATTTGGAGGGAGCGGGTGGCTGAGGTCCTCAAGGACTCGGACCGGCTCGGCCCGTTTTCCACCATCTTCATGACCGCCGTAGCGGGTGCCTCCGGCGGTCAGCGCGACCACCCCTCATATCTGCACTTTCATGTCGCGAGGATTCTCCAGGGCAGTCTCGGAATCCCCGAGACCGGCGGGATGTACCGCATCGCCATCAAGGACGTGAGTGCCTGGACCGTAGGGGACTTCAGCTATTCCGACCACTGAGCGGCTCGCCCTCGACTGCACCGTGCCGTACGCCCACTGATATCCGGCGACGCTTCCGCGCCCGGACCCCTGTCCGGTCGGTGAGTGGGCGTCGAGCCCGGGCGGTCGGGATGTCGCCACCGGTCGTGTGCCCGACTGGGCGGCAGCATGGAGTCAGGCCCCCGGTCGCGCGACGGGGTTGCGTTTCACGGCGGCGGACGGCAGACGCGGAAGAGGTGCAGGCGCATGGATTCGAGGTCCCCGGGCCATGACCAGCCGACCGAGGACATCCATGAGGTGGACCGGGCAGTGCAGAATGCCCTGGACCGGCTGACGCTGCTGACCAACGCCTCCGAGGCGCTGGCCGGCACCCTCGACATCGACGAAGGTCTGCGACGCCTGTGCCGCACGCTGGTGCCGGGTCTCGCGGACTGGTGCGCGGTGGATCTGCTCGACGATGACGGCCGCCTGCGCCGACAGGTGGTCGAGCACCGTGAGCCGGATCTGCTGTCACCGGGCCTGTACGAGGGTGAGCTGCCACCCGTGTCCGAGAACTCGGCTGCCGCGGTGGCCCGCGCGCTGCGGGGCGCCGGACCACTGCTCGTCACGGCCTTCCCCGCACCCGACAGCGCGGCCGATCCTCTGCACGCCAGGGAGCTGGAACTGTTCGATCACCTGGGAGCCGGCACGGTGGTGATCGCGCCGCTGCGAGCCCGCCGCCAGGTGCTGGGCGTCCTGACCCTGGCACGCACAGCGAGTACCGGCGCTCTGGACGAGGACAGTCTTCCGCTGGCGGAGGACCTCGCACACCGCGTCGCGCTCGCCGTCGAGAACGCACGTCTGCACTCCGAGGTCCAGCACACGGGCGAGCGCATCCAGCGCTCCCTGCTGCCCGATCTGCCCGCGCACGGCCCCCTCGAGATGGCCGCCCGCTACCAGCCCGCCCTGGCCGTCTCCCAGGTCGGCGGGGACTGGTACGACGCGTTCGTGCTGCCCGGCGGTGCCATGGCCTTCATCATCGGAGACGTCGCAGGCCACGACCTGCAGGCCACCGTCACCATGAGCCACATGCGCAATATGCTGCGAGGCATCGCCTGCGACCGCAAGGAGCCGCCGGGCAAGATCCTGGGCCGGCTGGACGCGGCGATCAACATTCTCTACCCGCACCAGACGCTGACCTGCATCTACGCACTGGTCGAGAAGCCTGGCCCGCATCAGCAGTGGAGGGTGCATTACGCCGTCGCCGGACATCCCGCTCCACTGTTGATCACCGCGAAAGGCGACACGCGGTTCCTGACCGATGGCCGCAGCATTCTGCTGGGAGTGGAGTCCACCCAACTGCGTCCTGACGCCACCGAGGTCCTGCCGTGGGATTCCACCCTCCTGTTCTATACCGATGGCCTCATCGAACGGCGCAACGAGAACCTCGACCGCGGCGGCGCCCGGCTGCGCCAGCACGCGGCCGCCCTCGCTCAGGAACCCCTGGAGTCCTTCTGCGACGAGCTGCTCGCCGGCCTCGCACAGGCGAGCGACGACGATGTGGCACTCATCGCCGTCCGCATCCCTCCGCCCCATGCCCGTCCCGTGGCGGCTACCGCCACCGCCGACTGAGGTCGGGAAGCCGCGCCGCGCGCCGCCTGAGCAGAAGGTCGACCGGTTCCTGACGCCGGATCAGCGGCATGCCGGCTCACCGCCGGGGGTACGGGAGCGGCTCCCGGCAGGCCTGCAGGAGCACAGCCCGACGGCCACGCGCTGATCCGGAACGGGACCCGAGTGGCGCGCCCGTCACGAACGTTGCCCGTTACGGCCCCGGCGGGGCCGCCCGGCCCGGCCGACCGAATCCAGCCACCCGCATTCACTGATTCTTCGTTCAGTAGTCGCCAACTCTGCCCCGCCCCGCCCGACACTCCCCGCTACCGTGCACTCGGTCCCCCCGACGATCGTCCCGCGGAGAAGTCCATGTGCAGTCCGCTCCACCGGCCCGCCGGCCCGTTCCTCGCCGCCGGCCGTCGTACGTTTCTGCGTGCCACCGGACTCGCGGGCGCCGCCACCGCGGCCGCCGCCACGGGACTCGCGGGCGCCGCCTCGCCCGCCGCGGCGTTTCCCCACCAGAAGACCCGTGACAACGTTGCCAGTTGGCGCCCGGACCCCGATAGCCCCAGATTCACGCTCGTCGTCATGCCGGACACCCAGTACCTCTTCGACGGCGCGAGCATCCGGACCGCGCCCGTCAAGGCCTCGTTGCGCTATATCCTCGATCACGGGCGCGACGAGAACATCGTCTTCCTGTCCCATCTGGGCGATCTCACCGAGAACGGTCAGCCGGGCGAATTCGGGCCGCTGAGCGAGGCCTTCGAGCTCTTGGACCGGCGGCGTATCGGCTACAGCGTCGTCGCCGGCAACCACGACGTCACGTCCTCGACCGACGACCGGCGCGGCCGCACGCCCTACCTGGACGCCTTCGGCCCGCAGCGGCTGCGCCGGCTGCCGACCTTCGGCGGGGCCACCGCGGACGGCTACAACACGTACCACCTCTTCCGCGCCGCCGGCCGCGAATGGCTGGTGCTCGCGCTCGACTGGCGACCGTCGGCAGCCGGTCTCGCCTGGGCCGAGGACGTCATTGCCAAGCATCCGAGTACGCCGGTCATCCTCACCACGCACGAGCTCGTGTACGCGGACCAGTACGGCGACGAGGCTGACTTCTCCCCGCACGGCAAGCACCTCTGGGAGGAGCTGATAGCCGGCCACGACCAGATATTCCTCACGCTCAACGGCCACTACTGGCCCGCCGCCCGCACCACCCGTAAGAACAACGCGGGCCGCGACGTACATCTGCACATCACGAACTACCAGAACCGCTACTACGGCGGCAGCGCGATGATCCGTCTGTACCGCTTCGACCTCGCCAGGAACACCATCGACGTCGAGACGATCTCCCCGTGGATCCTGGGCCGTGCGGGCGAGGACCTCAACGACCTGGAACGCCGGGAGATCGAACTGACCGGCCCCGAAGACCTCTTCTCCGTCCCCATCGACTTCGGGAAGCGCTTCGCGGGCTTCGCGCCCGTCCCCGCGCGCGGCCCCCGCCCCGCCGCCAGGATGCTCGTCCCCGGCACCGTTGCGTACTGGCGCTTCGACGGCTCGCACCAGGACGGCTCGCCGGCCGACGCCACCCTCCGGGTGCCCGACCTGTCCGGGCACCGCAACGACCTCACGCGGGAGCCCGTCCCCGGCTCCCCGGCCGACGCCCTGCGCTGGTCCGACAGCCACCACCCCGACCAGCCCGGACACGGCAGCCTGTACTTCGACGGCGGCAAGCCACCGCTGCACGGCGCGTATCTGCGTACGGCCAAGGACGCCCTGCTCAATGCCAAGACCTTCCGTTCCGGCTACACCATCGAGGCCTTCCTCAAGCTCCCCGCCGACTGGGACGCCGGACGCCACGCCTGGGGGTCGGTCCTCAGCCGCCGTGGCACGCTCGGCTCCGCCGGCAAGACCGGGGGCGACCCGGAAGAACCCGTCGCCACCCTCTCCCTCTCCGACGGACCCGGCCTCCAGTGGGCCGCCGCCCCGCTCGACCAGCCCGGCCTGATCACCAACTGGAGCCATGAGCTGGAGCGTGACAGGTGGTGGCATGTCGCCGTCGTCAACGACGCAAAGCACACGACGATGTACGTCGACGGCTGTCAGGTCGCCCGCAATCCCGCCACCCGCACCACAGGACTCGTCACCCTCGGCCTGCCCTGGCTGCTGGGCGCCTATGAGTACGGCGGCACCCTCGACCAGCTGATGCACGGCTGGCTCGGCGACATCAGGATCGTCGAACGCCCGCTGGCCGTACGCGACTTCATGAACGCCTGACCCGCTGCCACCGTCCCGACAGCACCATGCCTCAAGGAGAAGACAGCATGCCGAGACCGGTACAGCCCCTGCCGCGCTGGGCGGACCCCGGCGTACCGGCGGGCTCGCTCGACCCGCAGGGACTCTCGCGGCGCGGACTGCTCCGCAGCGCGGGCCTGTTCGGCGCCGCCTTCGCGGGTGGCACCGCCCTCTCCGGCACCGCCCTCTCCGGCACCGCCCCGTTCGCGCCCACCGCGGCCGAGGCGCACACCCCGGCCTTCGGCGACCCCAACCTCGTCTACCTTGTCGGCGACCACCATGTGCACTCGGTCTACAGCCATGACGCGAAGTACACCTTCTCCCAGCTGGCCGGCGCCGCATCGCGGTACGGCCTGGACTGGATGGTCCTCACCGAGCACAGCAACATCGGCCACGCCCGGGCCGGTGGCGCCGAGGCCGAGCACGGCGAGATCCTCAAGGCCCGCGCCGACAACAAGCGCATGCTGATCTTCCAGGGCCTGGAGTGGTACATCCCCGGTGCCGAGCACTGCACGGTCTTCTCGCCGCCCGGACGCCACGAGGTCGAGCTGCTCACCCGCTTCGAGCAGGCCTACGACGGCAAACTCCTCGGCTACACCGCGGGCGGACCCCACCACCCCGACACCCCGCGCAACGAGGCCCACGCCGTCAAGGCGCTCCAATGGCTCGACCAGCAGCGCCGTTGCGGATACGTCGACGACGTGCTGGTCCTCGCCAACCACCCGCTGCGCCTCGGCATCGACTCTCCCCACGAAATGCGTGCCTGGCGGGACGCGGCCCCCGGCATCATGATCGGCATGGAGGGCGCGCCAGGCGCCCAGGCAGGCGCGTTCCCCGGCTGGGCAGGACCGGACAGCATCCGTGGCGAGTACGTCAACAAGCCTTCGGAGAACTCCTGGCCCGGCTACCCGGCCGCGGCCTATGTGACGTACGGCGGCTTCGACTGGGCGACCGCGACCGTCGGCGGCCTGTGGGACGCGATGCTCGCCGAGGGTCGGCTGTTCTCCATCACCACCAATTCGGACGTGCACCGCGTCGCGTACGACACCTGGAAGAACGGCGACTGGCTGCCCGGCCGGAACTTCGACAACACCGGCCGGCTGCCCGACCCCGTCAACACCGCGGAGCCGCAGCCCGGCGGCGACTTCTGGCCCGGCCAGTTCAGCCGTACGCATGTCGGTGTGACCCGCTACGGCTACCGGCACGTGATGGCGGGCCTCAGGGCCGGCCGCGTCTGGGTCGACCACGGACAGCTCATCGACGGCATCGACGTACGGGTCGACAGGGAGCACGGCGGCGGGCGAGGCGTCACTCTCGGCGGACGGCTGCGCGTGCGCCGCGGCGAGAAGATCGTCCTGAATGTCACCGTCACCACCGCGTCCCGCCCCAACCACCACGGTGAGGTGCCGCGCCTGGCACACCTCGACGTGATCCGTGGCGCCGTACGCGGCCCGGTCGCCGACCGCGACGAATGGCGCGCACCGGACACCCGTGTCGTCCACACCGCCGATGTCGATGGCCGCACCGGCCGCTACACGCTGCGCATTCCGGTGGGGAAGGCCGAGGAGTCCTTCTACCTGCGGCTGCGCGGCAGCGACGGCAAGCGCAACGGTCCCGGCTTCCTGGGCGCGGCGATCGACCCGCACGGGCCCGTCCCGCACGAGCCCGGCAACGGCGACCCGTGGCTGGACACCTGGTGCTACACCAACCCGGTCTTCGTGGACGTCGTGCACTGAGCTGTCACGGAAGGACCCGGCCGGCGCTGGGGGGCTCCCGGCCGGCCGGGTGCGTATCCCGTGCGGCGGGGGGGGCTTCAGACTCCGGTGTTCAGCGCTATCCGCTCGTCGCCCGCGTATACGTTCATATTGGCGCCGCGCAGAAATCCGACCAGGGTCAGACCCGTCTCGGCGGCCAGATCGACGGCGAGCGAGGAGGGCGCGGAGACCGCGGCCAGGACCGGGATACCGGCCATCACCGCCTTCTGCGCCAGCTCGAACGACGCCCGTCCCGACACCAGCAGGATCGCCCGGGACAGCGGCAGCCTGCCGTCCCGCAGCGCCCGGCCGACGAGCTTGTCGACCGCGTTGTGCCGGCCGACGTCCTCCCGTACGTCGAGCAGTCCGCCGTCCTCCGAGAAGAGCGCGGCCGCGTGCAGACCCCCGGTCCTGTCGAAGACCCGCTGGGCCGCCCGCAGCCGGTCGGGGAGGCCGGCGAGCAGAGCGGGCTTGACGCGGACGGGGGGAGTGTCGGCGATCGGGAAGCGGGCGGTGGTCCGTACGGCGTCGAGGCTGGCCTTGCCGCACAGTCCGCAGGACGAGGTGGTGTAGACGTTGCGCTCGAGGGTGATGTCCGGGACCTGCACTCCCGGCGCGAGCCGGACGTCGACCACGTTGTAGGTGTTGGATCCTCCGCCGGCTACCGCTGGGGGGACCCCCACCGGGGCCCCGGCGCAGTACACGATCGACTGCAGCTCGTCCGCGGAACCGAGCACACCCTCGCTGACCAGGAAGCCCGCCGCGAGCGCGAAGTCGTCGCCCGGTGTGCGCATGGTGATGGCGAGCGGCTTGCCGTTGAGACGGATCTCCATCGGCTCCTCGGCCACGAGAGTGTCGGGGCGGGTCGATACCGCGCCGTCCCTGATGCGGATGGTGCGGCGGCGCTCGGTGACCCGTCCCATGGCGATCACATCCGATTCTGTACGTGCTGGAAGCCGAAGCGGCCCTTGACGCGGAGGGTGTCGTTGGTCACCCGGTCGGTGCGGCGAAGTGACCTTGACGATCTCATTCTCCTGCACAGGGAGAGTGCGATTGCAGGCGCCGCCGCAGTGGGCGCGGACGGCAATCGTCCCGGTCTGGGCGGAATCGTCCCAGGTCCGGGCCTCGCGCACAGTTATTCCCTCGTGAAGGAGAGCGCGAGCCGGTCGGGCGGAACGGGAGGTCAAGGATCGTCGCACCCTTGGGAAGCTCCAAAGTCCGGGCCCCGAAGCTGTGGGATCACATGCCGCCGTACCGGGTGGTAGCAGCTAAGACTGGGTAGCTCCTGACTTCTGTACAAGGAGAACGCCATCCATGACCGGTTCACGGATCGTCGCGCTCGGGCACTACCAGCCCGCCAAGGTGCTCACCAACGCGGACCTGGCGGCCATGGTCGACACCAGCGACGAGTGGATCCGCAGCCGCGTCGGGATCGAGACCCGGCATGTGGCGGGTCCCGACGAGCCGGTCGACGAGCTGGCCGCGCACGCCGGCGCCAAGGCGCTGGCCTCGGCGGGTCTGACACCCGCCGACATCGACCTCGTGCTGGTCGCCACCTCCACGGCGATCGACCGCTCCCCGAACACGGCGGCCCGTGTCGCGGCACGCCTCGGCATGGGCTCGCCCGCCGTCATGGACCTCAATGTCGTCTGCGCGGGCTTCACGCACGCGCTCGCCACGGCCGACCACACCGTACGGGCCGGTGCCGCGAGCCGCGCCCTGGTCATCGGCGCCGACAAGATGGCCGACATCACCGACTGGACCGACCGCACCACCTGTGTGCTCGTCGGCGACGGCGCGGGCGCCGCGGTCATCGAGGCGACCGGGCCGGGTGAGGAACCCGGGATCGGTCCGGTCCTGTGGGGCTCGGTCCCGGAGATGGGCCATGCCGTACGTATCGAAGGCACCCCGCCCCGCTTCGCGCAGGAGGGTCAGTCCGTGTACCGCTGGGCCACCACCCAGCTCCCTCCCATCGCCCGCAAGGTCTGCGAGCGGGCGGGCGTCACCCCCGAGGAGCTCGCCGCGGTCGTCCTGCACCAGGCGAATCTGCGGATCATCGAGCCCGTCGCCCAGAAGATCGGCGCCGTCAACGCCGTGATCGCCCGCGATGTGGTGGAGTCCGGCAACACCTCGGCGGCCTCGATCCCGATGGCGCTCTCCAAGCTTGTCGAACGCGGCGAGATCGAGTCGGGCGATCCGGTACTGCTCTTCGGCTTCGGCGGGAATCTCTCCTACGCGGGTCAGGTCATTCGCTGCCCCTGATCAGGGGGTGCGGCTTCCTGACGACAGTGGTTGTGGCCGTGCATGACGTCCGGCTCCGGCGGCGCGCATAGCTGTGGCCGAAGAGGGCGCGCCGACGGTAGCCGGAGCGGGGCACACTGAACCGCATGACGGCGAAGCGAAGCGCGGGCCTGCTGCTGTTCCGCGAGCGGGGTACGGACGTCGAGGTCCTCATCGGTCATATGGGAGGACCGTTCTGGCGGGGCCGGGACGATGGCGCCTGGTCCGTGCCGAAGGGCGAGTACAACCCGGACGAGGAGCCGATGGCCGCCGCGCGGCGTGAGTTCGAGGAGGAGCTCGGTCTGGCGCCTCCCGACGGCAGCTGGCTGCCGCTGGGCGAAGCCCGCCAGCCGAGTGGCAAGATCGTCACCGTCTGGGCGCTCGAGGGCGACCTCGACACGGACCTCGTCGTGCCGGGCACCTTCACCATGGAGTGGCCGCGAGGATCGGGCCGTGTACAGGAGTTCCCGGAGATCGACCGAGCCGAGTGGTTCGGCCTCGAAGAGGCGGGGGAGAAGCTGGTCACCGGTCAGCGGGTCTTCGTCGACCGGCTGGCTGAGCTCCTGGACTCCGGCCGGAGGTGACCCGGGCTCCGGCGCAGGAGGGGCGACCGGCCCCGGCCAGAAGGGACGGTGCTCCTCCTGGCCGAGCCGGCCGGACAGGTGCACCGCCGGTGCGCCGGTACGTACCACCGGCGCGGCGAGTCCTGAGAGTTCAGCCGCCCCCTGTGCCCGGCGGGAGACGGCCCGGTCGGAACGCCTGCGACGTCGTGGGTGAGGCCTCGCCGTGGACGTCAACTCTCCTGTACGTCGCTGTGCCTGTCCTCTGCCGAGCTGTCCCAGGTCACGTTCGTCCTGTACCGGATCGGTGTGCCGGACGCGACAAGCCCGTTCGCGCTGATGGCCGCAGCCGGATCGGTCAGGGTGCTGAAAAGGCCGCCGGCGGGAGCCGCCGCGTAACGGGCAAAGCCGAGCTGGTCCGGCGTCACGGTCGTGGGATAGAAAACCGCGTCACCGGTCATCGTGAAGGAGCCGCGCGTCGTGTTCTTTCGTTTCCTGCCAGGTATCACGGAACAGAGCGAAAAGGTGTCGTCGCCCTGATCGGCGACATTGCCCTCGGCATCCACCTGCCACAGCTCCCAGTACTGAGTAACAGTGGCGAACGCGTTGGACCCTTTGGACGTGATGTAGGAGTCGATGGCCCCGCCCTGCAGGGGGGTCCAGGCGTCGGCCTCAAAATTCTCCACGGCGAAGCGCCTGGTGATTTTCTGGATGATCAATCCCTGTTGGGGGTTGTTGACGTTCCACTTCCGCCTCCTTTCGAAGAACCCGCATTCACCCTCGAGATCGTCTGCGGCCAAGTGGGAGGCACTCAGCACCGGAGCCGCGCCGGAGGCGGGCGCACGCTGCACGGTCGCGTTCCCGTCGTGGGCCGTCATCGTGCTGCTGACCGGCGTTCGATCCTTTTCCGGCCGGCTGTTCGTCGTGCCGGGCAACGGCCGGCTCAGCACTTCGGTGGCGTTGGCCTCTGCCGCGCGTTCGAACCGGTCCGACGGATCGGAAACCCTGAGCCCGCTGCCGTTGTCGGTTCCCGCGACAGCGCCCTGGCGCTGCTGGATCACGTGGGTCAGCTCATGGGCAAGGGTGTGTTTGTCGGCCCCGCCGTCACCGATGACGACATGGCTTCCTGAGGTGTAGGCGCGGGCACCGACCTCGGCCGCGGAAGCACGGGCCGCGCCGTCGGTGTGCAGGCGCACGTCGGAGAAGTCGGCGCCGAGACGGGCCTCCATCTCCTGACGCACCGGCTCCTCCAGCGGACTCCCGGAGGTGCGCAGCACGCCGTGGACGGCGGAACGCTGCACCGGGGCCGGTTCGTTGTGCTGGTGGCCGCAGTCGGCACCGTGCTGATGCCGTGCCTCCTCGATCAGGCGGGCCACCGTCGCGTTCCCGGCGGTGCGTTGCAGGGCGAGGAGTCCCTGCGGGGACATGGCCGTGTGCTCCGGCCCGCCCAGGTCCGGTGCCCTCGTGGCAGCAGGGGCCGTCGTGCGCCGGGATGCCTCGGCCTCCGAGTGCCCGTCGGTATCACGTGCGCGCATCGAGGCGCCCCTTTCTCTGTTGCGGAGTCACCCATCCTGAATACCTGCTCCACCGGACACCGCACCAGGTACGCCAGGGCAGAACCCGGTGCACGCGTGAACACCTCACGGGTCTCGCGCCCCTCTCGATGGAACGCTTGGCGCACAACCTCCGGCGACGATCAGGGCTTTGTCCCGAGTGTGGAGAAAGTTGAGTCGGAACTGCGCGCAAGTTCTTCCCAGTTGGGGAAAGCGCTGCTACGTTCCCCACCAAAGCCCGACGGAGACGGCCACAAGGCGGGGAGGGGCACGTGAGACGTATGACCGCTCGACCCGCGAACGCGCACCAGGCGCGACTGCTCAGGCTGCTGCGCGACGGCGGGCCCAACTCCCGTGCCCAGCTCGGCGATCAGGTCGATCTGTCGCGCTCCAAGCTCGCCGTGGAGGTCGACCGTCTTCTGGAGACCGGGCTCGTGGTCGCGGACGGCCTGGCCGCCTCGCGCGGCGGGCGCCGCTCGCACAACATCCGGCTCGCGCCCGCGCTCCGCTTCCTCGGCGTGGACATCGGCGCCACCTCGATCGACGTGGCCGTCACCAACGCCGAGCTCGAAGTGCTCGGCCACCTCAACCAGCCCATGGACGTACGGGAGGGCCCGGTCGCAGTCTTCGAGCAGGTGCTGTCGATGGCGGCCAAGCTCAGGGCATCCGGGCTCGCCGAAGGCTTCGACGGCGCGGGCATCGGTGTCCCCGGTCCGGTCCGCTTCCCGGAGGGCGTGCCGGTCGCGCCCCCGATCATGCCGGGCTGGGACGGCTTCCCGGTGCGCGAGGCGCTCAGCCAGGACCTCGGCTGCCCCGTCATGGTCGACAACGATGTGAACCTGATGGCGATGGGGGAGCAGCACGCCGGCGTCGCGCGCTCCGTGGGCGACTTCCTCTGCGTCAAGATCGGCACGGGTATCGGCTGCGGCATCGTCGTCGGCGGTGAGGTCTACCGCGGTACGACCGGCAGTGCCGGCGACATCGGCCATATCCAGGTGGAACCGGACGGCCGCGCCTGTGCCTGTGGCAACAAGGGCTGCCTGGAGGCCCACTTCAGCGGTGCCGCGCTCGCCCGTGACGCCGAGGACGCGGCGCGCACCGGCCGGTCGGAGGAGCTTGCCGCCCGGCTGGAGGCGGCCGGGAGACTGACTGCCGTCGACGTGGCCGCCGCAGCTGCCGCCGGTGATGCCACCTCGCTCGAGCTCATCCGCGAGGGCGGCAACCGCGTCGGCCAGGTCATCGCCGGACTCGTCAGTTTCTTCAACCCGGGGCTCGTGGTGATCGGCGGCGGGGTGACCGGCCTCGGCCACACGCTGCTGGCCAGCGTACGCACCCAGGTCTACCGGCAGTCGCTGCCGCTGGCCACCGGCAATCTCCCCATCGTGCTGGGCGAGTTGGGGCCGGCCGCCGGAGTGATCGGCGCGGCCAGACTCATCAGCGACCACCTGTTCTCGCCGGCCTGATACCGGGCCGGTCGATCGCACGACGCCCGACGTGCCGAAAGGCGCGAGCACCACCAGCACCACGAGTGCCACCGCACAGCACGACCACCACGCCCTGCCCGCTCACCGGCCGCACCCGCCGAGGGGATTTGTCATGGCACCAGAACCACCCCTGCTCACCATGTCCGGCATCACCAAGTCCTTCCCCGGCGTCCGCGCCCTCGACGGCGTGGATATCGAGGTCCGGCCCGGCGAGGTCCACTGCCTCCTCGGCCAGAATGGCGCCGGCAAGTCCACCCTGATCAAGGTGCTCGCCGGAGCCCATCAGCCGGACGGCGGACAGATAACCTGGCGAGGCGGAGCGGTCTCCCTCAAGTCGCCCATCGCCGCCATGCGGCTCGGGATCGCCACCATCTACCAGGAGCTCGACCTCGTGGAGGGGCTCTCGGTCGCCGAGAACGTCTTCCTCGGGCACGAGCCGACCTCGGCCGGTTTCGTCGTACGTGGCCGCGAGGCCAGGTCGGCAACAGGCAAACTGCTGAAGCGACTTGGCCACCTCGAGATCGATCCCGCCCGCCGCGTCGGCGACCTCTCGGCCGCCCAGCGGCAGATCGTCTCCATGGCGCGCGCCCTCTCCCACGACGTACGCCTCATCGTCATGGACGAACCCTCGGCCGCACTCGACCCCGACGAAGTCGACAATCTCTTCCGTATCGTCGGGAGCCTGACCGACGACGGGGTGGCCGTCGTCTACATTTCCCACCGCCTCGAGGAGATCCGGCGCATCGGCGACCGGGTGACCGTACTCAAGGACGGCCGGGCGGTCGCCGTCGGTCTGCCCGCACGGGACACCCCCACCCGCGACATCGTTGCCATGATGACCGGCCGCAATGTCGAGTACGTCTTCCCCGAGCGGACCCGGAACGCACGGAGGGCGGCCCGGGAACCGGTTCTGCGGGTCGAAGGGCTCACCAGGAAGGGCGAGTTCGCCCCTGTCGACCTCGAACTGCGGCCCGGCGAGATCGTCGGTCTCGCCGGACTTGTCGGCTCCGGACGCTCCGAGATCCTGGAGACGATCTACGGCGCCCGCAGACCCAGCGGGGGACGTGTCCTCGTCGACGGCAGCCCCCTGCGGCCCGGCAGTGTCCGCGCCGCCGTTCGCGCCGGAATCGGGCTCGCCCCCGAGGAGCGCAAGGCGCAGGGACTGCTGATGCTGGAGTCCGTCACCCGCAATGTCTCGGTCTCCACTCTCTCCCGCTTCTCCCGGGGCGGCTGGCTCGACCGCAAGGAGGAACGCGCGGCGGCACAGCGGGCGACCAGGGATCTCTCCTTGCGTCCCGACAACCCCGACGCCCGTATTCGCACCCTGTCCGGCGGCAACCAGCAGAAGGCCGTGCTCGCGCGCTGGCTGCTGCGCGGCTGCCGGGTACTGCTGCTCGACGAGCCGACCCGGGGCGTCGATGTCGGTGCGCGCGCCGAGCTCTACGCCGTGATCCGCCGGCTGGCCGACGAAGGCCTCGCCGTACTTCTCGTATCCAGCGAAGTGCCCGAGGTGCTGGGCCTCGCAGACCGGGTGCTGGTGCTCCGCGAGGGCAGCGTCGTGCACACGGCCGACGCTCGGGAGCTCGATGAGCACCGCGTACTCGACCTTGTGATGGAAGGGAGCCCGACGGCATGACGCAGCCAGCCTCTCCGGCGCAGCAGGACGCGCCGACAGCAGCCGCCAAGTCGGCGCCACTCAATGGCAGTTGGCGTCGATCCCTTGGGCTGCGCGCCGATGTCCGCAATCTCTCGCTGCTCGGCGTCCTCGCCGTCCTGATCGCCGTCGGCGGCATCACCAAGCCCGACGCATTCCTCGATTCGAGCAACCTTCAGCTCGTGCTGACCCAGGCCTCCATCATCGGCGTGGTCACCGTGGGCATGACCTTTGTGATCACCAGCGGCGGCATCGACCTGTCGGTCGGCGCGATCGTCGCGCTCGCCTCGGTATGGGCGACAACGTTGGCAACACAGGAGTACGGCTTCGCGGGCATCCTCTTCACCGCGGTCGTCGTCGGGCTGGGCTGCGGTCTTGTGAACGGATTGCTCATCGCGTACGGCGGGATGGTGCCGTTCATCGCGACACTCGCCATGCTCGCCTCCGCCCGCGGACTCGCCCTCCAGATCACGGACGGCAAGACCCAGATGGTCACCGTGAACTCCGTACTCGACCTCGGTATCAAGGACGCCAACATCCTCGGCGTTCCGCCGCTGGTCCTGGTCTTCGCGGCGGTGACGGTCATCGGCTGGCTGCTGCTGAACCGTACGACCTTCGGACGGCGGACCGTCGCGGTCGGCGGCAACGCGGAGGCCGCCCGGCTCGCCGGTATCGATGTACGCAGGCAGCGGCTGTATCTGTATCTGCTCTCCGGACTGTGCTGCGGAATCGCCGCCTTCATGCTGATCGTTCTCGCCGGATCCGGACAGAACACCAACGGCAATCTCTACGAACTCGACGCCATCGCCGCGGCGATCATCGGCGGCACACTGCTCAGCGGCGGCCGCGGCACCATCGTCGGCTCGGTACTCGGTGTCCTCGTCTTCACCACCATCACCAACATCTTTGCTCTCAACAACCTGGAGAGCGCCGTCCAGCAGATCGCCAAGGGCGCGATCATCGTCGCCGCCGTCCTGGTGCAGCACCGCACGCTGCGGGGCGGCGAGGCCTGACCAGGCACGCCGTCCCCTCCCGCCTCCCCCCATCTGTCGCACCGCCCAGCCGAAGGGTTGATCCGTCATGCCAGAAATCCCAGCCACCAGCCGCCGAGGTCTGCTCTTCGGGACCGCCGCCGTCTCCGCCGGCGCGCTGCTGACCGCCTGCACGAGCAACGAGCCCAAGCAGTCGGCAGCCGCGACGAACAATGCGCCGGCCGCCGACGACAAGCCGGGCAAGGCCGTCACGATCGGCTTCGCAGGACCGCAGGCCGATCACGGCTGGCTCAACGCCATCAACGAGAACGCCACTTCGCGGGCGAAGAAGTACTCCGAGGTGACCCTCGAGATCACCGAGGGATCCAACGACACCGCGGCCCAGATCGGCCAGGTCCAGACGCTGATCAACAAGAAGGTCGACGTCCTGGTGATCCTGCCCGCCGACGGCAAGGCCCTCACCCAGGTCGGTCTCCAGGCCATGAAGGCCGGCATCCCCGTCATCAACCTGGACCGGATCTTCGCCTCGCCGCAGGCCTACCGGTGCTGGATCGGCGGTGACAACTACGGCATGGGGCTCAACGCCGGCAACTACATCGGTGAGCAGCTCAAGGACAAGCCGAACGCCAAGGTCATCGAGCTCGCCGGGCTCGACAACCTGGAGCTCACCAAGCAGCGCACCCAGGGCTTCGACGACGCGCTGAAGAACTACCCCAACATCAAGAAGGTCGCCCGTCAGGCGGCCGACTTCACCGTCGAGTCCGGTCAGGCGAAGATGGCACAGCTCCTCCAGGCACAGAAGCAGTTCGACGCCCTGTGGAACCACGACGACGACCAGGGCGTGGGCGCGCTGCGCGCCATCGCGCAGGCCGGCCGCAAGGACTTCCTGATGGTCGGCGGCGCCGGCGCCAAGTCCGCGATGGACGCCATCAAGGCCGACAACAGCGTACTGAAGGCCACTGTCCTCTACCCGCCCACGATGGCCGCCTCCGCCATCGACCTCGCCCGGGCATTGGGCCAGTCCAAGGGAGTCAGCGGGATGTCCGAACTGGAGATCCCCGCCTCGATCACCCTCTACTCAGCCGTCGTGACCAAGGAGAACGTCGGCGAGTACCTGCCCACCGGCTTCAGCTGACCGGCCTGCCCGCCCCCACCGAGCATCCGATGAGGAGGAACCCGTATGGAACAGAGGGACAGTGAGGCCGCTCCGCCGACGCTGGGCGTCGGCATGGTCGGTTACGCGTTCATGGGCGCCGCCCACTCACAGGGGTGGCGCACCGCGGGACGCGTCTTCGATCTGCCGATGCGGCCGGTCCTCGCGGCGATCGGCGGTCGTGACGCGACCGCCGTGCGGGCCGCGGCCGCCAAGCACGGCTGGGCCGCGGCGGAGACCGACTGGCGCGCTCTCGTGACCCGGGACGATGTGCAGCTCGTCGACATCTGCACACCGGGTGACAGCCATGCGGAGATAGCGGTCGCGGCGCTGGAGGCGGGCAAGCACGTCCTGTGCGAGAAGCCGCTCGCCAACTCCGTCACCGAGGCGGAGGCGATGGTCGCGGCGGCAGAACAGGCTGGCACGCGAGGCCAGTTGGCGATGGTCGGGTTCAACTACCGGCGGGTGCCGGCCATCGCGTACGCCCGGCGGCTGATCGCCGACGGCAGGCTCGGGACACTGCGGCATGTGCGCTTCACCTATCTGCAGGACTGGCTGGTCGATCCCCAATTCCCGCTCACCTGGCGGCTCGAGCGCGAGCACGCCGGTTCCGGGGCGCTCGGTGACCTTGGTGCGCACATTGTGGACCTCGCGCAGTATCTGGCGGGGGAGCCGCTGGTCGGTGTCTCGGCGCTGTCGGAGACCTTCGTACGGGAGCGGCCCCTGCTCGCAGGGGCCTCGGCCGGACTCTCCGCCTCCGGCGGCCTCGAGCGGGGGCCGGTCACCGTCGACGACGCGGCGCTGTTCACCGGGCGGCTGGCCTCGGGGGCACTCGCCTCCTTCGAGGCCACCAGGATGGCCTCGGGCCGCAAGAACGCCCTGCACCTCGAAATCAACGGTCAGCTGGGGTCGTTGGCGTTCGACCTGGAGCGGCTGAACGAGCTGTCGTTCCACGACCACACCGAGCCGGCCCCCTCATCCGGCTTCCGGCGGATCCTGGTCACCGAGCCGGAGCATCCGTACCTGGCGGCGTGGTGGCCGCCCGGTCATGCCCTCGGCTACGAGCACACCTTCGCCCACCAGGCGCGCGATCTGGTCGAGGCGATCGCAGCGGGCACCGACCCCGAGCCGTCGTTCGCCGACGGGCTTCAGGTGCAGCGGGTGCTCGCCGCGGTGGAGGAGAGCGCCGCGAAGAACGCGGTCTACACGCCTGTGCAGACGCCGCTGGAGACATCCCCGAGGACACCCGTTGACACACCTGCGAAGGCACCCGCGGAGACTGGCGCGAAGTCACCCGTGGAGACACCCGTACAGGCACAGGCTTAGGAGGTCCGATGCCACGTCCGTTCACGCTCTTCACCGGCCAGTGGGCCGATCTGCCGCTGGAGGAGGTCTGCCGGCTCGCCCGCGACTTCGGCTACGACGGTCTTGAACTGGCCTGCTGGGGGGACCACTTCGAGGTCGACAAGGCGCTCGCCGACCCCTCGTATCTCGACGGGCGGCACGCACTGCTCGACAAGTACGGGCTCACGTGCTGGGCGATCTCCAACCATCTGGTCGGGCAGGCCGTCTGCGACAGCATCATCGACGAACGCCACGAGGCGATCCTGCCCGCGCGGATCTGGGGCGACGGCGAACCCGAGGGCGTACGTCAGCGGGCCGCGGCCGAGATCAAGGACACGGCACGGGCCGCGGCCGCCTTCGGGGTCCGTACCGTCATCGGCTTCACCGGCTCGTCGATCTGGCATCTGGTGGCGATGTTCCCGCCGGTGCCGGAGCGCATGATCGAGCGCGGCTACGAGGACTTCGCCGAGCGCTGGAACCCCGTCCTCGACGTCTTCGACGCGGAGGGCGTGCGCTTCGCCCACGAAGTGCACCCCAGTGAGATCGCGTACGACTACTGGACCACGAAGCGGGCGCTGGAGGCGGTCGGCAACCGGCCGGCCTTCGGGCTCAACTTCGACCCGAGCCACTTCGTATGGCAGGACCTCGACCCCGTCGGCTTCCTCTACGACTTCCGGGACCGGATCTACCACGTGGACTGCAAGGAAGCCCGTAAGCGTCTCGACGGCCGCAACGGCCGGCTCGGCTCCCATCTGCCGTGGGGCGATCCGCGGCGCGGATGGGACTTCGTGTCGGCGGGACATGGCGAGGTCCCGTGGGAGGACGTCTTCCGGATGCTGCGCTCGATCGGCTACGACGGCCCGATCTCGGTGGAGTGGGAGGACGCGGGCATGGACCGGCTGACAGGCGCTCCACAAGCGCTTGCCGACTTGAAGCGGTTCGATTTCGATCCGCCAACGGCCTCCTTCGACGCGGCATTCGGAGGCGGCGACTAGCTCATCAGGCCTGCTCCGAGCCCGGCGGCGGACAAGCCGCCGGGCCGGTCCGGCCTGCCCATGTCTGTCTTTGTCCTGCGGTGGGAAAAAGTTGAAGTTCCCTGCCGCACAAGGGCTTTCCGTCCCGGATGAACCCGGATACGGTCCATGAGGTGTACAGGACATAGGTGGTCCCCGGTGTGACGGCGCACTCCGGATCCCACGGTGATCAGCCCGGTGCGCGGTGCAAGGCGCGCACCCCACCGAGACCGCGCACCCAGAGCGCGGACCGAGCGCGCTCCACCCGCAGCCTGCCCGGCGATTGAGGGCAGAGCACCGCCCCGCCCGTTCGACCGGCCACTCCCGGAGGACATTCGTGCACAGGAAAAGGCTCAGAGCCCGCAAGGCGCTCGCACTCCTCACCGGCACTCTTCTCGCCGTCACCTCGCTCGCCCTCACCGCGCCGCAGATCGCGGCCGCCGCCGACCCCGAACCGGCCGCGGCCGCGGCCGCGGAGGAATTCCAGCAGGTCACCCTCGCCAAGGGCGGTGAGGAGACAGGTGAGCCCATGTCGCTGGCCGTACTGCCCGACCGCAGCGTGCTGCACACCTCACGCAACGGCGAGCTGCGGATGACCGACAGCGCCGGCAACACCCGCGTCGTCGGCACCATCCCCGTCTACTCGCACGACGAGGAAGGTCTCCAGGGCGTCGGCCTCGACCCCAAGTTCAGCGAGAACCGCTTTGTCTACCTCTACTACGCACCGCCGCTGAACACCCCCGCGGGCGATGCCCCGAACACGGGCACACCTGCGGACTTCGCGAAGTTCGACGGTGTCAACCGTCTCTCGCGCTTTGTCCTCAAGGCCGACGGCACCCTCGACAACGCCAGCGAGAAGAAGGTCATCGACATCCCGGCGACCCGCGGCATCTGCTGCCACGTCGGCGGCGACATCGACTTCGACGCCCAGGGCAATCTGTATCTGTCGACCGGTGACGACTCCAACCCCTTCGCCTCCGACGGATACACGCCGATCGACGAGACGCCCGGCCGCAACCCGGCCTACGACGCCCGCCGCACCTCCGGCAACACCAACGACCTGCGCGGCAAGCTTCTGCGGATCAAGGTCAATGACGACGCGTCGTACTCCGTCCCCGACGGCAACCTCTTCGCGCCGGGGACGGACAAGACCCGGCCCGAGATCTATGCCATGGGCTTCCGCAACCCCTTCCGGTTCAGCGTCGACAAGAAGACCGGCATCGTCTACGTCGGTGACTACGGCCCCGACGCGGGCGCGGCCGACCCCGAGCGCGGACCGGCCGGACAGGTCGAGTTCGCGCGGGTGACCAAGCCGGGCAACTTCGGCTGGCCGTTCTGCACCGGCAAGAACGACCCGTACATCGACTACGACTTCGCCACCAAGACCTCGGGGGCGACTTTCGACTGCGCCGCGCCCAAGAACGAGTCGCCGTACAACACCGGCCTGGTCGACCTGCCGCCCGCGCAGCCGGCCTGGATTCCGTACGACGGCGGCTCCGTGCCCGAGTTCGGCACCGGATCCGAGTCCCCGATGGGCGGACCCGTCTACCGTTACGACGCCGCCTCGACCTCCCCGGTGAAGTTTCCCCAGGCGTACGACGGCGACTTCTTCGCCGGTGAGTTCGGCCGGCGCTGGATCAAGCGCATCGAGCAGGGCGAGGACGGCGCGGTCCAGTCCATCAACCCCGTCCCGTGGACCGGCACCCAGATCATGGACATGGCCTTCGGCCCGGACGGTGCGCTGTATGTACTCGACTACGGCACCGCCTGGTTCGGCGGCGACGAGAATTCCGGGCTCTACCGGATCGAGAACGCCACCGGCGGACGCTCCCCGGTCGCCGAGGCCGCCGCGAACAAGACCTCCGGCAAGGCGCCGCTCAAGGTCGCCTTCTCCTCCGCCGGCACCGGCGACGGTGACGGCGACACCCTCACCTACGCCTGGGACTTCGGCGACGGCGGCACGTCCACCGAGGCGAACCCCACATACACGTACAAGAAGAACGGCACCTACACGGCCACGGTGACCGCCAAGGACCCCAGCGGCCGCACCGGTTCCGCCGGCGTCCATGTGGTCGTGGGCAACACCGCGCCCAACGTGACCCTGGAACTCCCTGCGGAGGGAGCCCTTTTCAGCTTCGGTGACGAGATTCCGTTCAAGGTGACGGTCACCGACCCCGAGGACGGGGCCATCGACTGCGCCAAGGTGAAGGTGACCTACATCCTGGGTCACGACAGCCACGGCCATCCCATCACCTCCGCGGGCGGCTGCACCGGCACCATCAAGACCTCCGCCGACGGCGGCCACGACGCGGACGCCAATATCTTCGGAGTCTTCGACGCCGAGTACACCGACGGCGGTGGCGGCGGCCAGGCCGCGCTCACCAGCCACGACCAGGCACAGTTGCAGCCGCGTCACCGGCAGGCCGAGCACTACAACAACTCCCTGGGCATCAAGGTCTACGACAAGGCGAGCGCCCACGGAGGCAGGACGGTCGGCGACATCAACAACAACGACTGGATCTCCTTCAAGCCGTACAACCTGACAGGCTCCACCAAGCTCACCGCCCGGATCTCCTCCGGCGGCACCGGCGGCTTCCTCGAGGTGCGCACCGGATCGGCGAACGGTCAGATCCTCGGCTCGGCGCCCGTGCCCGTCACCGGCAGCTGGGAGACCTTCCAGGACATCGACATACCCCTGCGGGCCGTCCCGAAGAAGACGACCGAACTGTTCCTGGTCTTCAAGGGCGGCGACGGGGCGCTCTACGACGTCGACGACTTCGAGCTCTCCAACAGCGCACCGGACAGGACCGCCAAGCGCGTCCTGGTCTTCTCCAAGACCGCCGGCTTCCGCCACGACTCCATACCGACCGGTATCGCCGCGCTGAAGGAACTCGGCAGGACCAGCAACATCACGGTCGACGCCACCGAGGAGGCAGCCCAGTTCACCACCGGCAACCTCGCCAGGTACGACGCCGTCGTGTTCCTCTCCACCACCGGTGATGTGCTGGGCGCCGACCAGCAGAAGGCGTTCGAGAACTACGTCTCCACCGGCGGCGGCTACATGGGTGTGCACGCCGCGGCCGACACCGAGTACGACTGGGCCTTCTACGGCGGGCTCGTCGGCGCCTACTTCGCCTCCCACCCGCAGATCCAGCCCGCCACCGTGCGGGTCGAGGACCACACCCATCCATCGACCGCGCACCTGGGCGACGCCTGGGAGCGCACCGACGAGTGGTACAACTACCGCACCAATCCCCGTACGCAGGCCCGCGTGCTGGCAACCCTGGACGAGACCAGCTACCAGGGCGGCACCATGAAGGGCGACCACCCGATCGCCTGGTGCCAGACCTACCAGGGCGGCCGAGCCTTCTACACCGGCGGCGGCCACACCAAGGAGTCGTACGCCGAACCGGCCTTCCGCACACACCTGCTGGGCGGACTGCGCTACGCGGCAGGGCAGGTCAAGGCCGACTGCAAGCCGAAGACGGGATACCGGCCGATCTTCAACGGGAAGACACTGGAGGGCTGGAAGCAGGCCGGGCCCGGGAAGTTCGGTGTCGTCGACGGCGAACTGCGCTCCGAGGGCGGCATGGGCATGCTCTGGTACCAGGCCAAGGAGCTGAAGTCGTACTCGCTGAAGCTCGACTGGAAGATGGCGGGCGACGACAACTCCGGTGTCTTCGTCGGCTTCCCGGCCTCCGACGATCCCTGGTCAGCGGTGAACAACGGCTACGAGGTGCAGATCGACGCCACCGACGCGGCCGATCGCACCACCGGCGCCGTCTACGGCTTCAAGTCCGCCGACATCAAGGCCCGCGACCGCGTCCTGCGGCCCCCGGGCCAGTGGAACAGCTACGAGATCCGGGTTCAGGGTGAACGCCTGCAGATCTTTCTCAACGGCGTGAAAGTCAACGACTTCACCAACACCGACCCGGTGCGCAGCCTGAAGGACGGCTACATCGGCATCCAGAACCACGGCGCCGACGATCAGGTGTCCTTCCGCGACATCCAGCTCAGGGAGCTGCCCTCCTAGGCGCATCCCGTCAGACGGCGGCGGGCGGGGAGGCGCCGTACCCCCCGCCCGCCGTCCACCACACCGAATGGCAGGAAGGCAGCCCGTGTCCGCTGAAACAAGTGGCAGTGTTGGAGTCTGGTTCGTCGGAGCACGAGGCTCCGTCGCCACCACCGCGGTGGCAGGATGCGCGGCCGTCACCGCCGGGCTGCACCCGCCGACCGGGATGGTGACCGAAACCCCGCCCTTCGCCGGGGCCAGGCTGCCCGCCCTGTCCTCGCTCGTCTTCGGCGGACACGACACCGCCCACTGTCCGCTGCCCAAGCGGGCCGAGGAACTGACCGCGGCGGGCGTGCTGCCGCACGGCCTCGCGGCAGCGGTACGCGGTGAACTGACCGCAGTCGACCAGGAGATACGAACGGGTGGACCGCAGTCGTCCGGCGACACCCGGACCGACGAGGAGCTCATCGGCGCCTTCACCGCGGACCTGACCGACTTCCGGGAGCGGCAGGGGCTGGCCCGGGTCGTCGTCGTCAATGTCTCCTCCACCGAACCGCAGCCCGCGCCGGACGCGGTACGGCTGCCGCCCAGCTCCCTCTACGCGGCCGCCGCGCTCGGGGCCGGCTGCCCCTATGTCAACTTCACCCCCTCCACCGGGCTGCGCACCGCGGCCCTCACCGACGCCGTCGTGGCCAGTGGACTTCCCCACGCGGGCCGCGACGGCAAGACAGGCCAGACGCTGCTCCGTTCCGTGCTCGCCCCGATGTTTGTGCAACGCGCCCTGTCCGTACGGGCCTGGTCGGGCACGAACCTGCTGGGCGGCGGGGACGGAGCGGCGCTGGCCGACCCGGGCGCGGCGGCCGCGAAGAACGCCGGCAAGGAGCGCGTACTCTCCGACACGCTGGGCCACGCCCCCGAGGGCGAGGTCCATATCGACGACGTGCCGGCGCTCGGCGACTGGAAGACCGCGTGGGACCACATCGCCTTCGAAGGTTTCCTGGGCTCGCGGATGATCCTCCAGACCATCTGGCAGGGCTGCGACTCGGCGCTCGCGGCCCCGCTGGTCCTGGACCTGGTAAGGCTGGTGGCCCGCGCCCATGAGGCGGGCATCTCGGGTCCGCTCCCCGAACTGGGCTTCTACTTCAAGGACCCGGACGGCGGCCCGGCGGGCCTGTCCCAACAGTTCGAGGCACTGCTGTCGTTCGCCGACCGGCTGCGGGAGGCCCGGTGACGGGATTCCTCTCGATGCGCTTCCCGCGGGGCTCGGCGACGGAGCCCCTCCCCAGCCGCGAGCCGCTGCGCCGGACTCCGCCCGCAGGTCGCGGTTACCGGCGGACTCCCGGGCGGGACGGGTCCGGCGCGATGCGGGCCTGGGCGGAACTTCTCCGCGTCTCCGCACTGTTCACGGTCCCGGGCGACGCGCTGGCCGGCGCGGCCGCTCTCGGCATCCGCCCCAACCGCGGCACGGCTCTCGCGGTGGGAGCCTCGCTGTGCCTCTACGAGGCGGGCATGGCCCTCAACGACTGGGCGGACCGCGAAGAGGACACGGTGGACCGCCCGCACCGGCCCATCCCCTCGGGACGCATCACCCCGGCGGCGGCGCTCACGGCGGCCGGCGCGCTGACGGCGGCCGGCCTGGCGCTTGCGTCCCGCGCGGGGTGCCCCGCCTTGGCGGTGGCGACAGCGTTGTCGGCGACGGTCTGGTCGTACGACCTCCACTTCAAGCACACGGCAGGCGGCCCGGCGGCGATGGCTGCGGCGAGGGGGCTGGACCTGGTGCTGGGTGCGGTGGCGACGGGCGCGGCGCCGCGTGGTGCGCGTGGTGCTCGTGGTGCGGCCCTCGTCGCGCTGCCGTCCGCCGCCGTGCTCGCGGGACACACCTACGCCGTCACCGCCGTATCGCGCCACGAGGCGCAGGGCGGCTCAACGGCCGTACCCCTCGCCGCACTTGCGGCGAATCTGGGGCTCGGCGCCCTCGTGTCCCGCGTCCAGCGAGTCTCAGTCCTCGCGCCGCGAGGAGCGCCCGCCGGGCGGCCTGGCCCCCAGCTGCCCGTCCCGGGCCCGGGGTCCGGGGGCCTGCCCCCAACGCGGCGGAGCCGTATATCGATACAGCCCGCAAGGGGCGGGTCAGGGGAAAGCACCTCGCGGTCATCCCGGCCCCCCGCACTCATGGACCCCCTCACCCCCACCCGCGTCCTGGCCACCGCGCTTGCCGCCGCCTACATCCGCACCGCCGCCAAACCCCTCCTCCACGCGGCCCTGAACCCGTCCCCACAGCTCACCCAGCGCGCCGTCGGTGGCGGAATCCGGGCCGTGATCCCGCTCCAGGCCGCCCTCGCAGCCCGCACCGGCGCGGGGGCGACCGCCCTCGCGCTCATGGGACTCGTACCGCTCGCCCGCAAGCTCGCACGGAAGGTGAGCCCGACATGAGCCCCGACACCAGACACACCGATCTGCGCCTCGGCTACGGCACCAACGGTCTCACCGACCTCCGCCTCGACGATGCCCTCGCGCTCCTCGCCGACCTCGGCTACGACGGCGTCGGACTGACCCTCGACCATATGCACCTCGACCCGCTCGCCCCCGGCCTCGCCGCCCGCACCCGCCATGTGGCCAGGAAACTTGGCGAGTCGGGCCTCGGCGTCACCATCGAGACCGGCGCCCGCTATGTCCTCGACCCCCGCCGCAAACACGGGCCTTCGCTCCTCGACCCCGAGCCCGAAGGCCGCGCCGCCCGCACCACATTGCTGATCACCGCCGTGCGGGTCGCCGCCGACCTCGGCGCCCACGCCGTGCACTGCTTCAGCGGCATCACCCCCGCGGACACCCCCACCGATACCGCATGGCAGCGGCTGGAAGGGGCTCTCGCCCCCGTCCTCGACGCCGCGGCGGACGCCGGCATCCCGCTCGCCGTCGAGCCCGAGCCCGGTCACCTTCTCGCCACGCTCGCCGACTTCCACCACCTCCGCGGCCTCCTCGGCGACCCCGACCCCCTCGGGCTCACCCTTGACATCGGTCACTGCCAGTGCCTGGAACCCGGCGCACCCGCGGACTGCGTCCGCAATGCCGCGCCCTGGCTGCGGCACGTCCAGATCGAGGACATGCGCCGCGGCGTCCATGAACACCTTCCGTTCGGAGACGGGGAGATCGACTTCCCGCCTGTCCTGGAAGCCCTCGCCGCCACCGGCTACCAGGGCCTCACCGTTGTCGAGCTGCCCCGTCACTCACACGCGGGGCCCGAACTCGCCCGCGACTCCATCGAGTTCCTCCGCTCACAGGTCCTGCCGAAGGGAGCACCGGAATGGTGACGCCGAGCCGCAAGGAACTCGACGCCCAGCTCGACGGAGCCGCCCGCACCTGGCTCTCCGACGCACTCGCCGAGGCCGCCCGGGCCGCCCTTGCGCCGCCGGTCGCCCCCTCCCCGTACGCCGCACACACCTGGGAGCTCCGGTTCGCCGCCGCCGGCCGGCACTGCGGCCAGGACCGGGCCGACGCCGTACGCACCCTGCTTCTCATCGAGGCCCGCGCCGACCTGGACACCCTCACCCGCCTCTACCGGCAGGGCACCGCCGCCGAACGCCGCGCGGTGATCCTCGCCCTGCACCACCTGGTCGTGGGCCCCGAAGTCCTGCCGCTCGTCGAGGACGCCCTGCGCACCAACGATCCCCGGCTGGTGGCGGCGGCCGTCGGACCGTACGCCGCCGCTCACCTCGATCCGCACTCCTGGCGGCACGCTGTCCTCAAGTGCCTGTTCACCGGCGTGCCCGTGGACGCCGTCGCAGGCCTGAGCAGCCGCGCCGCGGGCGACGGCGAGCTGGCCAGGATGCTGGCCGACTACGCCGCCGAGCGCACCGCCGCCGGCCGCGACGTGCCTCCCGACCTCAATCGCGTGCTGACCCTGACCGGCGAGCAGTCCGAGGAGTCCTGATGCGCATCTTCGACCCCCACATCCATATGACCTCCCGCACCACCGACGACTACCAGGCGATGTACGCCGCCGGTGTCCGCGCCCTCGTCGAACCGTCCTTCTGGCTCGGTCAGCCCCGCACCTCGCCTGCCAGCTTCTTCGACTACTTCGACGCCCTGTTGGGCTGGGAGCCCTTCCGAGCCGCCCAGTACGGCATCGCCCACCACTGCACGCTCGCGCTCAACCCCAAAGAGGCCAACGACCCCCGCTGCACACCCGTCCTCGATGCCCTGCCCCGCTATCTCGTCAAGGATTCCGTCGTCGCGGTCGGCGAGATCGGCTACGACTCGATGACCCCCGCCGAGGACATCGCGCTGGCCGCCCAGCTCCAGCTCGCCGCCGACCACGGACTGCCCGCCCTGGTCCACACCCCGCACCGGGACAAGCTCGCCGGACTGCACCGCACCGTCGACGTCATCGGCGAATCGAACCTGCCCACGGAACGCGTCCTGCTCGACCACCTCAATGAGACGACCGTAAAGCACGCCACTGACAGCGGCTGCTGGCTCGGCTTCTCCATCTACCCCGACACCAAGATGGACGAGGACCGGATGGTCACGGTTCTCAAGGCGTACGGAACGGAGAAGGTCCTGGTCAACTCGGCCGCGGACTGGGGCAAGAGCGATCCGCTCAAGACCCGCAAGGTCGGCGAAGCGATGCTCGCCGCCGGTTTCACCGAGGACGACGTCGACCAGGTTCTGTGGCGCAACCCCGTCGCCTTCTACGGCCTCAGCGGCCGCCTCCAGCTCGACATCCCGGGACCGCGGACCCTGCACGAGGGCAACTCCATACTCCGCGGCGGGGAATGAGGAGGCAGACACATGCGCTTCCGCCATCCCGACGGCGCCACCGTCCACCTCTCCTACTGCACCAACGTCCACCCCGCGGAAACCCTCGACGGCGTACTCGCCCAGCTCCGCGACCACTGCGAGCCGGTACGCAAACGACTCGGCCGCGACCGGCTCGGCATCGGCCTCTGGCTCGCCAAGGACGCCGCTCACTCCCTGATCACCGACCCGGCCGCGCTGCGCGGCCTGCGCGCCGAACTCGAACACCGCGGCCTCGAGGTCGTCACCCTCAACGGATTCCCGTACCAGGGATTCGGCGCCGCAGAGGTCAAGTACCGCGTCTACAAGCCGGACTGGACCGACCCCGAACGCCTCGCCCACACCACCGACCTGGCCCGTCTCCTCGCCGCTCTCCTCCCCGACGACATCACCGAGGGCACCATCTCCACCCTCCCGCTCGCCTGGCGCACCTCCTTCGACGACACGGCAGCCGGGAACGCCCACACCGCCCTGATCACCCTCGCCGAGCGCCTCGACGCACTCGAGGAACTCACCGGCAAGTCGATTCGCATCGGCCTGGAGCCCGAGCCCGGATGCACGATCGAGATCACCGCCGACGCGATCGCACCCCTCACGACCATCGCGGCGGCAACTGCCCCGGGGCGGATCGGCATCTGCGTCGACACCTGCCATCTCGCCACCTCCTTCGAAGACGCCGGCGCAGCCCTCGCAGCCCTCGTCGCGGCCGGCGTCACCATCCCCAAGGCGCAGTTGTCCGCCGCCCTGCACGCCGAGGAACCTCATCTCCCCGAGGTACGCGCGGCGTTGGCCGCCTTCGCCGAGCCTCGCTTCCTCCACCAGACCCGCACCCTTCCCCGTGCCCCCCGAGCGGGGGAGACCCCGTCCGCCACAGGACTGGTCGGCACCGACGATCTCGACGAAGCCCTCGGCGGCACGGCGCTGCCCGACGGCGCCCCCTGGCGCGCCCACTTCCACGTCCCCCTGCACGCGCCGCCCGCGCCTCCGCTTACCTCCACCCTCTCCGTGCTCCTGGACACGCTGAAACGGCTCGTCGGCGGCCCGAACCCGCTCACCCGGCACCTCGAGGTCGAGACCTACACCTGGCAGGCCCTCCCGCCCGAGTTGCGCCCCCGCAACCGCACCCAGCTCACCGACGGGATCGCCGCCGAACTCACCCTCGCCCGCGACCTGCTGATCGACCTCGGCCTCAAGGAGCTGCCATGACGCACCCCACGCCCACCCCGCTCCTGGTCCTGGACGTCGTCGGCCTCACCTCCCAGCTCCTCGAGCACATGCCACACCTCAAGTCCCTTGCCCGGTCCGGCTCGCAGGCACCCCTCTCCACCGTCCTCCCCGCCGTGACCTGCGCCGCCCAGTCCACTTTTCTCACCGGCGTCCTCCCCGCCGAGCACGGCATCGTCGCCAACGGCTGGTACTTCCGCGACCTCGGCGAGGTCCTGCTGTGGCGCCAGCACAACGGCCTCGTCTCCGGAGACAAGATCTGGGACGCCGCCCGCCGCGCCCACCCCGGCTACACCGTCGCCAACATCTGCTGGTGGTACGCCATGGGCGCGGACACCGACATCACCGTCACCCCCCGTCCCGTCTACTACGCCGACGGCCGCAAGGAACCCGACTGCTACACCCGGCCCCCCGAGCTGCACGACGAACTCACCGAGAAACTCGGCACCTTCCCCCTGTTCCACTTCTGGGGCCCGGGCGCCGACATCGTCTCCAGCCAGTGGATCGTCGACGCGACCCGCCACATCATGCGCACCCGACACCCCGACCTGACCCTTTGCTACCTCCCCCATCTCGACTACGACCTACAGCGCTACGGCCCCGACGATCCCCGCTCGTACCGGGCAGCCGCCGACCTCGACGCCGTCATCGCCCCGCTGCTGGACGAGGCCGGGCAGGAAGGCCGCACCGTCGTCGCCCTCTCGGAGTACGGCATCACCCGCGTCAGCCGCCCCGTCGACATCAACCGTGCTCTGCGCCGAGCGGATCTCCTCGAGGTCCACACCCAGGACGGTATGGAGTACCTCGACCCGATGGCCTCCCGCGCCTTCGCCGTCGCCGATCACCAGCTCGCGCACATCTATGTACGCCGCCCCGAAGACCTGGAAGCCACCCGTGCGGTACTCGACGGACTGCCGGGCATCGAGCAACTCCTCGACGACGAGGGCAAGAAGAGCCATGGCCTCGACCACCCCCGCTCCGGTGAACTCGTCGCCGTCGCCGAGCCCGATGCCTGGTTCACGTACTACTACTGGCTCGACGACGACCGGGCCCCCGACTTCGCCCAGCTCGTCGAGATCCACCGCAAACCCGGCTACGACCCCGCCGAGCTCTTCATGGACCCTCTCGACCCCTACGTACGCCTCAAGGCGGCCAAGGCCGTCGCCCGCAAGAAGCTCGGCATGCGCTACCGCCTCGCGGTCGTCCCCCTCGACCCGTCACCTATTCGCGGCAGCCACGGCCGCCTGCCCCCGAGCGGCGAAAGTGACACCGGACCGCTCATCCTCTGCTCCACCCCCCGCGCTGTCAGCGGCCGCGTCGCGGCCACCGATGTGAAGTCCCTGCTGCTTCAACTCGCTGGTCTCCACTGAAGCAGACACCACTGACAATCCGATCCCGGGAGATCCCATGAGCCGCACAAGCAAGGCCAACGACCCCGAACTCGCCCACAAGCTCAGCAGACGCGGCATGCTCGGCGTCGCCGCCGGCGCGACCGCGGCGGCCATCGTCGGCGCCGCGGCAGGTCCGGCCGCCGCCGCGGCCGCGACGAGTGCCGCCGCCCCCGGCCGCGGCCGCCCCGTCCTTCCCCCCGGCCGCCTCGGCACCCAGCTCTACTCCCTGCGCGACAAGGTCTCGAGCCTCGGCTTCGCCAAGGTCTTCGCCGAGCTGGAACGCTACGGCTACGACGAGATCGAGTACGCCGGCTACACCCAGGGCACCGGCCCCATCAGCCTCGCCCAGCTGAAGCAGCTCGCCCGCGACCACGGGCTGCGCGGCATCGGCAGTCACGTCGGCTATTACTCCGGCGACCCGAACGCCTACACCTTCGCGCAGAACCTCGACAAGGTCCTCGACGACGCCCAGGCGCTCGGCCTCCCGCACATCGGCACCGCATCCGGACCCTTCCGCTACGGCTCCACCGTCGATGCCTGGAAGCGGGCCGCCGAAGAGTTCAACACCTATGGAGCCGCCGCCAAGAAGCGTGGTCTGAAGTTCTACCAGCACAACCACGCCGAGGAGTTCTCCTTCGCCACCGACCAGCCGGACGTCCGCCTCTACGACGTGCTGCTCGCCGAGACCGACCCCGATCTGGTCTACCTCGAAATGGACATCTACTGGGCGTTCGTGGGCCAGTTCCGCTTCGGCAAGCGCGCCGACGGCACCCCCGCTCCCTTCGACCCTCTGCGATATGTCCTCAAGCAGCCCCACCGCTACCCGCTGTTCCACGTCAAGGACGGCACGCACGACGAGTCCGCCCGCGACGGCTACCGGATGGTGGACGTCGGGGACGGAGACATCGACTACAAGCGTTTCATCTCCGCGGTGAACAAGACTCACGGCGGCTACCACGACCACCACTGGCAGACCGAACACGACAACCCGGTCGAGTCGTTCGCGTTTGCCCGCAAATCCAGCGCGCACCTCCACTCGCTGCGCGAGAAGGGCTGCTGAGGGCCCGTACGGACCCGATTCGGGTCCGTACGGCACCGATTCGGGTCCGCGCAGTACCGATTCGGGTCCGCGCGGCGCCGATCCCGCGTCGGCGCGGGAATCCTGCTACCGGCCAGTAGAGGGAACGTAAGGTTCCGTCCATCATGGAACGCGAACATGTCAAAGGCCCTCCGTCCGTACGGGACGGAGGGCTTTCCCTGAGCTGTTCCGAGACGCAGGAGACCCCCCATGCATGCAGGCAAGTGGAGAATCCGGTCGGTGGCCACCGCCGCCGCGCTGGCGTTCACCATGGCCGCCCCGGTGGCAACGGCCGCGGACTCGACCGGGTCGGACCGCCCGGCGACCCCGGCCGCCGCCGCGCCGCAGCAGTCCGGCCGCGCCGGTGCGCTGCTCGCCGACGTCGACTACGGGACCTGGCAGCGTGATGTCGCCGACGTCATCGCCGTCGCTCGCCCCTACGTCGAGCAGCGCACCGTCAACACCTCCGGTGCGAAGCAGGCGATCGTCCTCGACATCGACAACACTTCGCTCGAGACGGACTTCCACCCCTTCTGGGAGTACCCGACCCCCGCGGTCAAGCCCGTTCTCGACCTGGTGCGTTACGCGAAGTCCCGCGGTGTGGACATCTTCTTCGTCACCGCCCGCCCGGGCATCATCTACTCGCTCACCGACTACAACCTGAAGAAGGTCGGGTACCCGGTCGACGGCCTCTACGTACGGGATCTGCCCGACCTCTTCAGCGAGGTCAGCGCGTACAAGACGGGCAAGCGGGCCGCGATCGAGGCGAGGGGCTACACGATCATCGCCAACATCGGCAACAACACGACCGATCTCGTGGGCGGCCACGCCGAGAAGACGTTCAAGCTGCCCGACTACAACGGCGACCTCTCGTAGTCGTCGGCACAACCGGGCACAGCAGCGGGGTGGCCGTCACGACCGTCAACGGTCGTGACGGCCACCCCGCGCTCATGGTGCTCATCCCGGGGTGCAGGGGCCGGCTCGACGCCCACCGAGACGGCGAGGCTCGCCCACGACCGGCTCTCGACATCACGCGACATCACGTGACGTCACCCACAATTGAGACCGTGTGCGCTGACCGCCGGCCGCACGCTCACTACCGTCCAGTACGAGACATGAGCCATCGCACCTCCCGCCCCGACTGTGCACCGAGAGCGGAGACCTTCCATGGCACCCATCCTCACCCTCAAGCCCGGCACCGCATGGGCCGACGCCTGGCAGCGCTGCCTGGCCGTCGCCCCCGAGTCCTTCCGTGACGACCGCGTACTGAACCTCTGGGCCGCCCAGTGGCAGGCCGACGGCCGCCCCCTGCCCGCAACCAGCCCGGTCGACGGCAGCCCTGTCGCGGGACCGCCGCGCCTGGACGAGGCAACCGCGCAGCAGGCGGTACGCGCCTCACTCGACCAGCACCGGACCTGGCGACACGTTCCTCTCAGCGAGCGCAGGGCGCGCGTCGCCGCCACCCTCGACTCCCTCACCGAACACCGCGAACTGCTCGCCCTGCTCCTGGTCTGGGAGATCGGCAAGCCGTGGCGGCTCGCACAGGCCGATGTCGACCGTGCGATCGACGGAGTGCGCTGGTACGTCGACGGTGCCGAGTCGATGCTCGATGGGCGTGCGCCTCTGCCGGGCCCGGTCTCCAACATCGCCAGCTGGAACTACCCGATGTCCGTCCTGGTCCACGCGATGCTCGCGCAGGCCCTGGCCGGGAACGCGGTGATCGCGAAGACCCCGACCGACGGCGGTGTCGCCTGCCTCACCCTGGCCTCCGCTCTCGCCGCCCGTGAAGGTATCCCGATCACCCTGGTCAGCGGCAGCGGGGGCGAGCTCTCCGAGGCCCTGGTCCGCTCCCCGGAGATCGGCTGCGTCTCCTTCGTCGGCGGCCGCGACACCGGAGCCCGTATCGCCACCGCCGTGGCCGACCTCGGCAAGCGCCACATCCTGGAACAGGAGGGCCTGAACACCTGGGGCATCTGGAACCACAGCGACTGGGACGCGCTCACCGCGGTGATCCCCAAGCTCTTCGACTACGGCAAGCAGCGGTGCACGGCGTATCCGCGCTTCGTGGTCCAGCGCGAGCTGTTCGCCGACTTCCTCGCGGCCTACCTGCCCGCCGTACGTTCCGTCCGTACGGGTCACCCGCTGGCGGTCGAGCACCCCGACGACCCGCTGCCCACCCTGGACTTCGGCCCCCTGATCAACGCGGCGAAGGCGAAGGAACTGGGCGACCAGGTCGCCGAGGCGATCGACCGCGGGGCCGTGCCCCTGCACCGGGGCACCCTGGCGGAAGGCCGTTTCCTGCCGGGCCAGGACACTTCCGCCTACCTCCCGCCGGTCACCCTCCTGGGCCCGCCGCCGTCCTCGCCACTGCACCACGCGGAACCGTTCGGCCCGGTCGACACGATCGTCCTGGTCGACACCGAGGCGGAACTGCTCGCCGCGATGAACGCCTCCAACGGCGCGCTCGTCGCGACGCTGTCGACCGACGACCCGGCGACGTACGAGCGACTCGCCCCGCAGATCCGCGCCTTCAAGGTCGGCCACGGAAAGCCGCGCTCGCGCGGTGACCGCGACGAGCTGTTCGGCGGTTTCGGGGCGTCCTGGCGGGGCGCGTTCGTCGGCGGCGAGCTACTGATCCGGGCTGTGACGGACGGCCCGGCGGGAGAGCGTCTGCCGGGCAACTTCCCCGACTACCACCTGATGGCGTGACCGCCTAGCCGATGCCCTGGCGGTCGGGCTCCAGCGCGAACGCGCGCTCGGCCGCCTCGGGCACCGTGCGCTCCACGGCCTGAACCAGCAGCGTGCGGTGCCTGAGCAGCGGCTCTCTCCGCTCCTGGGGCGTGAGCAGCAAGAGATCGTCGATCCCGGCCACCAGCCGCCGGGTCACCTGCGGATGCCCCGGCGCGTAGAGCCGTACCTCCGCCAGCCCAAGATCCACCAGATCGGTCCACCCGGGCACGTCCTGCACCAGGCGCACGTCGCCCTGCCGGTCCCGGTGCTGCACCGCCCCGAGCGGCATCCTCACCACCGCCGCCAGAAACTGCACGATCCGGTCCAGGCACTGCACGGCGGTCGTCGGATCGTTCACGGCGGGCGACAGCGCGCGCAGCGCGATGTCCGACAGCTGCCGCAGCCCGAACCCGAGATCCTGGTGAAAGGAACGTTCCACCCCCACGGACACGGCGGACCTGAGCGCCTGTCGCGGCCAACCCTCCCCGTGCACGGCCAGCACCGGCATCCCGGGCACCACGTAGTCCCCGATCCGCGGAATCAGCCGCAGCACGACGCCGTGCCGCCCGGCCACCCGTACCAACCGCGCGACGTTCACATCCCGCAGCACGCCCGCCCGCCCATGATGCGCGACCCACGCGGTCTCGGGAGCGAGCGGCGCCATGTCCTGGCCGCCGGCCGGCTGCCTGCGCAGCATATGGAAGGACTCCCGGGCGATGTGGTCGACGACCGGCCCGACCTGCATCAGCCGCAGCATGGCGCTCACATAGGCGATGAAGAGCAGCAGACTCAGCCCGACCATCGCCATGGTCAGCAGGCTCTGCACGAGCGGCACCGAGGTGACCAGCTTGGGATCGGTCTCGCTCTCGTACGAGGTCAGCACCAGCAGCGAGAACAGAAAGGTCGCCAGGAACACGGTCAGCGTCAGCTTGCTGATCCGGCTTCTGACGAAGATCCGCACGACCCGCGGGGTGAGCTGGCCACTCGCCATCTGGACGGCGACCAGCGAGATGCTGAAGACGACACCGATGAAGGTCATCATCGCGGAGCTGACCGTCGTCACGATGGTCTTGCTGTCGTCGGCGATCGAGATGAGGTCGCTGATCGCTTCGTATGCCTGCTCGCGCTGCAGATACGCGATGATCTGCGTATCCAGCGCGGAGGCCCCCCACCACAGCGCCAAGGCGCACAGCAGCCCGGCGGCCGGCGCGAACCAGAAGGTGTCCCGCAGATGCTCGCGCAGCAGCGAGAGCGCGCGGGGCGGTCGATAGCGGCGATCACTCACGCACGCGAAGGTACGTCCTGCACTGTGCCGGCGCAGGCCGCAACAGGCCGTGAGCGGGGTGCGGAGATGTGGTCGAGCCCGCCGCGAACGAGTCGGCCGCACCTCACTGACCACCGGATATACGGATGAGGGGCACCTTGAACCGCTGTTACGGCGCCAGGTTCTCCGCCACACCCGTTCGGCCCTGGTCCGAGTGGTGGTCCACTGACGCGGGTGAGCTGGGCGATGGGTGAGCCGGAATGGCCACTGGGACAGGAGTGCTATGCGGCCTGTCTGGGCCAACGTGCCCCGGCCTGCTTGACGATGCGGTCGCCGACGGCGAACGACGAGTACACCCAGGAGGCGACCTCCACGTTGATCTCCTGGCCGTGGTCGGCACGGATCGTCAACAGGTGCTCATGACGCATGCCGGAGGTCAGTATGACGTCCCGCGTCGACAGCCCAACGACCTCACCGGCGTACGCGCTCTCTACCTTCCGGCTCACTTGGCCGACGATGCCCCACAGCTCGGACGGCAGCGCCGCGGGTGCGCCCCGGGTACATCTCCTGTGTATGCCGCCCGGCCCAAGGGGAGCCGGGAACTGTTATCCGCTGCCACCCTCGGGAACCCGTGTCATGGCTGACCTGATTGGTCACACGGGAAGAGACGAGGGACGGGCCATGGCCCACGGCGGAGATGTCATCAACGAACTGACCACCGACCACCGCGAGGTGGATGACCTTTTCGACCAGATCGAACGGGCCGAGCCCGGCAGCCCGGAGCGCAGGAATCTCACGGACCAGCTGACCATCGAACTGGTCCGGCACTCCGTCGCGGAGGAGGAGTACCTGTATCCCGCGGTACGCAGGCATCTGCAGGACGGCAACACGCTCGCCGACAAGGAGATCGCCGACCACGGACGAGTCGAGGAGCTGCTCAAGGACCTGGAGGGGCGTGACGCCGCTGATCCCGAGTTCAACTACCTGCTCGCGCAACTCAGGACCGAGGTGGAAGCTCACGTCAGGGATGAGGAGACCCACCTCTTCGTCCAGCTGCAAGCCGCCTGCACGCCCGGCGAGTTGGAACGGCTCGGAGACAAGGTCCGATCGGCGAAGAGGCTCGCCCCCGCGCGACCGCGCCCGGACACTCCCGACGCGCCGCCCGCCAACAAGCTCCTTGCGCCGGGAGCCGGGCTGGTCGACCGCGTCCGCGACTTCTTCGCCCGCCGCGGCGAGTAACCGCACCGCTTGTGGGTGGGCGTCGCGGCGTAATTCAGGTGCTCGGCTCATCGGCCCCGGCTACGGTGGGCCTCGTTCAGGTGCGCAGGCTGCGGCTACTTCTCCTGTCAAGAGAGCAACGCGGGTTCGAATCCCGCCGCCGGCCCCGGCCGGTGTCGTCCAGCGGCCCAGGACGCTTACGTTGCCGCCGCCGATCTTGATCTCTGAACACCACGACGCAGGCCGTCCGCCACGGGGAACCGGGCGGACGACCTTGTCGCGCCTCGGTCAGGGCAGCAGTACGGAGGTAGCGTCGCGTCGGGTGCGGGAGTTGTGGGAGATCAGACGGTCGCGAACCGCCGCGCGGAGAACCGGTTGGCCGTGTTGAAGACGGTCCGTGAAGGTGGTGGCCGCGAGTCGAATGGTACCCCGGCCGCCGACGTTCCCCGACAGCGCGCGGAAGCGGCTCAAGGGCCCACTGCGCGCGGTTGATGAGGTCATTGCAACCAGTTGGGCCGGAAGTGACGTCATGCCAGACGTTCTGCCGCACGAACTGCCGCACGAAGGAAAGGCACACGACTATGCGACCTATCGGAGCTCGCCCGACCCGACGGACGATCCTGGCCACCGGGGCCGGGGCCGGGGCAGCTCTGGCCGCCGTATCCCGGGTAACCCCGGCGCACGCGGCCTTAGCCGCGCCCGGCGCGGCCCGGGTCACCCGGCAGTTGCGCGCCCTGGAGCGGGAGCACTCCGCCCGGCTCGGCGCCTACGCCCATGACACCGCCACGGGACGCAGGGTGGTGTACCGGGCGGACGAAAGCTTCCCCATGTGCTCCCTGTTCAAGACCATCGGCGCGGCGGCGGTCCTGCGGGACCTGGACCGCGACGGTGAGTTCCTGGCCCGCCGCATCCGCTATACCGCGAAGGATGTCAAGGACTCCGGCCACTCGCCGATCACCGGCCGGCCCGAGAACCTCGCCCACGGGATGACGGTCGCCGAGCTGTGCGCGTACTCCATCACACACAGCGACAACACCGCGGCCAACCTCCTCCTCCGCGAACTGGGCGGCCCCACCGCCATCACCCGCTTCTGCCGCTCCGTCGGAGACCCGGTCACCCGCCTCGATCGCTGGGAGCCCGAGCTGAACTCGGCGGAGCCATGGCGCGAGACGGACACCACCACACCTCGCGCCATCGGGCGGACCTACGCCCGCCTCGTCCTGGGCGACGCACTCGTCCCCTGCGACCGCCGGCTGCTCACCGACTGGCTGCTCGCCAACACCACCAGCGGTGAGCGATTCCGAGCCGGGCTTCCCGCCGACTGGAGGGTCGCCGACAAGACCGCCGGCGGCAGCTACGGCGGCAACAACAACGCCGGAATCGCTTGGCCTCCAGGCCGCCCACCGGTCGTCCTGGCCGTCATGACCACCAAGCCCGACCGGGACGCCCCCGCCGACAACCCCCTGGTCGCCAAGACGGCCGGAATTCTGGCCGCAGCTTTGAGCTGACCAGGAACCGCGACACCGGGATGCTCGGCGTCCACCTCCCAGCCGTCCAGTGGCAGAAGAGGTCAGCCGGCGACGGTCCGCCTGCGCCGCCGACGTCACGCGACCCGGCCGCGCGCAGTCCACTGGCCGCGAGGTGCTCCGGGGCGGCCGGCCTCGGCGCTCAACTCCCCTTTCAGGCCTGTATGTTCGAAGTGATCACCGTCGCGGGAGCGGGGTGGCCGCAGGAGGGCGCGGGCCTGGCGCTCTTCGCACGCTGATAGTCGGCGGAACATGGCTGATCACCGGCGGCCGACGCCAGGAAGACCGCGGGAGCGACTGACGGCCGACCCCGGCGCTCGTGCTGGAGGTACCGGAGGATCTCGGTATCCAGCGGTTGGGCCGCCAAGCACAGCGCGACGGACGGGGCCGGCCCGGTAGCCGGGGCCGACCAGAAGGTGTCCCGCGGATGCTCACGAGCTGCGAGAGCGTTCGTGCCCTCGATGGCTGCGAGCACCCATGCAGCGACGGCGGTATCACCCTTTGTGTGGGCACGGATACACACCGTGCGGAGGGGGAGGCGGCGGAGCCCGCGGGCCCCGATCGGCTCCGCTTGCCCCCACTGACCACCGGATATGCAGGTGAGGGGCACGTCGAAGCCCTGGTATTGTTGTCCACGTCGCCGCGGGAAACCGGGGCCGATCACCTAGTCCGGGTGGCGGAATGGCAGACGCGCTAGCTTGAGGTGCTAGTGCCCTTTATCGGGCGTGGGGGTTCAAGTCCCCCCTCGGACACCGACTGGTAGCCCACGGGTTGCCCCAGAGTGCTGGTTGAGATTCATCTCGACCAGCACTTTCTGTTTCCCGGAGTCGTAGGTGAGGGCGAGCCCGAGCTGCCGGTAGATCTCCGCCTTGTCCGCGGCTTCCGCTTGGCGTACGACGGCGGCCAGGTCGCTGATGGAGCGTACGAGCCGGGCGATCTCGTCACGGGGCATCCGTGAGCCGGGGCCATGGGTCGCGGTGCGCAGTTCGGCTACGGCGCGGGCTTTGCGGGCCTGTGTCTCGGCGATCCATTGGGTGACGAGGGCGGGGTCGGCGCCGGCTTCGAGCGCTGCGCGGTGGGTAGCGAGCTTGGCGTCGCAGTCGGCGATCACTGTCCGGGCGGCTTCAGCGGTACTTTTTTCATCGCTGGCGAGGGGGCGCGGCGCGGCACCGGCCATCAGGTCGATGGTGTCGTCGAGGCGGTGCGGCAGGAACACTTTGCTCAGCCAGTCGTCGAGCGGTGGGAGGATCCACGTCTCCCGCAGGTAGACGTTGCGGGGGTGCTGGATGTGGTTGGCGAGGGCGTACTCCTCAGGGAAGCGGCATCGGTAGTACGCCTCGTCGTGCGCCCAGTGCCCTTGCATTTTGCGCCCGCACACGGCGTGGGTGAGTGCACCCCGCAGGACGTAGAGGTTCTGGGTTCGTTTGACTCCGTGGGCGGGTCCGGTGCGGGTGCGGGAGGCGAGGATGTCCTGGGCCTGGGCGAAGGTCTCGTCGTCGATGAGGGGGGTGTGCGCGATGCGCTGGGAGACGAGCCATTTGTCTTTGCTGTTCCAGCGCAGCGTGGTGGTGTAGCCGAGGGTGACGTCCTCGATGTCCAGCAGACTTTCGTGTTTGTGCTGTCGGTTCCAGACCTGTCGGCCGGTGTAGCGGGGGTTGGTGAGGATCGCGCGGACGGCGCTCTTGGACCAGGCCCGTGTGTCGCGGTGCGAGTTGCGGGCCTGGTCGTGTGCGGAGGGGCTGGGGATCTGGTCGCGGGTCAGGCCTTCGGCGATGGCGAAGATCCCGAGCCCGCACAGGTACTCGGTGAAGATCCGTACGACGACGGGAGCGGCCACAGGGTCGGGTTCCAGGCCGTGCAGACGCCTGCCGGTGGCGGCCTTGCCGGGGTTGGGGTGCGGGCCCAGGTCAACGAGCCGGTAGCCGTAAGGAGGGCGTCCGCCGAGGTAGCGGCCCTCGATGAGGGTCTGCGAAGCCATGGCGGAATGCACACGGATCTTGATGCGGTTGCGCTCGCCCGTCGACATGCCGCCGAAGACGGACATGATCAGGTCGTGTGCTTCGTTGTCTGGGTCGATGGCTCCGCCGACTTCCGGCACCCACAGCATGACGCCGTAGTGAGTGAAGAGCGGGAACGTGTTACCGAACTGCGTTCCGTAGAAAGCACGTTGCGGTTCACCGATCACGACGGCGTCGAAGCCGCGCCGAGGGTCGGCCAACGCGGCCAGGAGCGCCGAGGCCCTCGGCCGCCGTTTCCAGGGCAGGGCGCGGGTCTCGCCGATGTCGAAGTATTCGGCGGTGATGATGCCCCCGATCGGCTCGATGAGGGTGCGGGCCCGGCCGAGCTGGCACAGACGCGACGCCTCGGGGTCCTGCTGGTCTTCGGTGGACACCCGCCCGTAGAAGGCGAATCTCAGGCCGCGGCCCACGGCTGCAGGTGGAACGGGCAGGGTCTGGTTCCAGGCAAGCAGCCAGGAGGGGAGGTCATCGTGGGGCGTCACCGTGGTGTTCTTCCTGTTGGTGGCCGATGTGGTCGTCCAGGGATAGCTCAGCTCTTGGAAGAGAGCCAGTCCGTGCGAGATGACGCCTCACCATGCGAAGAAGCACTGCGGCAGCCGACGGGGTCAGCTCGGGGCCCTGCCCGGGGAGGACGACCTGAAAGCCAGCGGCTGCTTCCTCGCAGTGGTGACGTGGACTCATGGGCTGGCCCCCGGGCAGCGGTCCCGCGCGATCTCCTGGCGGCCGGGAGCGCAATCGCCGGCCCTGGCCAGCAGGGTATTGAGGGCGTGGTCAGCTTGCTGGGGGACGACGCTGATGCCGAGGAGACGGAGCTGGGCAGCGCGGGAGAGTTCCGGGGTGCCGGTGACGTGACCGGTGAGGCCCATCATCCACTCGACGAATGCGGCAGACAGGCGCCGCGTGCCGGGCTGAGTGGGACAGGGTGCGGCCCTTCCGGTCACGCGCTCCCATCTGTGGATGGCGGGCCGGTAGGCGCCCCACCAGTGGGAAGGTGAGTGACGGCTGTTCGCAGGTTCATGCCGCCCTGGCGTTTCGGGGTCGTGCCCGCACCGCCGACTCCGTCGGATGAGGTCGGGGTGGGCAACAGGCGCTCGGTCTCCGTGATCGTGACGTTCGGAGCGGTGAGCGCTGCCGCTGTGGAGGCAAGGGTGAGGCTGCCGTCGCCGTGTCGCTGGTTCGGTGAGCCCTTGGCACCGTCGCTGGCTTTCGGGGTGGGCAAGAGGTGCTCTACCTCGTCGGCCAGGGTGGGGCCGTGACCTCCGGCCTTCCGTTTGTCGGGATGCTGAGAGCCGCCGTTGCGGCCCAGATTCGACGTCGGCGTCTTCAACAGCAGCTCGCAGCCGTGGTGTTGTGGGCCAGGCGGTGAGGAAGACGCGCTCGCGACGGTGCGGGGCGCCGACGTCACAGGCGCGTACGCATGTCCAGCTCGCGTCGTACCCGAGGTCGGCCAGGTCCGCGAGTAGCACGCCCAGTGCCCGCATGCAGGGTTGATCGGATAGGTCTCCCAGACACCGCGGGCAGGGTTCCAGGTGGCGAAGGGCGTGGGTTCCGGCTCGGGTGGAGAGCAGGCCGCGGACATTCTCGATCACCACCAGGCAGGGGTTGAGGGCTTCGATGGCGTCGACGACATGGCGCCACAGGCCGGATCGGGTGCCGGTGGCCAGTCCGGTGCGGGGTCCGGCGACCGAGAGGTCCTGGCAGGGGAAGCCGGCGGTGAGGACGCACACGGGCTCGGTCTGGTGCCAGTCGATGGCCTGTACATCGCCCAGGTTGGGCACCTGCCAGTGGCGGGCGAGGACTTGGGCGGCGTGTGGGTCGGTCTCGGCGTGCCAGGCGATGTGGCCGCCGAGTGCGGCCTGGACGCCCAGGTCCAGGCCGCCGACTCCGGAGAACAGGCTGCCGATCGGTAGGTCAGTGACCGCCACAGCGGCCCCTTCGGGCACAGGTGCGGGAGTGGACGGCAGCCGGGGTTGCCGGCCTGCAGGCGGCCCTGGCCGTGCACCTCGGCTCGCCCGTCGTCCATCTCGCGTCTCTCGTACCGGTGTGCTGTCCGGGTCGGGTGAAGACGAGTACGTCCTCGTGCTGGACTACCGCGAGGGGGATGCCCTGGCGGCGGGCGTCGCGGACGTTCTTCATCTGGAAGAACGACGGGCGGGCGATGAGCTGACTGTCGCGGATGCCCGCGAGGAGGGCGACGCAGCGTTCGGCGGCGATGAGTCCGGCCACCTGGCCGGCGGCGAGGACCGCGGAGGGCAGGTCGACGAGTTCGCCGCGCTCGCGCCAGGGGCGGGTGGTGACGACCACGGTGCCGCCGGGGCGCAGGACGCGTCGGCACTGGGTGAGGATCTCGGTGAAGGCGTCCAGGAGCCGGTCGGTGGAGACGTGGGCCAGGTTGGAGGGGTCGTGGCTGTAGCGGTAGTCCTTCTTGAGCACGCCGCGCTCGCCGGTCTCGCGAGTGGAGCGGACCTGTCCGTGCACCGAGTTGCCGTACGGCGGTGAGGTGACGACGAGGGCGATCTTGCCGTGGTGGCGTTCGTCGATGAGCTCGGTGAGTCGGCGGGCGTCGCCGCACGCGACGTGTCCGCTGCCGCGTCCGGTTGCCTGCAGGGTGTGGATGACGTTGTCGCGGGCCACGTCGGCCCAGCGCGCCTCGTACTCGGTACCGAGGGCGTGACGGCCAAGGCGGATGGCCTCGACGAGGGTGGTGCCGATGCCGCACATGGGGTCCAGGACCAGGTCCCCGGGGCGGGAGTAGGCGGTGATGGCGTGGGCGGCGATCTGCGGGAGCATCTTGGCGGGGTGGGCGGCGGAGCCAGGCACGTAGCGGTCAGCGCGCTGGGCGGGAGCGGAGGTGGGGGCGGTGTTCCACACCGAGAGGGGGGAGGGCACGACGGTTCTCCTCTGCCTTGGCCTACGCGTGGGTGATCGCGGACAGGGGAACGCCGACTGCGCCGCATGACCGACCACTTCACCGCCGACGAACTCCCCAAGGGGGCGGGGGTGCGTGACGCGCGCATGAAAGGCAAGAAGCTCACGCTCGGCCAGTACCCGGCTGTCCTGAACGACGCCGCCTGCTGGGTCAAGCTGAGATGGCCGTACGAGCAGCAGGACATGGTCCACCGTGTCACGGTCGTCAAGGACTACCGCAACGAGCTGGCCCACTGGGATGTTGACGCTCCCGAGGAGAAGACCGAAGCCCTCGCCGCAACAAAGCAGCTTCTCAACCTACTCAAGCTGATCGACCACGATCCGCTGCCCTGACCACACACACGTGGCCGGATTCCTGTCAATAGGCGCTGAACCTCATTGCGTATGCAACATGCTTTCGATACACATGAGTTCTGCGCAGTGGGGCGCGCGGGGCACTTGTGCACACAGCGACGGATGCCCGGCCGCTACGCATACGACGATTCGGGGGTGGGTGCATGAAGTTCGACATGGGCAGTACGACGCTGTCCGACCTCGGCAAGGCCACGGAGGGGTCCGGTACTGATCTGGGCACGCTGATCCGGCAGTTGATCGCGGCGGCGGAGCCGCTGGAGGGGAAGTTCAACGGGGCCGGGAAGGTCGCGTTCGACACCTTCAAGATTCATGCGGACGAGATCACTGCGGATCTGAACGGTTCGCTGCACGACATCCTTGGCGGGCAGTCCGGCATGAACACCGCGTTCGGCACCGGCGACCAGGAGCAAGAGTCCAACGCCCACCAGAGCATGGCTGGGGCGAATTTCGACGCGGCCCGGTTCTCCGGGCGATAGGGGGATTAAGCATGGGGCAGAACCTGGACCGGCTCAGCTACGACACCGGCGCCTCCACCGAGGTGCAGGGCGGGCTGCACGGGATCGTCGGGCAGCTGGAGGCCGTGCTAGGCGATCGGGACCGTGCGGTGAAGGCCGCGATGACCGAGTTCCAGGCCGACGGGGTCTCCGACGAGTACCACGGCAAGGAAATCCGCTGGAACAAGGCGGCGCACCAGGTACGGGAGATCATCCGACTCGTACGCACGACGCTGGAGCAGAACGACGGCACGGCGCAGTCGACGCTGGCCAAGGCCAAGGCTGCGGTCGACGCCATCGGCTGACCGAATCGGCGGGCGAGGGTAACGGGGGCAGAACAGCAAATGGGGGATTGGCATGTCGGGGTGGGACATCTCGCCGTCCGGGGTCTCGTCGGTGACGTCGCTGGTCGGGCTGGCGATGGACGACGTGGCCAAGAGCGCCAAGTCGTACGGGACGAACATCGACAGCGCGGCAAGCTCGGCGGGCACGATAAGTGAGGCGTACTGCGGGCCGACGCCGACCGGTCCGATCGGGGCGGCACTGGCGCTGTTCGTCGAGAAGACGGCTGTCGATGTGCTGTTTCTCGGGGCGCGTGCGGCGAAGTCCGTGAACGGCGCGCGTGAGGCCACCGCGTACTACGTTGCTGGGGATCTTGAGCATGCCGCGAACGCGGAGCATCTCGCCCTGGCCGCGCCGGAGGTCAAACTGCCCAAGCCGGATGGCTCGCAGGGCGGGAAGAAGTAGCGATGATCGAGCCGTCTGGCATACCCCAGTTCGTCGGCAACCTCGACCAGCTGGAGAAGGACGTCTCCGCACTGCGCAGTGATGCCATCGGCGTCCGCAACGGCGGCAAGGACGTGCATTCCCGCTTTCAGGCACTGGCCGGCGTCTACAAGGCGCCCGAGGACACCCAGCTGTTCGACACCACACGTCCGGTCATGGACAAGGCCGAGGCGTTCGCGACGAAGCTGGAGACGGTGGCCGACGCACTGGACACCTTCTCCATCGAGGCCCGGCCGCTGGCCAAGCAGCTGGCCCATCTCAAGGCGGATGCCCTCGCGTTCGTCGACAGTGTCGCGGGCGACGACGACTGGACGTACGACGAGGACAAGATCGACCGCCATCAGAAGCTCATCGATGGCGTGAGCGCTGCGGAGAGCGCTTTTCGGGACGCCGAGCGCAGAGCCGCCGGCAAGATCTCGGCGCTCGTGGGCGGTCCGCGGTTCGTGGTCGACGACGGCAGCCACACCGTCAACGACAAGTCGGTGATGTACGGCTACGGCCTCGAAGCCCTCAAGCATGCAAAGGAACTGCCCTGGGGCACGCCCGAATCCGAGTCCCACCACGCCTGGGAGGTCGGTTACTGGGCCAAGAGCTACGTGTGGGACGGGCTGGTCGTCGACAACATCTGGGGCGGCATCAAGGGCCTGGGGACCCTGGTCGGTATAGGCCCGGAAGACACCAGCGACGCCTGGGGCCACATCTGGGACATGGTCGGGGGCATCGGCCAGTACACCGCCAAGCCCTACGACTGGGTCATGGACCATACGATCGGCCCGGACGAGGAGAGCGCTGACGAGGTCCGGCAGAAGCACGCTGCCAAGGATTTCGGCAAGGGCCTGGTCGCCTGGGACATGTGGGGCGAGAACCCCGCCCGCGCGTCGGCGACCGTCACCTTCAACCTCCTCACCCTGGGCGCGGGGCCGGCCGCAGTGGCGGCCAAGGGAGGCGAGGCCGGCGCGCTCGCCAAGGCAGCCGGTACGGCCTCCAAGGTCGGCACCTACCTAGACCCGCTCTCAGCTGGTCTCACGGTCGGGGGGAAGGCGATCAGTGCTCTGCCCAAGCTGTCCGAGGTCACGGCCGGGATCCGTAACGTCTTCGACACCACCGCCAGCTCGCAGCGTCTGCACAGCGTCATCGAACTCCCCGACGGCTCCAAAGTCCTCATCAAGGACGGCAAGTTCATCCCCGTCGGCGCCGACGGGAAGGTCAACACGGCGGCGCCGCATGCGGAGAAGCCAGCCGACATGGCAACGACACCGGAGACCAACCCCACACGCAGAGAACCCGCTGTCGTCGGCGCTCACGCGCACGGCGCCACCCCCCAGACGCATGGCCCCCTCCCGCCTCCAGCCGCCCATGAGAGCGGCGCCGTGCGCCCTCGCAGCGGCGGCACGGCCGGTCAGTCGGAGCACGGTGGGCGCGGGTGGACGACCGACAGCCCCGCGGGTACGTCTGGGCGTGGTGGTTCGGGAGGGGGACACGGTTCAGCCCACGACGGTACCGGCGGCGAGCGCGAATTCACCGCTGCGGAACGCAAGCGGATCCAGGACGAGCACATCCGGAAGGCTAACGAAGACCCTGCCTGGTTGAAGGAGCACTACGACACCCTCGGTCGACGGAAGCCCAACGTCGGGCTGGTGGAAGGGGTTGAGCTCCCTCAGCTCGTGAAAGATCCGCAGGGACGCTGGATCGCCAAACACAATATGCCGAGCGGCCCGTCCGAAGTCCGGTTCGGTGCGAAGCCGCTCGCGCGAGGCACTGCGCCGGATGACGTTCTGCCCACGCTCGACAGATCGGCGGCGAATCGTCAGGTCTATCGGGACCTCATGAACGCGCAGAAGGCGTTTGAGTCGACGCCCTCCGCGCCCCATCAGGAGGCCCTCACCGCTGCTCAAGATGCGTACGCCAAGCAGCTTGGTGATGTACCGCCCAACAGTAAGATCTCCGAGGAACTGGGCGAGCGAGCCTCCAGGCTCCACGCGATTCCGCACGAGTTCCCGGGCGCCACGGTAATTGAGCTTCCGAAGACGCCCAACGGGGCCAATATGTTCGACGGGGCGTACAGGATCGAGGACGATGGAATCCTGATCGTCGAGGACAAGGCGCCTGGGAACGACCTCGACTGGCGTCAGGGGCGCGCCGACCCCGAGGACCCCGTCCATCCGCACCTCGGTGACGACGGCGGAGCTGCGGGCATGAGGGTGAAGCAGGGGACGCTTCTGTACCTGCGGACCATCATGGCCGAGATGACGAAACGTGGCGGTCGTGATGCCGTGCTTGCGCGGGAGTTCCGGAATGCACTGAAGGCAGGGAAGTTGAAGTATGTCTTGGTCAAGGCTAAGGAGCCCGACGGTTCCCTCTATGCTGGCGCTGTAGTGGAACATATGCACATCTACTGAGAGAGAGGGGGGCACGTGGTCACCCGCATTCCCCGGCACGACTTCCCCGTGGACAACGTGGCTGAAGCCATGGCACCGATCGTCCAGAGCGCCGAAGAGGCTCTCTCTGAACTTGAGACGTCAGAGTTCGACCGTTTTGACGCTCTGGACTATTCACTCACCGTCGCCAAGTGGAATTGCCTGGCGGATCCCCTGGCTGGGGAGTTCTCGACGTGGGAGGCATGGGTTACCGCGATGCAGGTCGGCTCGGGCCTGTTCATCTCGGGGGCGGCTGCGGATGGGCCCGTCCAGTGCCGTATCGGGAGCAAGGGGGAGATCAAGAATCTTCCCGCGACCGGCCCGAAAGAATACCTGCACGCGGGCAACTGGCTCACCGCTTACTACCTGGCAGCGATCTGCCGGGAGAACGAACGCCTCGATCAACTGGCCCGTGTGCCCGTCCCGTTCCTTCGCGCATCCGGTGTGGAGTTTGACGAGTACATCTACGCATGGGTGGAGACCCTGCAGAATGCCTGGTTCGGCCGTCGGGAGGCCTGGGACACACTGGTCACCGCCATCAACGGCACGGACCCTGCGGCCCCCCATATCGCTAGTGCCGAACTCATGCTGAAGATCCTCTACCCGCCGCTGGAAGTCTTCCATCGGTACCAGCGGCAAGAGCCGGCCCCGTTCAACGCCGCCCTGGCAGAAGCGCTCACCTGGCACCGCGAGTACTGGACTGGCGATGAGGCCCGGTCCAAGAGTAGCGAGGGGCTGGTGGCTCTCGGCCCTCTGGCCATCGCCTGCATGGCCTTTGACGCGGACATCCCAGTCGAAGTCGAGTCCGAGTACCTGTCCAAGCATCTCTTGGAGCGCACATGGGTCGGCGAATTCCCCACCTGATGAGTCAGAGACATACCCGTCTCGGGAGCCAGAACGTGGCACGTGTGGTGGTAGGCGGGCGGAAGACGACGATCGTCGTTATGGGTCTCTCGACGTCATCGATTCGGAATTGAGGCATGTCAGCCCAGGATTACGACAGCCAGCTGCTGGAGTCGGTGTCCGTTCGGCGTCGGCGGTTGCGGGATGCCCTGCTGTTCGGTGGGCAGCGCCAGCGGCGGTCGTTGGATGAGCGGCTCGGCAAGGCGTTTGCCGGGATTGTGATCGCGGCTGTGCTGTGTGCGGGTTGTGTGGGGTGGTCGTTCGTTTCGCATCGGCTCATCGGGAAGAGTCCGTACGGGCCCTCGGTGCAGCAGACTTCCGCGCCCAGTAAGGCGTCTTCTTCTCGATGATAGGTTCGAACGCGTGATATCTGCGGGATCGTTGAGCCGTACAGCGTTGAGTCGGGTCACTCTGGTCGGCGAGCGGCGGCGGGTGGATCTCGTACTGCCTTCCCGGGAGCCGGTCGGTCTGCTGCTGCCCGAAGTGATCCGGGTCCTGGACGATCAGACCTCGGCCCGGCCGCAGTTGCGGCATCTCGTGAGGGCGGACGGTTCGGCGCTGGCCGATGACGCCACGCTGGAGTCGGCGGGTGTGCCAGATGGTGCGGTGCTGCGGCTGGTGCGGGCGGAGGATGCGCCGTCGGCGCCGGTCGTGCATGACGTCACCGATGAGGCTGCGGATGATCTGGATGTACGAGCCTGGCGGTGGCGGCCCGCGGCGCGGCGGGTGGTGGCCGGAACGGCTGCCGTGCTGTGGGCGCTGGCCGCCGGTGTGCTGGCCCGCGGCGAGTTCGAGCTGCCGACTGTGGGTGGTGCGCTCGTGGCCGTCGCCACGGTGGCTGCGCTGGTCGGGGCCCTGCTGGGGAAGGCCGGTCGGGGCGCGCTGGCCACCCCTCTCCTTGTCATGGGCGGGGCACTCGGGGTGCTCGGCGCTTGGACCCTCGCAGACGCGCACGGCTGGCAGGGCGGGTTGCGGCTCGCGGGCGTGGCCGGGTCTGTGGCTGTGGCGTTGCTACTGCTCGGCTGGGTCTCGCCGCTCGGGCGGGGCGGGATTGCCGGCGCCGGAGCGGTGACCGTGACCACGGTCTGCTGGGAAATCGCCCTCGCGGCGCAGTCGGGAGCCGGAACAGCCATGGGGCAGGCACGTACAGGTACGGTGCTCGCTGTCGTGTCGGCGATGCTGCTGGGATTGTTGCCCCGGCTCGCGTTGATGTCTTCGGGGTTGTCGGGGCTGGATGACCGGCGTTCGGGCGGGGCTTCGGTGAGCCGGTATGAGGTGTCGACCGCGCTGGCAGCCACCCATCGCGGGCTGGCACTCGCCACCATTGTCCTGGCGCTCTCCGCGGCCATGGCCGGGGTTCTGGTGCTGCGCGAGCCGACCGTGTGGACGGTTTCGCTCGCGGTGGTCCTCGGTGTCGTACTGGCGCTGCGGGCACGGGCGTTCCCGCTGGTCGCCGAGGTGGTGGCGCTGCTGGTGGCCGCGGCTGCGGTGACCGGGCGGCTGGCCTGGGTGTGGCTGGAGCATTCAGGGACAGTGGCGGCCCTGGTACTTCTGGTGGCACTGGTCGTCATGCCGCTAGTCATGCTGTCCGTGCAGCCGGCCGAGCATGTCAGGGTGCGGCTGCGGCGGTTCGGGGATGCGGTGGAGTCGGTCGGCGTGATCGCTCTGTTCCCGCTGCTGCTCGGGGTGTTCGGTGTGTACGGGCGTCTGCTCGGCACCTTCGAGTAGGGGTCGGGCATGGGGCAGGGCGACTGGCAGCGGGATTTGGTGCGGGAGTTGGAACAGCAGACAGCCCCAGTGATGCCCGCCGCAGGGGGCCCGGCAGAGAGCGCGGGACCGGAAGTCGGGGCCGCCGTGCCGCCTCTGTCACCCGAACCCGTATCGGGACCGGCCCAGGCACGGCCCGCGTATCGCACGCCTGACCCGAGCACCCCATCACCTGCGCCGCGCGCCTCCTCGGCGCCCCGGCTCCCGATGACCACCCCCGAGTCCGTACCGACCGTGGATCCGCGGCTGGCCATTGCCCTGGGCCGCGCCCAGCACGGGGATTCACTGACCCGCCGCACCGGGCGCTCGCTGCGCAAGCTCGCCGCGTCCGCCTCGCAGGATGTGACCGCCCGGTCGCACCTTGCCCGGGAGATCCAGCAGCCGGTGACAACCGGGCGGGTCATCGCCGTCACCGCGATCCGCGGCGGGGTCGGCAAGACCACCGCCTCCGCGCTGCTTGCCCGTACCTTCAACCACTACCGGCACGACCCCGTTCTCGCCCTGGAGGCGGACGCAGCGCTCGGCACATTGCCGGTGCGGCTCGGGGCCGAGTCGGTGCGCTGGTCGTGCCGGGAGCTCGCGGAAATTCTCACCCCGGCCATGCAGTTGACCGATATCACCGGGTACCTGGTCCCGGTGGCGGATGGGGGGTGGCTGCTGCCAGCGAGCCAGGGGCGCGTCGGCGCACCGCTGGACATGCCGACGTACCGGACGGTGACCCTCGCCTTGCGACGCTACTTCGCGGTGACGGTGGTGGACTGCGAGAGCCTGCCGGGGGAGGTGGCCCGCACCGCGATGGATACCGCGCACGCGCGGATCGTGGTCGCCCCGATGACCGCGGAAGGCGTCGGCGGCACCCGCCTGGTGCTCGACTGGCTGGCCCAGCTGCCGCACTCGGCGCTCGCCACCACAGTGGTCGCCCTCACTTCCCACTCTCCGGACATGACGCTTGATCTCAAGGCGGCCACCGCCCATCTGCGGGAGACCGGCGTCACGGTCGTGCCGCTGCCCTATGACCGGCATCTGGCCCAGGGAGGCCCCATCCACACCGCACAACTGGGCGAGGCCGTCCGGCAGTCAGCCATGCGGCTGGCCGCCGAGGCGATGGAACGGGCGGTACGCGTGCGATGACCCAGCAGCTCATCCACCGCCCGGCCCGCTCCACCCGGCCCCTCGCCCCGCCCCAGGCCCATACGGTCGAGCCGCCGCCGAACCTTCCCGAGGGAAAGATCGGCACCCCCGCGACCGCGCTGCTGCCGATGGCCGGTGTCCTCAGCTCGGTCGTGATGATGACCGTGATCCGCAACAGCCAGTTCGCCGGCCTGGGCGCCATCGTCCTCGTCGTCGCGCTGCTCGGTGCCGTGGCGCTGTTTCTGTCCCAGCGCGGCAAGGCCCAGCGCACCCGCCGCACTCAGCGCGAGCGCTACCTTGAGTATCTGGAGGAGCAGCGCGAAGAACTGGGCAGCGGGGAGCGGGAGCTGAGGCGGCACGCGCGGCTGCTCAATCCACCACCGCAGGCCTTGTACGACCTGGTGCAGGATCCGGCACGGCTGTGGGAGCGGCGTCGAAGCGATTCCGATTTCCTGCGGGTGCGTATCGGCACCGGGAACGTGCTCACCCAGGAGTTGTCGGTGGGGCGCAACAGCACCGGGGGTGTCCTCACCCCGCCGGATCCGTTCATGCTAAACGAGGCGCGGGCGCTGGTGGCCCGGTTCACCACGACCACCGACTTCCCCCTGACCCTCCCCCTGGACCGGGCCGGGAATGTCAGCATCGTCGGGGACCGGGAGGGCGTGCTACGCGTCGCCCGCGCCCTGCTGATCCAGGCCGCCGTCACCCACGCGCCCGACGACCTGGCACTCGCGCTCGGCGTGCCCGGCGAGCGGCTTGAGGAGTGGGAGTGGGTCAAGTGGCTGCCCCACATCCTGGATACGCAGACGGACGACGGGCCGGTCGCGGCGCGCCGTATCGCACCGAGTCTGCCGCAGCTGGCGCGGTTCATCGGACCGGATCTGCGGCAGCGCGCCTCGTACGCGGCCGAGGTGCGGCGCGGGCTGTCCGACAGAAACGCGCTCGCGCTCATCGACCGGCTCCTGGTCGTCAGCGACGAGTACGGGCAGAACGCCGATGAACTGCCCCGCCCCGACGTGGCAGTTGGCCTCACGGACATGGGTGTGACCGTGCTGCATCTGCTGGAGCATCAGGTGCACGAACCCGACCAGGTGACGGTGCGGATCACGGTCGACGGCGACCAGGTCGTGGTCGAGGACCTGCGTACCCCCGATGCCCCCACTACCTCCGGCACGTCGGACAACATCGGCATTGCCGGGGCCGAGGGCATCGCCCGGATGCTGGCCCCCCTGCGTCTGTCAGCCGAGTCAGTGGCCGAGGGCACCCCGGTGTCCGGCCCCATCGACTTCCCGGCCCTGCTCGGTATCGATGACCCGGCCGCCCTCGACCTCGGTGAGCTGTGGGCGCCCCGCAGCGAACGGGATTTCCTGCGCGTACCCATCGGCCTCAACGACCGCCACGAACCGGTACTGCTGGACCTGAAAGAGTCCTCAGAACTCGGCATGGGCCCGCACGGCCTGTGTGTGGGCGCGACCGGCTCCGGCAAAAGCGAACTCCTGCGCACCCTGGTCCTGGCCCTGATGGCCGCCCACCCGCCGGAGGATCTGGCGATGGTCCTGGTCGACTACAAGGGCGGGGCGACCTTTGCCCCCTTCGCCGGCCTGCCCCACGTCGCCGGAGTGATCACCAACCTGGAGAACCAGGCCGGGCTCGTCGAACGCGTCCACACCAGCCTCGCCGGCGAGGTCAAGCGCCGCCAGCAAGTACTCAAGGACGCCGGCAACGTCGCCGACATCGGACATTACGCAGCCTTGCGCGCCCAGCGCCCCGAACTGGAGCCGCTCCCACACCTGTTCGTCGTCATCGACGAGTTCGGCGAACTCCTCACCGCCAAACCCGACTTCATCGACCTGTTCCTCTCCATCGGCCGTATCGGACGCTCCATCGGCGTACACCTGCTCCTGTCCAGCCAGCGCATCGAGGGCGGCAAGCTCAAGGGCCTGGACACCTACCTCTCCTACCGGCTCGGCCTGCGCACCTTCTCCGCCGATGAGTCCCGCACGGTCCTGGAGACCACAGACGCCTTCCACCTGCCGCCACTGCCGGGCTTCGGCTACCTCAAGGTCGACACCTCGACATACGAACGCTTCAAGGCGGGTTACGTCTCCGGCGCCTACCGAGGACCTGCCCTGCCCGAATCTGCGGAAGAGCGACCGCTCGCCCTGTCCTATCCCGCCTTCAACTCCCCTACGCAGGCGGACGCTTCGGATGCAGCGGTCGACGCGCCCGCGATGCGAGAACGCGAGACCGGACCGACCGTGATGTCGACCCTGGTCGACCAACTTCGCGACGCCGCCGAGCCGGTACGCCGCATCTGGCTGCCCCCGCTGCCGCACGCGATCTCCCTGGACGCGGCCGCAGGCCCCCTTGACGTTTCCGAACGCGGCATGCAGCTGACCCGCCGGGCGGGCACCATGCGAGTACCCCTGGGGCTGCTCGACGATCCAGGCCGCCAGTCGCAGGGCCAGTGGATCCTCGACCTCACCGTGGCCGGTGGCCACATAGCGGTCATCGGCGGCCCGCAGTCCGGCAAGACCACCCTGCTGCGCACCCTCGCGCTCTCCCTGTCCCTCACCCACACAGCGACCGAAGTCGCTCTCTACGGACTGGACCTGTCGGGAGGCGGGCTTGCCGCCCTGGCGGGTCTGCCGCATGTGGGCGGCATCGCCGGCCGCGCCGACCGCGAACGCGCGGCCCGCACCGTCGCCGAGGTCCGCGCCATGCTGAGCGCCCGTGAAGAAGCCTTCCGCACGCACAGCATCGACTCCCTCGACCAGCTCCGCCACCTGCGCGCCCAGGGCGGACTTCCCGAGCTCGGCGCCACCGACATCGTCCTGTTCATCGACGGATTCGGTGCTCTGCGCGACGAGTTCGCGGATCTCGACGACGCGGTGGTGGATCTCCTCAAGCGCGGCAGCGGCTACGGCATCCACATCGTCGCGGGCATGCTCCGCTGGAACGACGTCCGCATCGCCACCCAGTCCCTGTTCGGCACCCAGCTGGAGCTCCGGCTCAACGACCCGACCGACTCCTCCATCGACCGTAAACTCTCCGAGACCCTCAGCCCCGACACCCCCGGCCGCGCCCTCACCGGTGGCAAACTCTTCGCCCAGGCCGCCCTGCCCCGCATCGATACCGTCCCCACCGCCGACGGCCTCGGCCCGGCACTGGAAGACGCGGCCCGCACCATTCGCGCCACCTGGAACGGCCACCTCGCCGCCCCCGTACGGGTATTGCCCACCCACTTGCCCGCACAGCGACTCCCGTCGGTGGCCGCCGAGCCGAAGAAGATCCCGATCGGCGTCGACCAGGACACCCTCGCACCCGTCCTGCTGCACCTGTTCGAGCAGGACCAGCACCTGCTGATCCTCGGCGACAACGAATGCGGCAAGACCAACCTGCTGGGGCTCATAGCCCGGCAATTCACCGCCCGCTACAGCGAAGACGAACTGGTCTTCGCCGTCTTCGACCCACGCCGGGGACTGCGCGCCGTCGTCCCCGAGCCGTATCGCGGCGGTTACGCCCACAACGCGAAACTCGCCGCGGCGCTGGCCACCGGCATCGCCGCCGAACTGGAAAAGCGGCTGCCGGACGGGAGCGTGGACTTCGACGCGCTGGCAGACCACTCAGGCTTCACCGGCCCCCGCATCGTGATCCTCGTCGACGACTACGACATCCTCACCACCGCCAGCCAGCAGCCGCTGGCCCCGTTCCTGCCCTACATCTCCTCCGCCCAGGACATCGGCCTGCACTTCGTCGTCGCCCGCCGCACCGCCGGCTCCTCCCGCGCCATGTACGAACCGTTCCTCACCGCCCTGCGCGAGACCGGCACCGCGGCCCTGGTCATGACCGGGGACCGCACCGAGGGCCAGCTCTTCCCCGGCCTGTACGCATCCGCCCAGCCGCCGGGCCGCGGTGTGCTGGTCCGGCGCGGCCGCCCCCACCAGCTCATCCAGACCGCTCTCGCAGACCAGGAACCCACTCTGTGACCAAAGACGTCATCGCCCTCACGCCCACGATGCCGGACATCCGTACGTTGCTTGCGGGTCTCTACGCGGGCGGCCCCGACGTGCGGGTGGACTCCGCGGGCGACGGCGCGGTCGTCCAGCTCCGCGCACCCGGCGGACATCCCCTCATCTCAGTGGAGGCCCCCATCTTCGTCCAGGTCCCCGGCGAGGCCTCACGCCTCCTCGGCACGGCCATCGATGACGCCCAAGGTCCGTTCTGGTGGACCGAGACGCGGTCCACCACCGCCGTCCCCGACGCCGAATCCCTCGCCCGCGCCTTCGCCGGCCGACTCGTCTCCGTCCTGGGCGGCACCACTTGGCCCCCCGGCCCCGTGACCACTGATATCGTCCCGCTCACCTCCGACAACGCCCAAGCCCCGGCAACGGACACCTCGCCTCCTGGCATTGACGTCCTCACCGATCAGGCTGCCGTGGTCATCCAGGACCGGCCCGTCGTCGCCATGAGCAGCTGGCTCTCCGACGCCCTGCGCACCGCAGCCACCACCAGCCGCGCGCTGCAGATCGTCACCCCCCACACGACTCGCCTCACCGTCCCCACCCGCACCGCACTCCAGGGCCACCCCAACCGCTGGATCGTCCAGGACCCCGAGCATGGCTACTACGACGGCCTCTCCGGCGCCGCACTCCGCTGGCACAACGGCGCCTTCACCCCCATCCGTACGCATCCCGGCCCGGTCCCCGCCTTCACCGAGCAGCCCGTGTCCGGTGACCGCCAGCTGATCGTCTCCCTGCGCACACAGCACGCCCCGGACGCGGGCCTGCTGCTGGGCGGCGCCCTGGAAACCACCTGGCAACAACTCACCGGCGCGCCCCCAACGGGCTGGAGCACCGCCGAACCCGTCAACCTCCCCTGGTCAACACGCCAGCTGACCGACCTGGCCCGCACCCGGGCCCCCCGCCCGACCTGGCTGATCGCCGTCGGCCACCCCGACCGCCCCGCCATCGCCACCCAGCGCATCACCCGCACCACCGCCGGAGTCGAAGAAGACATCACCCTCGCCCTCGGCTACGGCCCCGTCGAAACCCCGCCCCTCGACACCATCCAGCCCCTCGCCGAGGTGCTCGTGAGCAGGCACAACCTGACCTCGATGCTCACCTCCCTCCGCCCGGGGCGCCGCGACCTCACTGTCCCCCCGCACTTCGAGAAGCCACCGGTCCCGGTCACCTTCACTCTGGGCGCCGGTCCCGTCAGCGACATCGGGTTCGCCCACGCCAGTCGCCCACCCCTGAACCTGCACCCCATACAGCTCGGCCCCACCGCAGCGCCCGCCCTGCACTACCCCCTCGGCGACAGCGCGACCACCTGGGGCGCCCTCCAACAGCTCACGACCCACCTCACGGCCGCCCGGGAGAAGTGACAGGATTCTGGAGTCCCTCACCCGCCGCGATCGACGAAGCAACGGCCACGCACACCCTCGGTCCGGGGCCAACCGGCACCGGCCGGGACCGCCCCTCAGCCCGCCCCCGGCCCGAGTGATCAGTCAGCGTCGTAGACCCGACAAGCCACATCTTGCGGTCGCGATCAGACAACGCCCGTCTTAGGAAGATGCGTCGCCATCTGCACGACCAGCGAATCTCCGCAGGTCACGGCGGATGCGGCACGACCAGCCCTTGACGGCGGCTCCCGCCAGGGACTCGAACCTGCGGCCAAGCGCTGACGGCCTACCGATTGAGCCGAACGACCGTCTGGATCACGACCTGCCCACCCCCGACCACCGGCTCCCCCCGTTCCCATGTTCCGTGTCCCCCGCCGGGGATTCGCACCTGCGCGGACGCACGACCAACACTTCCCCTCACCCAGACTCCGGTCGGCAGCTACGGCAGAGCCAGCTCCAATTCGGCGCTGAGTGGCGCGATCCGTGGGCTCCCGGTACAAGTCCCCCCTCGGACACCAATGAGAACCCCACTTTCGTGTGGGGTTTTCTGCTGTCCGGCCGTGTGCGTCACCGTTTGAGGACCGCCTCCATGACGCGCTTGGCGATCGGAGCGGCGATCTTGTCCCCCGAGGCTTTCTCCCCGGTCCCGCCGGAGGACTCGACGACAACGGCGACGGCAACCGCCGGGGATCCGGATTCCTCCCTCTTGGCGTAGGAGACGAACCAGGCGTAGGCGGTGTTGCTGGTTCCGGTGGGGAGCTGGGCGCTGCCGCTCATGCCGCCCACCGTGCTCCCGGGAATCTTGGCCCCGGATCCTGGTCCGTCCCCGACGATGTACTCCATCATCTGCTGCAGCTTCCTCGCGTTGAGTTCGCTGAGCGACCGGCTCATCGCCTTGGGCTTGTGCTGCTCGACGATCTTGCCGTCGGCGGTCTGCAGGCCGGCGACCAGGTACGGCTGCATGAGCGCGCCCTCGTTGGCGACGGCTGCCGTGACCATGGCCATCTGCAGAGGCGTGACGCTGGTGCTGCCCTGGCCGATGCCATCAAGGGCATTGAGCGAACCATCGTCCGCGGGATAGACGGACTTGACCGCGAGCACGGGCGTGGTGATCTCCTTGTTGAAGCCGAATCCGGCAGCCTGCTCGCGCATCTTCGCGTTCCCGAGGTCATTGCTGATCTTGGCGAAGACGGTGTTACAGGAATTCAGGAGAGCGGACTGAAGGGACGCGTTCTCGCAGGTGGCGCCGTCCTCGTTCTTCAGCTGGACCGTGGACTCGGGGAGCGTCCACGGCGCAGGCGAGTCGGTGGCTGCCTCGATGTTCTTGTAGAGGCCGTTCTCCAGGGCGGCGGCGGCCGTGACCACTTCGAAGGTGGAGCCCGGCGGATAGGTCCGCTTCAGCGCTCGGTTGAGCAGGGGCTTTTCCGTGTCGCCGTTCAGGGCGGTCCAGGCTGCCGTGTCCTCCTTGGATGTGCCGGCGATCGTTGACGGGGAGTAGGAGGGGCCGGAGACGAGCGCGAGGATCTTGCCGCTGCTTGGATCGAGCGCCACGACGGCGCCCTGCTTGCCCTTCAGCCCCTTGTACGCGGCTTGCTGGGCGGCGGCGTCGATGGTGGTGAACACATTCCCTGCGCCGGCTGAGTGAAGTCGGGAGTCGGTGCCGGTCAGAAGCTTGTCCTCGACGTTCTCCAGCAGACTGGTGCCGAACGACTGGGTGGCGTAGCCGGTGACGGACGCGTACAAGGGGCCGTCGGTGTACGTGCGTTTCCAGCGCATTTTCTGCCCGGTGTCCGAGGAGCCGGTGACTGCCTTGTTGTTCACCAGAATGGATCCACGCGGCCGGTCGTAACGGCCGGGAGAACCCGGGTCGTTGGACTGGTCGACGAGCATGGGCGTGACCGTCGCGGCCGCGGCGATCAGGACGACGAGCCCGCCGAGGACAACACGACCGCGGCGAGTGCGCAGAAAGTGAGGCCGGCGCGGCGGTCCGTGGGCCGCGTCTACGGCGGGCGACGACAGGTTGATCAGAACCGGCTGCGGTGGATCCTCGTCGGACACGCTCTCGTCGGGCACAGCGTCGCCGCGCGCGTGGGCTGCCGAAGCCGGGGGACCGGTCACTGTCTCCGGCTGCTCCTCGGAGGAACCCTCCGCGAGCGGCGTGCCGGAGCCGATCGAGACGCTGTCCAGCTGGGCGCGAGCGGCCTGCGCCACGCGGGGAATGTCCTCATCGGCGACTTGCTCGAGCGCCCGGCGGGCGGCCAGGGCGCGGGCGGGATCGCTGTCCGTGAGCGATTCGCCCATGGCGGCGACGGCGCCGAGCCGGACGGCCGGATGGGGACTCGCGAGGCGAGTGGCCCAGGCATCGGGCAGTAAGGGGGAGGGGATGGAGACGCCGACGGGACTGCGGGCGAGCAGGATCTTTCCCTCGGCTCCGTAGAGCCAGCGCTGTGGTGTCTGCGCCACATCGTCGACCCGTAGCCGGTCGAACGCGTAGGTGTAGGCGTCGTCCACGGAGATGTATCCGTCGTGGTCGGTGTCGGCCTCACCGCTGCGAATGCCGGTCACCAAAGCGCTGGTGAACACGGATCCCGGCAGGACCTCCCCGGGGACGGGCTCGCCTTCGAACGAGTACTCGGTCGCCCGCGAGGCCGTCAGCACGACCCGGCCGCGGGAGTGGCCGTGGAACCTCTCGCCCAGTCCCAGGTCGGTCTCTCCCTTGCTGCGTTGCGCGAAAGCGCCACTGAAGCAGCAGTCCAGAATCACCACTTGCCGTCGTGCTCGGCAGTCGTCCAGCTGGTCGAGGAGCCATTGCGCCTCCACTCCGGTGGCGGCCAGCCGGTCCTTGCGGGTATCCGTAGCGGCGAAGTACAGGCGCCTGCGGGCATCGACGAGCCCGTGGCAGGACACGTACACCACCACAAGATCGTGCGGAGCGCGATGAGCGAGGAATTCCTCGAAGGCCAGCCGGACATCCTGAGCCGTCCTGTCGATCACCTGCGTGACCGTGAACCCGCCGATCTCCGGATCGGAGAGGACGTCGCTCAGAGCGGCGGCGTCATGTGCGGGCGCCCGCAGCCGGCGGAGTGAGGCGTCGGTGTACGTGGAGGTCGCCACCACCAGGGCCAGCCGGCGCTCGGCCGACAGCTCAGGTGTCGGCTGCATGGCGTGCGAGCCAGGCGCTGATGATGGCCTCCTGCTGCGCCGAGGTCACGCCGGTGACCTTCAACGTGTCCCCGCCGAGGCTGACTTCGACCACACGGTCCGTGCGCCCCGTCCAACTGCGTACCGCCTGGACGACCCCCCGCAGTGCGTCGGCGGCGCGTAGCTGAACGGCCAGCCAGCCCACCACGGTGGCGAGCCCCTTGGCGTGCTCGGGCTCGGTTGCCTCGCTCACCGGATCGACCGCCATGACGTCGAGATCGAGCAACTCCGCGCGCAGACGCCCGGTGATCTCGGCGAGCTCCTCCGGATCGTCGTCCGGAAGCGGCCGAACCCGTACGCTCAAGCCGACGAAGTCCGACACAAGGCCCCCTCCTGTACCCGACCCCACTGAGAGTAGCCGCTCGCACACGAGTGTGCGGGCCGCTTCCACCGGATCCCTGATGCGCCCTCAGCGTGTGTACAGGGCCTTGATGTCCGCCGCGTACGCTCCCGTGATCGCCCGCCGTTTGAGCTTCAGCGTCGGTGTCATCAGACCGGAGTCCAGGCTGAACTCCTGCGGCAGGATGCGGAACGCCCGGATGGACTCCGCCCTCGAAACACGGGTGTTGGCCCGGGAGACCGCACGCTGGATCTGCGCCCGCAGGTCTTCGTCGTCCGTCATCGCCGTGATGTCCAACGGCTGCTTCCCCTTCAGTGCCTGCCAGTGCGCCAGCGCCTCGGGGTCCACGGTGATGAGCGCCGCGATGTACGGCTGGTCGTCTCCCACGATCAGGCACTGCGAGATCAGTGGGTGGTGGCGCAGTTGCTCTTCCAGGGGCAACGGTGCCACGCTCTTGCCGCCGCTGGTGATGATGACGTCCTTCTTGCGCCCCGTGATGACGAGGTAGCCCTCTCCGTCGAGATGGCCCATGTCCCCGGTGGCGAACCACCCGTCGCGCAGCACCGCTTCGGTGGCCTTCGGGTTGTTGAGGTAGCCGGCGAAGACCGTGTCGCCGCGTACCCACACCTCGCTGTCGCTCGCGATGTGTACGGCGCAGCCCGGAATCGGCCGGCCCACCGTGCCGAATCTGACCGCTCCCGGGGGCTGGGCCGTGATGCCGCCCGCGGTCTCGGTGAGGCCGTACCCGTCGTACACGGTGATGCCCGTGCCCGCGAAGAACAGCCCCAGCTCCCTCCGGAGCGTCGAGCCGCCGGACACCGCGTTGCGTACCTGCCCGCCCAGTACGGCGCGCAGCTTGCTGTAGACCAGGCGGTCGTAGGCGGCGTGCAGGACCTTCAGGGACGGCCCTGGGCCGTGGCCCGAGCCGGTGGAGTGCCGTTCCACGGCCTCGGCATAGCGCACCGCGACGGCCGCGGCCTTGTCGAAGAGGCTGACGCGTCCGGCTTCCTCGGCGGTGCGGCGGGCCTTGTGGAAGATCTTCTCGAAGATGTACGGCACGGCGAAGAGAAACGTGGGCTGGAAGGACGCCAGGGCGGGGAGCAGCGCCTCGGGCGTCAGATCGGGCTGGTGGCCGAGGCGGACGCCGCCACGCAGGCAGGCGACGACGACCATCAGCCCGTAAATGTGGGCGACGGGCAGGAAGTTGAGAATCGAAGGCTGCACCCCGGGCTCGGCTATGATCCCGCCCCAGCCTTCGAGGAGGATGTCGCATTCGGCGGCCAGATTGGCGTGGGTGATGAGGCAGCCCTTGGGCGTTCCGGTGGTGCCGGAGGTGTAGCAGATCGCGGCGACCTGGTCCGGCAACACAGCGGCATGGTGACGGTGGATCAGGTCGTCGTCCATCCCGGTGCCCTGGTCGATCAGGGTGGCCACACAGCCCAGGTCCATCTGCCAGATCGCGGACAGCCGAGTCTCCGCGTCGGTGGCCGCCGCCACGGTCATCGCATGGTTCTCGTGCTCGACCACGATGGCCCGGACCTGGGCGTCGTACAGGATCCAGCGCACCTGCTCGATGGACGACGTGGGGTAGACCGGAACGACCTCGGCGCCGACGGACCACAGGGCGTACGCCAGAACCGTCCACTCGTAGCGAGTACGGGACATCAGCGCGACCCGGTCGCCGAAGCGGATGCCGTTGGCCAGGAAACCCTTGGCCACGGCCAGGACTTCGTCGCGGAACTGCTCTGCGGTCATCGGTTCCCAGCCATCAGGCTGTGTCGCCGAGCGGCGGGAGAACTGGACCAGGGAGGGATCACGATCGGCGGTCTCGTAGACCGATTCGGCCAGGCCCTTCGACCACGGCGGTTCGGCCCGGAAAGGAGGACCGCTTCCTGGCATATGGCCTCTCCCTTCCCCGTGTTCGGGGCGTCGCGCTGTGCAACTCAGGGAGCGAAAGGTACCTGTTGGAGGCAGTTCCTGCCTAGATTTCGGACACTTCCTTTGTCAGTCGTCCGGGGTGAGGGCGGGCTCCCGGGCCCCAAGTGCCGTATGCGAACCCTCGCGACCGTGGTCTCCGCCTTCCGCTCACGTCAGGGACGTCGGCCTGACGGCGGATGTCACTGGCGTTCGGGGCAGGAGGTCGGTGTCGACAACGTAGCCGATCGCGGTGGCCTCTGCGGCGACATCACCGACGGACGCTTCATTGTTCAACCGTGTGATCAGGTCCCTGTCGAGCGGGGCGAGTTCGTACACATGGCGGCATCATGGCCGATCGCGACCTCGGTGGTACGAGGGCCCGGTAGACGTCGCGCCGTAGATCGGCGACCGTACGGGCACGCCGTCGTCCGTGAAGGCCGGCTGTCAGGCCGCTTGGCGCACTGCCTCGGCAGACTCCCCGGCCGCCTCCTCGGCTGTCCCCTCGGCCGTCTCCTCCGCAACGCCTCCCCTGACGCGCCACAACCACCCGATGTCGCGTCCGAAGGACCACACCAGCAACCCCAGCGCCACCACAACAGCCGCGAATGCCGGCCAGCGCGGCAGGATCCCCGCGCCCGCCACGAGCAGCACGATCCCCTGCAGCGCGGCCACCGTCTTGCGTGCCGTGCTCGGTGGCAGCGGCCCGCGCAGCCAGGGCAGTATTCGGGCCGCCGCGACGAACGCGTATCGCAGGGCGCCGATCAGCAGCACCCACGGGCCCAGCGAGGTGGCGACGTAGACGCTGAGCACCAGGATGAGGAACGCGTCGACCTCCATGTCGAAGCGTGCCCCCAAGGCGGACGCCGAGCCGGTGCGCCGGGCGACCTGGCCGTCGACCGCGTCGAGTATCAGCGCCACTGTCGTCAGGGCGACCAGGACGGTGACCGGCGGCGGACTCTCGAAGGAATCCGCGACCAGCGCGGTCACACCCCCGACGAGCGTCGCCCGGGCCAGTGTGACGCGGTTGGCAGCTCCGAAGGACTTGAGCCACGACCGGCGCAGGGCGCGGGTGAGCACGGCCCAGGTGGCGACCGCGAAGGCCAGGCCCGTCAGCCATCCCGCCGGGCCCAGGCCTATCGCCGTGCCGAGCAGGGCCAGCAGGAGTACCTGGGCGCCGGCTCCCACGGCTGTCTCGTGCCGCAGTGGCCTCATGTCGTACGCGTTGTTCAAGGCCACCGTGCATCCTCCGGCCGAGTGACAGATCCATCAGGTGCCGCGTACCGTGTGCGCGGCTTCTCAAAAGATCAGTACGCGAATCGTCGCCCGATTGCTCAGGAGGCGCCAATGGAACGCGTGGCCCGTGCTTTCTGGCTTCGCTCACCCGGTCACGGCGAGATACGGGATGTCCGCCTGCCGGCACCCGCAGAGGACGAGGTGCTGGTGCGCACCCTCTGCTCCGGTGTGAGCCGTGGAACGGAGACCCTCGTCTTCCGTGGCGGCGTACCGGAGAGCCAGCACGCCACGATGCGGGCACCGTTCCAGGACGGCGACTTTCCCGGGCCCGTCAAGTACGGCTACCTCAACGTCGGTGTGGTCGAGGAAGGTCCGCGGCACCTGCTAGGCCGAACGGTCTTCTGCCTCTACCCGCACCAGACCCGGTACGTCGTCCCCGCGAGCGCCGTGACGCCCGTCCCGGACAACGTCCCCGCCCCACGGGCCGTGCTGGCCGGGACGGTGGAGACCGCCGTGAACGCCGTCTGGGACGCCGCGCCGCTGCTCGGCGACCGGATCGCCGTCGTCGGAGCGGGCATGGTCGGCTGCAGCGTCGCGGCGGTCCTGGCCCAGTACCCCGCCGTGCGCGTCCAGCTGGTCGACGCCGAGCCCCGGCGCGCCGCCATCGCCAAGGCGCTCGGTGTCGACTTCGCGCTCCCAGGGGAAGCCGCAGGTGACTGCGATCTTGTCGTCCACGCCAGCGCCACTGAGGAAGGACTCGCGCGCTCACTGGAACTCCTTGCCCCGGAGGGGACGGTTCTCGAGCTGAGCTGGTACGGCGACCGGCGGATCAGCCTGCCGCTGGGCGAGGCCTTCCACTCCCGGCGCCTGGTCGTGCGCAGCAGCCAGGTGGGGACGGTGTCCCCGGCCCGTGCCTCCCGCCGGACCTTCGCCGACCGGCTCGCGCTCGCGCTCGACCTGCTCGCCGACCCCGCCTTCGACGCGCTGGTCACCGGCGAATGCTCCTTCGGCGAACTGCCGGAGGTGCTGCCGAGGCTCGCCTCGGGCGACCTCCCGGCGTTGTGCCACCGCGTTCTGTACGACGCTGCTGATCCGGCCTGAACAAGGAGACCAGGTCGGACGTACTACTCGACAGGCCCCGGCAAAGGGCCAGACGCGCCGTACCTGGAGGGTCGCCCGTTGTTCAGCATCACAGTCCGTGATCACATCATGATCGCTCACAGCTTCCACGGAGAGGTCTTCGGACCCGCGCAGCGCCTGCACGGAGCGACCTTTCTCGTGGACGCCACCTTCCGCCGTGCCGAGCTGGACGCCGACAACATCGTTGTCGACATCGGGCTGGCCACCCAGGAGCTCGGGACCGTCGTCGGCGAGCTGAACTACCGGAATCTCGACGACGACCCCGACTTCGCCGGCACCAATACCAGTACGGAATTCCTGGCCAAGGTCATCGCGGACCGTCTGGCCGACCGGGTGCATGCGGGGGCGCTGGGCGATGGCGCACGCGGCCTGGCCGGCATCGCGGTGACCCTGCATGAGTCGCACATCGCCTGGGCGAGTTACGAGCGCACGCTGTGAACCGCGAGTGTGTCGGCCGCGAACCCGTGAACCGCGAGCCCGCCGGCCGCGAGCCGGTGAACCACGGGCCCGTGAACCGAGGCGTGGCGAACCGCGCCGACGTCACCGCGACGCCCGTACGCTCGGTGCACATCGTGATGCCCGGTGGCGTCGACGATCCGACCGCCCCGAGTGGCGGCAATGTCTACGACCGCCGGATGTGCCAGGACCTGCCCGGCACCGGCTGGCAGGTCCGCGAACACACCGTCGCGGGCACCTGGCCGCAGCCCGGAGCGGCGGCGCGCGCCGAACTGTCCCGCATCCTGGCGGAGTCTGCGGACGGCACCGTCGTTCTCCTCGACGGACTCGTCGCCTGCGCCGTTCCCGACATCGTCGTTCCCGAGACCGAACGGCTGCGCCTGGTGGTACTGGTGCACCTGCCGCTGGGCGACGAGACAGGACTCGCCCCCGCCCGGGCGGCGGACCTGGACGCCCTGGAGCGCGAAACTCTGCGCGCCGTTCCGGCGGTCGTGGCGACCAGCCACTGGGCGGCCCGCCGGCTCGTGGCCCACCACCGGCTCGCCGCGGGCCGGGTCCACGTCGCCGCCCCCGGCGCCGACATCGAGCTTTCGGCGCCCGGCACCGATGGCGCGTCGCGGCTGCTGTGCGTGGCCGCGGTGACCCCGCGCAAGGGGCAGTACCGGCTGGTGAAGGCACTTGCGGCCGTCGCGGACCTGCCCTGGACCTGTGTATGCGTCGGCGGCCTCGACCACGACCCGGGATATGTCGCCGGTCTGCGGGAGCTGATCGAGCAGTCAGGTCTCGGCGACCGGGTCCACCTCGTCGGACCGCGCTCCGGCGCGGAGCTGGACGCGAGCTACGCCGCCGCCGACCTCATGGTGCTCACCTCGTACGCCGAAACGTACGGCATGGCCGTGACCGAGGCGCTCGCGCGCGGCATTCCCGTGCTGGCGACGGCCGTCGGCGGACTCCCGGAAGCCGTCGGGCGCGCGCCCGACGGCAGCGTGCCGGGCATGCTCGTACCGTCGGAGGACCCGGCGGCACTCCCGACGGCGCTGCGGCGCTGGTTCGGCGAGCCAGGCCTGCGCCGCCGGTTGAAGACGGCCGCACGCGACCGGCGCACCGCGCTGGACGGGTGGCAGACGACGGCGCGCAATCTGGCCGGCGCGCTCGAACAACTCCGACTCGAGCCCCGGAGGGCCGCATGAGTACGACCGACGCGCCTGGTTATGCGCCCGAGTGGCTGGAGCTGCGGGAGGGCGCCGACGCCGCCGCCCGGGCACCCGAACTCATCGAGCCGCTCCAGCACTGGCTGGCGGCTCAGGAGCGACGGGCCTCCGGGATCGTGATCCGCGATCTCGGCTGCGGCACCGGCTCCATGGGACGCTGGCTCGCACCCCGGCTGAACGGCCCCCAGCACTGGATCCTGCACGACCGCGACCCGGCTCTGCTCGACCTGGCCGCCGTGCGAACGCCTCGTAGGGCGGCCGACGGAAGCCACGTGACGGTCGCGACAGAACGAGGTGACATCGCCGGCCTGACCGCGGAAGACCTGCGCGGCGCCTCTCTGTTGACGGCTTCCGCTCTGCTGGACGTGCTCACCCGCGACGAGGTGGAAGGGGTCGCCGCCGCCTGCGCGGAAGCCGGATGCCCGGCCCTGCTGTCGCTCTCCGTGGTAGGGCGGGTCGAGCTGACACCGGCCGAACCGCTGGATGCGGAGTTCGCCGACGCGTTCGACGCCCACCAGCGCCGCAGCGGGCTGCTGGGCCCCGATGCCGTCTCGGTGGCCTCCGTGGCCTTCGCACGGCACGGGGCGATGGTACGGGTGCAGACCAGCCCGTGGCGGCTCGGTGCCGATGAGTCGGCGCTGACGGCGGAGTGGCTACGGGGCTGGGTCGGCGCGGCCTGTGAGCATCGCCCGGACCTGGCGGAGCGCGCCGACGCGTATCTGCGCCGACGCCTGGAGGCGTGCGCGGCGGGCGAGTTGCGGGTGGTCGTCTACCACAGTGACCTTCTGGCGCTGCCCCGGCCCGCGGGCGTGACACCATGAGCGCGCAGACGGTCCGGGCCCGCGTCGGCACGATCGCCGGAGCGGGCATCCTCGCCGTACTGGTGTGGCGGCTGGGCACCGGCGCCTTCCTGGACGGGCTGAGCAGGATCGACGGCCCCACCCTGCTGGCCGCCCTCGGACTCGGCCTGCTCACCACCGTGTTCAGCGCCTGGCGCTGGCGCATCGTCGCCGGTGGCCTGGGCATCCGGCTGCCGCTTGGCCGGGCCGTCGCCGACTACTACCGCGCCCTGTTCCTGAACGCGGCGCTGCCCGGCGGCGTGCTCGGCGATGTGCACCGCGCGGTACGGCACGGGCAGAGCACGGGTGACATCGGACGCGGCGTACGCGCGGTCGTCCTCGAACGGACCGCGGGCCAGGTGGTGCTGATCGCGGTCGGTGTGACGGTGCTGCTCGCCCACCCGTCCCCGGCCCTGACGGAGACCCTGAGCCTCGCCACGTCACCGGTGATCGCTCTGGCGCTCGCCGCGCTGGGCGGGCTGATGATCACGGTCGCCGTCCGGCTCGGCAGGAGGCCGGTTACGTCCGGATGGCGCCGCGCAGTCCGGGCCGCGCTGGCCGAAGCGCGGCTCGGACTGCTCGCCCGCGGGAGCTGGCCGGGAGTGATCATCTCGTCCGTCGTGGTGCTCGCCGGGCACCTCGGGACGTTCCTTCTCGCCGCCAGGGCAGCGGGGTCAACGGCGTCGTTCGCCCAGCTGGTGCCCCTGATGGTTTTGGCGCTGCTCGCCATGGCGCTGCCGCTGAACGTCGGTGGCTGGGGGCCCAGAGAAGGCGTCACCGCGTGGGCCTTCGGAGCCGCCGGCCTGGGCGCGGCCCAGGGGCTGACCGTCGCCGTGGTCTACGGAGTGCTCACCTTCGCCGCGAGCCTGCCCGGTGCCGGCGTGATCGCCGGTCAGTGGCTCGCCCGGCTGCGGCGCCCGCAGCTCCAGCTCGAAGAGGGTGTCCTCGCCGAGGGTGGCGCGTCGTACGGGAGGGCGGAGGGCGTCCCGCATCACCGGCTGACCGGCGAAGCGGAGCCCCGGAACACCGTCGCCGAGCAGGACCGGTGCCACGGTGACGTAGAGCCGGTGCAGTGCTCCCTCGTCCAGGAAGCGCGACACGGTGACGCCGCCGCCCTCGATCAGCACCCGGCCCAGGCCGCGCCGGGTGAGCGTCTGCACCAGGCGGTTCGGGGCGAACGCGTCGCTGTCCGGCAGCGTCAGGATGTCGACGCCCTCCTGAACGGCCTTGTCGGTGTCACTGCCCGCCCCCACCACCCATAGAGTCGGCGCCGACCCGTCGGTGAACACCCGGTGCTCGAGCGGTACGCGGCCGTGCGGATCGACGACGACGCGCACCGGGTTGGGACCGGGGCAGGCGCGCACCGTCAGTTGGGGGTTATCGGCGACGGCGGTGCCTGCCCCGACGACCACGGCGTCGGCGAGGGCACGCAGGCGATGCAGATGGCGGCGGTCCTCCTCTCCGGTGACGTAGTCGGCGTCGCCGGTACGGGTGGCGATGAACCCGTCCAGGCTCTGGCCGAGTTGGGCGAAGGTGAGGTGCGGACCGGCCAGGCACAGCGGCAGATAGCGGTCGGCGAGCATCACCGCCTCGGGTGAGGCGTCCTGCCTCCAGCGCCGGCCGCCGTCCGTGGTCCGGACCAGCCCGGCGGCCTCGGCGTCCGCCTCGGACCGGATGCCGCGCAGTCGCTCCCAGGCCTCTGCCGCATCGAGTTCGCCGCCGCGGCCGGTCATCGGGTCCCCTCCCGGGTGAGCAGGGAGACGTACTCACCGAAGGATTCGACAAGTCCGGTCAGCAGCTCCTTTCCCTTCTCGGGGGTCGCCATTGACGGGCGGCCGATGACACCGGATTCCGTATAGGCAGGCATACCGAGAGTGAGCAGGTGCTTGCGGTCGTCGGCAATGAAGTCGGAGGTTTCATAACCGGATCGGACGAGTTCGGGATGGGCGTGCAGCAATATCGATGTCTCCACTTCGCCCGCGTGCATGTCGCTGTGCGACGGGGTCTGCACACCTGCCCTTGCCCGTGCGGCATCCCAGTCCGCCGAGCCCGGGAAAAGCGCCATACGGATCCCGCTGCCGGCAGATTCCTGAACGACATTGCGTAGTACGTAATTTCCGCCGTGCGCGTTCACCAGAACCAGGGCGCCGATACCGGACCGGCGGAGCGAGTCGGCTATGTCACGTACGACGGCGTAGAGGGTCGCGGCCGAAATGCTGACGGTTCCGGGCCACGCAGCATGCTCGTGCGAGCACGAGAACGTCAGCGGAGGAAGGTGGTGAACCGGATGGGCGGCAGCGACCTCCCGGGCGATGGTACAGGCGATGACCGTGTCGGTCACCAGGGGAAGGAATGCCCCGTGCTGCTCGAAGCTGCCGATGGGAAGGACGGCGACACCGGGCCGCCGGGTCCTCACGTCCTCCGTGGAGTCCGGTGGCAGCAGATCCGATGCCTGTGGCGTTCCCCAACCGCTCATGTCTTTCCGGCCTTTCGTTGTTCGCTCCGCGCGCTCATGGTCGAACGTGACGAAACGGGCAGCCCGTTGATACTTCTTCGTCATTTTCTCTCACACTGTCGGGAGTTTGCCAGATAGGATCGGGGCATGACAGAAAGTGATGGCGTGCTCAGCGACAGTGTTCGTCCATCAGGTGTCGAACGAGTGGTGGAAGTACGGCTGGCCACCATGCACGGCGAGTTTCTCGCTATCGGCTACCTGGACCGCGAAAGCGGGGATGAACAAATGGTGCTGGTATACGGCGATATCGAGAGGGACGGGGCGCTGACCCGTGTGCATTCCGAGTGTCTGACCGGGGATGTCTTCGGGTCCAAGCACTGTGAATGCGGCGATCAACTGTCCGCGGCGTTGCACGCCATCGTGACGGAGGGGCGCGGCATTCTCGTCTATCTCCAGGGTCACGAGGGGCGGGGAATCGGTCTGTTGGGCAAGCTCCGGGCGATGAAGCTCCAGGCGGAGGGGCTGGACACGGTGGAGGCGAATCTGGCCCTCGGGTTCCCGGCCGACGCCCGCGACTACCGGGTCGCGGCGGACATCCTGCACGACCTCAGCGTGCACTCCGTGCGGCTCCTGTCGAACAACCCGCTCAAGAGCGAAGCGTTGCTGCGGCACGGCATCAAGATCGCCGAGCCGGTTCCGCTGCTGATCCCGCCGCGCGAAGAGAACAGGTCGTACCTGTGGACCAAGCGGGACCGCCTCGATCATTACCTGCCGCACTTGGACGGCGCGCTCGACTAGGCCGCCCGACACCGCCCGCGCGGGCGGACCATCACGCCATCTGACGGTGCACCAGTTCGTGCAGATGGCCGCCCGCGTGCGCGAGCAGCTGCGCCGGAGGCCCCTGTTCCACGATCCGGCCGTCCGACATGACGATCACGCGGTCGGCGTCCATGACGGTGGTCAGCCGGTGGGCGATCACCAGTCGGCTCGCGCTCAGCCTGCGGGTGCTCTCGATCACGATGCGCTGGGTCTCGTTGTCCAGCGCGCTGGTGGCCTCGTCGAAGAACAGGATGCGCGGGCGGCGGATGAGGGCCTGGGCGATCATCAGGCGTTGGCGCTGACCGCCGGAGATGGCACCGCTGCCGGCGATCATGGTGTGCAGACCCATCGGCATGCGCTTGATGTCCTCGGCCAGGCCGGCCATCTCGGCGGCCTCCCAGGCCTCTTCCTGGCTGAAGGCCTCGGCGCCGCAGATGCAGTCAAGGATCGATCCGGTGAGCGGCTGCGCGTTCTGCAGGACCACTCCGCACTGACGGCGTACCGCGGACTGGTCCAGAGCGGCCAGATCCTGACCGTCGTAGAGCACGCTGCCCGAGGCCGGCTTGTCGAAGCCGATGAGGAGCCGGAGCAGCGTCGACTTCCCGCAGCCGCTGGGGCCGACGATCGCCACGAACTCGCCCGGCTGCACCTCGAGCGACACGTCGTCGAGGACGAGCGGGCCGTCGTCGGTGTACCGGAAGGACAGTTTCCGGGCCGCTATCCCGCCGGAGAGCGGCCCGGGCTGAGCGCTGCTGCCACGGACCTCCGGCTCCTCGTCCAGGACCGGCTTGACCTGTTCGAACATGGGCAGGACGGCAGCGGCCGAGACCAGTGCCCCGGAGATCTGTGTGACCGAGGTCAGCAGCATCGTCACGGAGGTGTTGAAGGTCAGGAACTCGCCGGCCGACATGCTGCCGCGGGCAGGACCGGCCAGCAGCATGAACATGGTGAGCGAACAGAGCGGCAGGTAGACCGCGTCCAGGACCGTTGTCAGATTCCTGATCCGGCCCGCCCGTTGCTGCAGTTCGCGAGAGCGGGCGAACTCCCGGGCCCAGGCGGCGTACCCGAAACTCTCCGCCGCGGCGACGCGCAGCTTGGGCAGCCCGCGCAGGGTCTGGAACGCCTGGTTGTTGAGCTTGTTGCCGAGCTCGACCAGCTGCCGCTGCCATCGCAGTTGCCACAGACCCATTCCGTAGAACACCAGTCCGATGGCGACCAGCATGCCGATCGCCGCCAGCGCCAGCGGCACGCTGTAGCAGAGCAGCAGAACGAGGTTCATCACACCGACGGTGCCGGCCTGTACGGCGACCGGGCCGATACCGGCCAGCACCCGCCGGATGGCGCTGATCCCCATCGCCGCACTGGCCAGCTCTCCGGTGGAGCGCTCGGTGAAGAACTTCGTCGGCAGCCGCAACAGCCGGTCCCACACGGCCGGCTGGAGCGTACTCTCCATACGCCCTTCCATACGCAGCAGAGTCAGGTTCTGCAGCAGCATGAAAGAGGCGGACACAATGCTGGCGATCATGACGGCCAGTGACACCTGGACGATGAGGCTCCGCTCGGCCGTCGGCACGTACACACCGAGCACCTGGCCGGTCGCGATCGGCACCAGCGCGCCGAGAGCGACCGTCACCAGCCCGGCGATCGCCAGATTGCGCAGGTCCCTGTGGGAGTCACGCAGGCTGAAGTGGAGCAGCCGCCATGGGGTCATGGGACGTTCCGGCAGCGGGCGGTAGAACATCACTGCGCGCGGCTCGAACTCGTCCGCGCTGTCACTGCCGATGCGCCGTCGCAGACCCGATGCCGGGTTCACCGCCTCGTACCGCCCCCGGCGCCACAGCAGCGCCACCGGTGCTCCGGACTTGGCCCAATGGCCCACCAGGGGACCGGCGTTGGTGCGCCACCAGCGGCCGTCGAGCCTGACCGCGCGGGTACGGATCCGCGAGCCGACCGCGATCCGCTCGACCGGACTGACGCGGTCGCCCACCGCACCGCTCTTCGGCGGCTCGGAGAGGGTGATCCCGGCCGCCTCCGCGACCCGGCGGCAGACGGCGAACGTGGCGTCGTCGGTGGCCCGGTCCACAGCGGCGGTTGCCCGCCCGGCCCGGTCCTGCTTGCCGATGGAGGCCAGCAGCGCCTGGTCGGCCCGTGCGCGGACGGCTTCGCCCGCCTTGATGCCGGCCGCCGTACGGTCCTCGTGAGCGCGCTCGAGCCGTTCGATCCAGCGGTCCACCGCGGACAGCAGGCGGTACTGCTGGTTGACCATCCGCTGCCACAGCGCGCCGTCGACCAGGAGGTCGCCCGCCGCCTCGGCGCTGTAGGAGGCGCCGTACTGCACACTGCCGGGCAGAACCGGCATCCACAGGATGTCGTCGTCGGCCACGGCCTCGTCGATGGCCGGGCGGTCCTCCAGCGGAGCCTCGAACAGGACGCCCAGGCTGCGGCCGATGCCGAGTGCGAAGGCATGTTCCAGCGGAGTCGGTGCCTGGTGCTGGGTGTCGTACTGCGCTGCGTACGGGTCGTACCCCCCGTGCTCGCCGTACCCGCCGTACCCGCCGTACTCGCCGTATTCGGGCCGGTACAGCTCCCGCAGTGCGATCCGGCGCAGCAGACAGTCCTGCGATGGTCTGCCGAGCAGCGTGTGCTGCGGGCCTTCGACCGGGCCGAGCAGCAGGGTTCCCGCCTCGAGACGGCCGAGGAAGTGCCAGTGCCCCTGCTGAGCGGTGTCGACCGCGAACAGATCCAGCGACCCGCCCACGACGAGCCACAACACCTGCGGCCCCTCCAGAGGCACGCTGCGCAGGCCGCTGCAGTCGACGGGCGTGCCGAGGCCACCGAGCGCGTACGTCACCGCGTCGGTCCAGCCCGGCCCCACGACCCCGGGCTGGTGAGTGGACTGGTGAGCGGACGGATGTACGGATGACACGTCAGTGCTCCTTGACCAGCTCGGCGTACGGGCCCCCGGCCGCGACCAGGTCCTCGTGCCGGCCACGTTCGACGACCGAACCGTGGTCGAGGACCACGATCTCGTCGCTGTCGCGCACCGTGCTCAGCCGGTGGGCGATCACGACGCACGCACAGCCGCGCCGCCGCAGATTGTCGATGATGGTCTGCTCCGTCTGCGCGTCCAGAGCACTCGTCACCTCGTCGAGGACCAGGATGCTCGGCCGCCGGACCAGTGCCCGCGCGATCTCCAGACGCTGCCGCTGCCCGCCCGAGAAATTACGGCCGTCCTGCTCGACCCGGCTGTGGATGCCGTCCGGCCGCCGTGCGATGACGTCGTCGAACAGGGCGGCGTCCTTCAGGGCGGTGACAACGGCCTCGTCGGTTATCGACGGGTCCCACAGCGCCACGTTGTCCCGGACCGTGCCTTCGAAGAGGAAGACGTCCTGGTCGACGAAGGAGACCGAGGCGGCCAGCGTGCTGCGGGAAATGTCCTCCAGGCGCTGCCCGTCGATCCGGATCGTCCCCTCCCACGGGCTGTAGAGGCCTGAGATCAGCCGCGAGACGGTGGACTTGCCGCTCCCGGATCCACCGACGAGCGCGACCTGCCGGCCCGGACCGACGGTCAGCGAGAAACCGGTGAGCAGCGGCTTGTCCAGCGGGCTGTAGCCGAAGGTGATGTTCTCCAGCGTCACATGGCCCTTGAGCCTGCGGGTGCTCGCGTCCCGTTCGCGGCGCGAGTAGAGCGAGTCGACCGGGAAGCTCTCGACATCCTTCAGCCGGGCCACATCGGCGGCGAAGTCCTGGATTCTGCCCGCCACTCCGTTCAGCCGGGTGATCGGCGCGGTGAACCGGGTCACCAGCGCCTGGAAGGCGACGAGCAGACCGATCGAGATATGGCCGTCAACCGCCCGCAGTCCGCCGATCCAGAGGATCAGCGCGCTGTTGAGCGCCGCGAGGGTGGGGGCGACGACGGCCAGTGCGGCGCTCGGCACGCCGAGGCGCTGCTGTTCCTCCAGCGTGGTGGCGTGCTGACCCGCCCAGCGGCGGAAGTAGCCGTTCTCACCGCCGGTGGCCTTCATGGTCTCGATCAGCTGAAGGCCGGTGTACGAGGTATTGGTCAGCCGGGCGCTGTCCGCGCGCAGCTTCTGGGTGTGGGTGGCCCGCAGCCGGATGACGATGCGCATCGCGACCACGTTGAGCAGCGCGATCAGCACGCCGATGACGGTCAGTTGAGGGTCGTACGTCCACAGCAGCAGGGCGTAGAGAATCACCACGACCCCGTCGACACCCGCGGCGGCGAGGTCTCGCGCCAGTGTTTCGGCCACCGCGTCGTTGGACTGCAGACGCTGGACCAGATCGGCCGGGCTGCGCTGGGCGAAGAAGGTGACCGGCAGTCTCAGCAGATGCCGCAGGAACCGGGCGCTGCTGAGCGTGGAGGAGATGATGCGTCCACGCAGCAGGTTCGCCTGCTGGAGACCGGTCAGTACGGCGGTGAGTACGACCATCGCGGCCATCGAGGCGAAGAGCGGTCCCAGCAGCGAGGTCTGATTGCCGATCAGGAACATGTCGATGTACGTACGGCTCAGCGCGGGCAGGGCCGCGCCGACCGCGACGAGCAGGAGGCTGGCCAGCAGCGAGGCCAGCAGAGTTCCCTTTGTGCCGCGCATCCTCGCCGGCACGGCGCCCATGACTCCCGGCTTGCGGCCGCCACGGCGGAAGTTGTCGGCGGGCTCGAAGACCAGGGCGACACCGGTGAAGCTGGTGTCGAAGTCCTCCATCGCCACGAAGCGGCGGCCCTTGTCGGGGTCGTTGATGTGTACGCCCCGGCGGCCGAGCTTGCGTCCCATGCCGTCGTAGACGACGTAGTGGTTGAACTCCCAGAACAGGATGGCCGGCGCCTGCACCTCGGCGAGCGCTGCCGGTTCCATCTGCATGCCCTTGGCCTGCAGACCGTAACTGCGGGCGGCCTTCAGCAGATTGCTGGCCCGCGAGCCGTCCCGGGAGACGCCGCACGCGATGCGCAGCTCCTCGAGCGGGACATGCCGCCCGTAGTGCGCGAGCACCATGGCCAGCGACGCGGCACCGCACTCCAGGGCCTCCATCTGGAGGACGGTGGGCGTGCGAACGGCCCTCCGCTTCTTGACCTTGGGGGCGGGGGAGGGGGCACGGCGCGCGCGGCGAGGGGCCGGCGCGTTTTCGGGGCGGTGCCGCCCGCGGCCCGCCGGCGGCAGTTGCTGCTGCGCGGTCATGGAAGCAGCCAATCGATCGGATGCTGCTCGGCCAGGTGGATGGCGCCGGTGGCCAGGGTCATGGAGTCGACCGCGTACGGCGGCCCGTCCGAAGAGGACCAGGCGTAACCGGACTTGGTCCGCGACGACCGGTCCAGGCGCACCAGGACCGAGACGGGCTGGCCGTGCTGCGAGAACTGCTCGCCCAGCTGGCTGCTGCCGAGGAGGGCGGTGATCCGCTGGCGGGTCTGGGCGGTCCGGCCGACGGCCTTCACCTTGCCGCGCAGCACGCCGTACTGCTGCGTCGGCACCGACTGGACGGTGAGATCCACCGTGGCGCCGACCGGCACTGTCGATCCGCTGTCGGCCGGCACGTACAACATCGCCATCAGGGGATCGTCGGCCTTGTCGACCCGCTCCACGGCCGCCACGTCCGATCCGGTCGTGACCACGGAGCCGATCGTGGCGGCGAGTGTGGTCAGCCGTCCCGCGGCGATCGTGCGGACGACGGTGCTGCCCTGTGCCGTACGGACCTTGATGAGAGGGGTGTTGGCGGGAACTCGCCGGCCTTCCTCGGCGAGCACCTCGGTGACCTGGCCGGCGACGGGGCTCTGCAGGACGTAGCTGCCCTGCGCGTGAGTGAGGATTCCGGGTGCGCCGATGGTGGACGACACGGAGCCGGTCAGGGCCCAGACGGTTGCCGCGATCATGACGATGACCGTGACAGTCAGGACGAGCCAGCCCTGGGGCCGGGCGAAACGCACCGGCAGATCGATGTCCTCCGGCGACTGCAGCTTGGAAAGGGCCTGTTGGCGGAACTGCACGACACTCTTCCCTCAACTGCACTGGTTCTATGGGGTATCAGCGCGGCTCTCGTGACCGCGCGGGTGGCGGCCGCATGCCCCGGACCCGTGGGGGAATCCGGGGCATGAGACCCGGCCGGTCGACAAGGAGGGGAAGTCGACGGACCGTAGTCACCGCAGCTGGCTGTGCCGCTCAACGGCACAGAACCTGCTCAGAGACCGGCGGCCAGGCCCGTGATGCCGGCGGTGTTGAGACCGGTGAGGCCCTCGGCGGTGCCGACGACGGAGCCGACGGTGCCGGAGGTGGCGCCGATGACACCCGAGACCGGGACGACGGAGTCGACGGTGCCGGTGAGGGCGCCCGCAGCCTGGCTCACCAGACCACCGGACACGTTGTCCAGGTCGGCGTCGGAGATTACCTGGGTCTCAACCTGGGGGGTGGAGTTCATGATGAGCTTCCCTTCGCATGACTAACTCGAATTGCTGCGATGGAGTCTTTCAACTCCGGCAGTGCGAAGGATCAAAGCACGCAGGCGCGTTGCGCAGCGAATCGGACAGCTTTCAACCAGGGCGGTATGAGGCCACCGAATTACGTCGCGTGCACGTGTATCCATGAGTTGGTGCCAACTTCTTCACGTACTCGCACAGCTCAATTCCGCTGGACCGGCGCCCTCTTGCCAGGGAAGTGGACATTTCTACATCAAACGACAGACGGGCAGGTCAGCGCGGGAGGGGCTCGCTGAGGCCGTGTGACGCCTGCGTATTACGTGTGCAGATTTACTGAAGAACTCCTCCGCGCGTCAGGTCTCGTACGCGCCGCGGGCGTCAGTGTGTAGGGAGTGTTTCCGGCGGGTGTTGAGAAGGTGTTACTCGGTCTTATGGGTGCCTCATTTCGGAGAGGCTGGAAGGGGCGTCCGGGGAAGTGAAATAGCCGTATAACGGAGTCGCGCCTGATCCGAGTGGAATGGTCGATTCCGGGGGAAAGTGCGGTGTGTGACGTCTCGGCACCATTGACAACCTGACGGACCGTCAGGATCGTGTGCGCATGGCGAAGATGCGCACGCGTCTCATCGGTGTCCTCATCCTGCTGACCGCGTCCCTGACCACCCGAGGCGCGCCGTCCGCCGCCGCGTCCCCGACCGCCGAAGGTGTGGCCGCCGCGCCCCCCGGCTCGCTCTGGTTCGACGAGCAGGCCGCCACCGCCTTCACCGTCGACCACGGCCGCTTCACCGACGGTCTCGGCCGCGAGGTCGTACTCCGTGGCTACAACGTCTCCGGAGAGACCAAGCTCGAGGAGAACGGCGGACTGCCCTTCGCCTCCGTCGCCGACGCCGAGAAGTCCGCGACCGCGCTGCGTGCGCTCGGCGGCGGCAACAGCGCGCGCTTCCTGTTGTCGTGGGCCCACGCCGAACCCGTACGAGGCCAGGTGGACCGCGTGTATCTTGCCGCCGCCACCGCACAGATGCGGGCCTTCATCAAGGCCGGCATCCGCGTCCATCCCGACTTCCACCAGGACCTCTATTCCCGGTATCTCTTCAACGAGGGCAGCTGGTACACGGGCGACGGCGCCCCGAAGTGGGTCGTCGAGGCAGGCGGCTATCCACGGGAGTCGTGCGGGATCTGCCTCTTCTGGGGCCAGAACATCACCCAGAACGAGGCCGTGAAGCGGGCGACGTACGACTTCTGGCACAACCGCGGCGGCGTCCAGGACGCCTTCCTGGCGACGGCTCAGGCGACGATGGCCTACTTTGCCGAGCACCTCGACGCCGCCGAGTTCGCGGCGGTCGCGGGCTTCGACCCGTACAACGAGCCGCACGCCGGCACGTACGACTCCGGCCAGACCAGCCGCATGTGGGAGCGGGACGTGCTCTGGCCCTTCTACACGAGGTTCCGGGCGCGCATGGACGCGGCCGGGTGGCAGGGCAAGCCCGCCTTCGTGGAGCCGAACCTCTTCTGGAACTCCAACCTCTCCTTCCAGAAGCAGGAGGGCGGCCTCCTCGACGCGGGCGCCATCGGCCCGCGGTATGTCTTCAACACCCACTTCTACGACCAGAAGGCGATCTCCGGCGTCTTCATGTGGGGCAAGGCGAAGGACGGCCAGTACGCGGGCGACTTCGGTACGGTCCGCGACCGCGCGGCGGGAGCGGGAACAGCGGCCGTCGTCAGCGAGTTCGGCCATCCGCTGACCGGGACGGTCTCCGACAAGGCCTTGACGGTCGGCAAGGCGATGTACCAGGCCCTGGACTCCCGGCTGCCCGGCGCCGGCTGGTGGTCGAAGCCGGAGCGGTCGGGGCCGGTGCTGTCCGGTACGCAATGGCAGTGGGACATCTACCACGGCCGCCACCACGAGCTCATGAACGGCAACCCCGGCAAGGTCCTGACCGCCGCCGACGCGTGGAACGACGAGGACCTGTCGGCCGTCCGCCTCGACGACTCCGGCACCGCCGTGCTGCGCCAGGACGGCCGGCTGCTGGACCGCATCTACCCCAGTGCCACGGCGGGGCAGACCGTCGCCTTCACCTACGAGGACCGCTCCCGCGACGGCTCCACCACACTCACCTGGAACCCCGTCCCGAAATCGCTCCCGCGGGTCTCGGAGCTCGTCGGTTCGGGCCAGTACGCCCTGCTCCTCTGGAAGTCGAACGCCTCGGCGGCCCCCACGGAGCTGCACCTCCCCGCCTCGTTCGACCCCGCCCGGACGACGGTGGTCTCCGACCTCGGCAAGGCTCACGGCCTCCCGTCGTACGACCGGGGCACCCCCATCGCCGCGGCTCCCGAACCCGGCGGCCCCGGCAGCCGCCGCCTCCTGCTCACCGCACCGAACGCGACGGCGCTCCACTACGCCCTGATCACCAATGGCGCGGCGGCGCCCTCCGCCGAACTGCTGCAAGCGGCGCGAGAGGAACTGGCAGCGTGGTCCAAGGGCCGCGGGTGAATTCCTGATGTCCCACGGCCGGGGACAGGGTGCCGGGGGCGGTGACCGACTCGGCAGGCGCCGGGGCGAGCGCGGTGAGACCGGGTCCGGCGCGTCAATCACCGCGGTGGTCCGCTGAGCGGCGCGTTGCGGTAAGACCCCCTGGGGGATCGGGCATTCTGGCGTGACCATGCGGATGCTCCTTCTGGCCGTGGTGGTGCTCGCGGCCGCGAATACGCTCGTCAACCGGCTCGGGCCCGACCTGTACGTCCCTGTCTGCGTGACCACGGCCGCCGCGCTCGTGCTGATCGCCCGGCGGGCCGGGATCACCTGGGACGAGCTGGGGCTCGGCCGTGCGTCGGCGCGGAGAGGCCTGCGCTGGGGACTTCTCCTGGCCGGAGCCGTCGTTCTGGTCTATCTGGTGGCGCTTGCCCTGCCGTTCACCCGTGAGGCATTCCAGGACGAGCGCGTCGCGGAACTGTCGGGCGGGCAACTGGTGTACCGCGTGCTGGTGCGGGTGCCGTTCGGGACCGTGCTGCTGGAGGAGATCGCGTTCCGGGGAGTGCTGTGGGCCATGATGCGGAGACGGTGGGGCGCCTCCTGGGCCACCGCCGTCTCCTCGGGGCTCTTCGGGCTGTGGCACATTCAGCCGTCCCGCGGGCTCACAGGCTCGAACGCGGCGGCGGAAGCGGTCTTCGGTACGGGTGGGACCGGGGTCGCGCTGTCGGTGGCCGCGGCGGTCGGCGGCACCGCCCTCGCGGGTGTGGTGTTCTGCGAGCTGCGCCGCCGGTCGGGCAGCCTGATCCCGCCGGTGGCGCTGCACTGCGCCCTCAACAGCGCCGGCTATGCCCTGGCGTGGGCGGTCGGCCGCTGGTGGGGCGAGTGACTCGAGCGTGCGGCGGAAGGCAGGAGTTCCGCCGCGCGGCGATGTCGGCGGCCGACCGGCGGGCCGGGTTCTGTGCCGCTCGGATCCGGCTGCCCGGGGCCGTGTCGCTCGAGAGCCGCTGGGCGACGTGGATCGGGATCACCGACAGCAGCATGAGCACGGCGGCAACAACATGCCTGCTCGGCAGCGGACATGCGGGACTGGCCGCCGATGTCGCGTGCGCGCATGGGATTCGGCCGGGCGGCGCTGTCCGCATGCTCGCTGTCCGCACGCTCGTCGTCGCCCGGGTTCGAACCACCCTCCCGGCCGTCGCCGCGGCGCCGGCCGCACGCTGAACTCCCGCGAACGCCCCCGTCAGCCGGCAACAGCCGGATCGAAGAGCACGCCCGGGTTGAGAATTCCGGCTGGGTCGAGCGACTTCTTCACGGCCCGGAGGGCGTGGGCGAACGGCTCCGGTCGCTGGCGGTCATAGCCCGGCCGGTGGTCGCGGCCGACCGCGTGATGGTGGGTGACCGTCGCGCCGTGGTCGGTGAGGATCTGCATCGCCGCGGACTTGATCTCGTCCCACATCGCGACTTCCTTGCCGCGCCGCCCCGGCGCGATGACGGTGAAGTACGGCGCGGGCCCGTCCGGATAGACGTGGGTGAAACGGCAGTTGATCGTGCCTGCGGTGCCCGTCACCTCCCGTACGACGTCCCCCAGGTCCCTGCGCACCGACTCGTACAGTCCCGGTGCACGGTCCCAGGTGCAGGCCGTCTCGAACGTCTCGGTGATCACGCTCATCCGGGCGAGCGCGTCACGGAGGTACGGCATCCGCAGGAACGCCGAGCGCCAGGTGCCGGCGGCGGAGTCTTCGGCGTCGGTGGCAGCCGGAGCGGGTGAGCCGCCGTGGTCACGGGCCAGGGTGACGAGTTCGGCGAGGCGCTCGCCGACGGGGGAATGGGCCGACTCCACACCGAGGACGAGCACGCTCTCACCGTCCCGCGCGACACCTGCCAGAGCGGCCTCTCCGGGGTCGAGCAGCCGGCAGTTGGCCGGGTGCAGGCCCGCCTGCGCGATGGCGCGTACGGCGTTCATCGCGGCGTGGACGTCGCTGAACAGCACCGTGGCCGACGCCTTGTGACGCGGGCGGTCCTGGAGCCGCATCCAGGCCTCGGTGATCACGCCGAGTGTGCCCTCGGACCCCAGGAACATCCGGTCGGGGGAGGGGCCCGCTCCCGAACCTGGCAGCCGCAGCGATTCGTTGACCCCGACGGGCGTCACCACGCGCAGCGACTCCACCAGGTCGTCGATGTGGGTGTAGAGCGTGGCGTAGTGCCCGCCGGCACGGGTGGCCAGCCAGCCGCCCAGGGTCGAGAACTCGAAGCTCTGCGGGAAGTGGCGCAGGGTGAGTCCGTGCGGCCGCAGTTGCGCTTCGAGGTCGGGGCCCAGGGCGCCGGCCTGGATCCGGGCGGCCCGGCTGACAGGGTCGATCTCCAGTACGCGGCCCAGGGACGAGAGGTCCAGTGACACCACACCGCGGTGCCGGTCCGCGCGGTACTCGACCCCGCCGACGACCGAACTGCCCGCTCCGTACGGCACGACGGCGATGTCCGCGTCCGCCGCCCAGTCGAGGACATCGGTCACATCCTGCTCGATGCGCGGGTGGGCGACCTGGTCGGGTGCCGCCGAGAGGTCTCCGTTCAGGGCCCGGACCACATCGCGGTACGCCTTGCCGTAGGTGTGCGATGCCCGGTCCCGTGGATCGGCCGACATCAGAGGGGCGAGCGCGGAGGGCGGCTCGATGCGCACCTTGGGCAGTTCGAGGGCGGAGATGTCCGGCACCGGCAGCGGGGTGGCCGCCGAGCCCTGGACCAGCCTGCCGAGTGCGGTGCATTCGGTGTCCGGCAGTGCCTTGTCCGCGGTACCCCAGCCCCACCAGGAGCGGTTCCGCGAGGAGTTGGAGCGGGACACGGGCGGAGTCACGGGTGAAGTGCTGTCGACCACGTGTATTGACCTCTCGGTAATTTACCTCTTGGTAAGTTACCGCAACGTATAGTCTCCGCCATGACCACTGCAAGAGCCTCGGCCGCACCTGATCCGGCAGACCCCGTCGCGTCCGCCGGTGGCGGTGCGCAAGGGACCCAGGGCCGGAGCCGCGGCGCGGGGACCAAGGGCGTCCCGCGCGCCCGCCGCGAGGAACAGATCGTGGCCGCGGCCCTGGAGGAGTTCGGCAGGCACGGCCACGCCGCGGCGTCGATGGCCGCGATCGCCCGGCGCGTCGGCGTCACCAAACCGATGCTGTACACGTACTTCGGCTCCAAGGACGGCCTCTACGCGGCCTGTCTCGAACACATCGGCCACCGCCTCCTCGCGGCGATCAACGCGGCCATGGCGTCGAGCCCGCCGGGGGACCGGCTGCCCCACGCGGTCCTCACCGCGGTCTTCGAAACGCTGGAGGAACAGCGGCACGCCTGGTTCGTGCTGTACGACCGGACCCTGCCGCCCGGCTCCGAACCATGGCGCGCCGCGCACCGCCACCGCGAGGCCATCGACGACCTGGCGGCCTCCGGCACCGCCGCGCTGCTGCGCGGCCGGGGCAATGACGACGCCCTCGACGCGGACGCCCTCAAGCATGTGTGGACGGGCACGGTCAGCGCCCTCGTCGGCTGGTGGGTCTGCCATCCCGACCTGTCCGCGCACGACATGAGCGCACGGTGTGCCCGTCTGCTCTCCGCCGTCCGCGACGGAGCCTGAGACTGCGGACAGGCGGTTGCCGGGCAGGGGGGCTGGTCGCTGACAGCACCACCCCCATTGCCGTGGCTCCAGAGCTGGGTGGGACGGACGGGCAGCCGCCGCCTCCTGCTCACCGCAGCAGCACGCGGGGGCGTGCACCACGCCATGGTGACGAACGGCGCGACAGTACCTTCGGCGGCCCTGCTGAAGGGCCCGCAGGACGAACCCGCGGCGTGGGCGGCGGGACGGACGTGGTCCTGACTCGGACCAGGTTCCGACTCAGGCCGACAGTGCGTCGACCAGACCCGCCAGCGCGGCGGCGAGGGAGACGAGTCCGGGGCCCGCCGCCCCGCCCGGTTCCGACATGTACGTGTCCCGCCGGATCTCGATCATCAGGGCGCTCACGCGCGGGACCTTGCCGTAGTACTTCAGCGGCACATACGTCCCGGCAAAGGGGCTATCGACCCCCGTACCGCCGAAGTAGGCGAACGCCTCCTCCGCGTGGGCGAGCAGCTCCTCAGGGGTGTGGAAGTCGTCCGTACCCAGGCAGACCGGCGGCCGCGGGCCATCGCCGTGCAGCTCGTACGGCAGGCGCTCGGTCGGATACGAGTGGACGTCGATGACGACGGCACGGCCGACAGCCTCCAGCCGCGCGCCGACCGCAGCGGTCATCGCCTCCGAGTAGGGATGGAAGTAACGGTCGATCAGCGGCCGGGGGTCCGCGCCCGGCGGGCGGAGTCGCTCGCGATGCGTGGTCTGCGTATAGACCGCGCCCATGCCGACGGCCAGCATCTCCTCGCGCTCGTCGGGAAACCGCTCAGGGTCGATCACCAGGCGGGACAGGCCGTTGACGAACCGCCACGGCGCGATCGGGGCCGCCTCCACCGCTGCTGCGGCGATCTCCGCAGTGTGTGAGTCGGTGATGTGGTCCAGCTCCAACTCCAGCGCACGGTCGTCCAGCACGATGCCGCCACGGACGTCTGTCGGTATGGCTCGCGAGGAGTGCGGAACGTGAAGGATGACCGGCGAGTCGGCGGCGCCGGGCAGGAGCTGAAACGAGTCGTCTGGGTCGTGCATGTTCGTCCTCATCGCTATATGAGTTGAGCCGGCCCGAGGGGAGATCAGGCACGTGCTACCCACGCGCAGCACCTGACGGGAAATCATGCGCAACAAATGGTGGTTCACTCTCCCCTTGGTAGCCGAGGTGCGGTTCGTGAGGGGCCCGTGCGGCCAGCTCGTAGTACGTCATGCGCGACGACGCGGGGATTGGGTCGGTTCGCACGGTAAGAGCCACCGCGTCGGCACATCAGACGGGATTACAGAGCGTGGACAAGGAGAGTTGGCCTGGACCGCCGTTGTGGGTCCGGGGCTTCGGGTTACTCAGGTTTCTCCGCCCAGTCATCCATACGTGTCGCTGAGCACCCAGCAGGCCCAGGCGACGACGGCCACCGGCACGATGATGGCCACCGAGCCGAGAGCAATTCCGGCCCGCGCGCGGTGGCTGTCAGTCCTCTCCTCTCCCCGCATGTCGCGCAGAACCCCCACGCCAGAGACAACGGCACAGATCCCGACAGGCACGATCAGGTAAACGGGGAAGAACCGGATCCATGGCGAGACGGCGGACGGCAGCCAAGGGCATCCGAACATGGCCAGGGCGCCGACGCCCAGGAGCAGCGAGCAGGTGCCAGTGCGCCCCTGCGGGGCCGTCACTTGGGACTCCACTCGGACTCCGGCCATACGTACGCGTCGAAGCCGTCCGGGAGCTTCCCGCACGGGGCGTAGATGCTGACGGCGAGCGTTCCGGTGGGCTGGTACCAGTCCACATCGACTATGTCGTCGGTGGCCGGGCGCTCGAACCTGAAGCCCATGTCGGAGATGTTCTCGCCGGTGAGCTTCCAGCCCTCCTTCTCCAGCCGTCGGCGTACGCGCTCCTGGCCGGTGCGGGCGGTGTTCCTCGGGACGTCCGTCACACGCCATTCGAGTCCGAAGCTGCGCACGTCGCTGCGGCCTTCGTCTATGTGGGCGATCGACTGCAGCCCGCGGTAGTAGCAGGTGCCCGTTTCCACGCCGTTGGAGCTCACGTCCGGGGGCCCGGGCAGGGCCACCTCGTCGTACACCCGCTGGGCTTCCTGCTTGAGCCGAGTGGCGACCTGGTCAGGGTCGGTCGCCGGATATGGCTCCCCGTTCCACACGCGGTAACAGCCCACGGACATGGCCACGACGAGCATGACGCCGATGAGCCACAGAATCGAACGAACGGGGTGCTTCTTCAACATCCGTCGGCCCCCACGCCGGCCGTAGTGGTGGCCACGCGAGAGATGCGCAACATCGATGCGGGGCGGAAGGTGCAGGTGGCAGGCTGATCGGAACTCATGATGCGGAGATTAGAGCGCCGGGGAGGCGTGGCGCGTGGGTGTCGCTACTCAGACCCGGGTGAGTAGCCAAGCAGCCCGGCAGTCGAACATCGGTTCAGCTGGCCAGCAGCCCCGTCCGTGTCGTGGGCGGGTTGTCCTGGTGTGTTGGGCGGCTGACAGCTTCTGCGAACACTTGGCGGGGCCCGTACGACGGACCTACATGAGGTGCACCTCGACGGTGAAGGCTGGAGCCATGACACCGTTCAGGCATTCCGCGTGAGCGCCGAGGAACTGTCGTGTGTCGACGTGTTCCGCCGTCAATTCCAGGACCACGTAGTCGGTGGCATCGTCGGTGTCGCAGCCGCACACGCAGCAGCGTAGACGCTGTTCGTTCATTCCCATCGCCCTTCAGTTGGGAGGGGCACGGACTGCACGGCGCCCGTGCGACGGACGACAGCGCCGCAGCCTCCTCCTGTTCCTACTCCTGTCGGCGCACATCTTGCAGGGCAGCTTGACCAGTGCGTGTACCTCCCCCCTCGGCCGGCCGCCGTGCGGATGGAGGACGCGTCCCAACTCCGCTGTCTTTGTTCCTGCCTGCTCCCAACTCCCCATGCACGGATGAGCAGTTGCTTGCTCGCGCTCCCTCCTCCTGCGAGGATCACAAGATCGTCGAACCAGAATTCCTGAGCACCCAGGGAGCATCCAATGACCGGGACCGAGCCGGCTGCCGCGCGGATCGACACCAGCAAGCCGCATCCGGCCCGGGTGTACGACTGGTTCCTGGGCGGCAAGGACAACTACCCGGTCGACGAGGAACTCGGCCGCCACATCATGAGCATCGACTCGCGCGCCAAGCATGTCGCCCGGACCAACAGGTGGTTCATGCAGCGCGTCACACGATGGATGTCCGGCGAGGCAGGCATACGCCAGTACCTGGACATTGGTACCGGCATCCCCACCGAGCCCAATCTGCACCAGATAGCCCAGGCCGCCGCCCCCGAGTCACGCGTCGTCTACACCGACAACGACCCGATCGTGCTCACCCACGCGGAGGCGCTGCTGCGCAGCACCCCGCAAGGCGTCACCGACTACATCCAGGCGGATGTGCGCGACCCCGGCCGCATCCTCGAACAGGCCAGGAAGATCCTGGACTTCGAACGGCCGATCGCCCTCTCCCTGGTGGCGCTGCTGCACTTCGTCAGCGACGACGACAGTCCGTACGAGCTGGTGCGCCGGCTCGTGGACGCGCTGCCGTCCGGCAGCTACCTCGTACTGTCACAGCTCACCGCCGACTTCGACCCGCCGGCCGTCCAGCGGGGCGTCGACATGTACGCGGCCGGCGGCGTCACATTGGTGCCGCGCTCGTATGCCGAGATCGGCCGCTTCTTCGAAGGTCTCGAGCCGACAGAGCCCGGCATCGTCCAGCTGACGCAGTGGCACCCGGAGCTCGGCGTGGACGAAGTGACCGAAGGAAACGAGGCTGCCTCGCTGTACGCGGGAGTGGCACGCAAGCCGTAGCCGTAGCCGTAGCCGTAGCCGGTCGGACGGGATCGGGAGGCCCCGCAGCCCGGTCGGGCGGGATCCAGAGGGCCCGACCCGTGGTACCCAAATTCTGCTTATGATGCGTGGGTGTTCGATTCCCGGCACATCAAGACGTTCCATGAAGTGGTCCGCACCGGTTCGTACTCCGCGGCCGCTCGCGCGCTCGGCTATACGCAGCCGGCGATCACGCAGCAGATGAAGGCACTCGAACGGGACGTCGGCACACCGCTGTTCATCAGGGTCGGCCGCGGCATGCGCCTCACCGAGGCCGGAGAGGCGCTGTCGCGGCATGCCACGGTCATCCTCGACAGCATGTCCGCGGCCCAGCAGCAGCTGGGCGCCCTCACGCGGCTGCGCGCCGGACGCGTCCGTGTCTGCGCCTTCCCCAGCGCCAACGCCACCCTCATCCCCGAGGCGATGGCCCGGCTGGCCGCCGGCCATCCCGGGGTCCGCGTCGAACTGCTGGAGAACGAGCCGCCGGAGTCGCTGCAGCGGCTGGCGCGCGGCGAGTGCGACATCACACTTGCGTTCACCTATCCCGGCCTGCACGAACACGTACCCGATGAGCTGGTGGAGATCCCGCTCCTCGAGGACCAGTTGACGGTGCTGCTGCCGACCGGGCATCCGCTGGCGCGGCGGCGGGCGGTGCAGCTGGCGGATCTGGCGGAGGAGCGCTGGATAGCGGGGTGTCTGCGCTGCCGGGCCAACCTCCTCCACGAGTGCGCCGAACAGGGCTTCGCGCCGGACATCGCGTTCACCACGGACGACAATCTCGTGGTGCAGAGCCTGGTCGCCGAAGGTCTCGGCGTCGCCATGATCCCGGCGCTCGTACTGAACTTCCTCTGCCACCGGAAGGTCACCGGGCGGGTGCTGCAGCCCGCTTCGAAGCGGCAGATATCGGCGTACGTCCTGCGGGAGCATCTGCGGATTCCGGCGACGGCGCTGGTTCTCGAGGAGCTCAAGACGGTCGCGGCGAACAAGATCGGCTGCTGAACCAGTGAGCGGAAGTCATGGGCTGAACTCATAAGCGGTGCTTGGGAAGTCTCGAAGAAACCGTCGTTGGACGTGATGGATCGGGCGGCCCGACGCTGCCCGTATGACCACTTCGACCGCATCGAGTGCCTCGAGCGCGTCCGCAGCTTTCCGGGCGGCGCCCACGACCGACCGACTCGACGTGCTGATCGCCGAGGTGCGCGAGGTCGTCGGGCGGGGACTGCCGCCGGACCTGACGGCGTATCTGGTCGGTGAGCGCCTGGCGCCGCATCTCGGCGCGGACGATCTGCTCACACCGGAGCAGTGCGAGAGCGACCCGGCGCGCTACCGCCAGCATCTGCTGCACGCCGAGCACGACGGGAGCTTCTCGGTCGTCGCGCTGGTCTGGCTGCCCGGCCAGGGCACGTCGGTGCACGATCACGTGTCCTGGTGCACGACGGGCGTTCACGAGGGGGAGGAGCGCGAGCGGCGCTACCGTCTCCTTCCGTCCCAGGCGACCGGCACGGCCGCGCGGCTGGTCGCCACCGGCGATGTGATCAACGCGCAGGGCGCGGTGTGCGGCTTCGCTCCGCCCGGCGACATCCACCGGGTCTGGAACGCGGGCACGGACCGGGCGATCTCGCTCCACATCTACGGCGCGGACATCTCCCGTCTCGGCACCAGCGTCCGCCGGGTCTACGAACTGCCGGCCGACCGCTGATGGCGCTGCTCCGGGAACGGGCGGCCACATCCTCACGCTCACGCTCCGGCTCCGCCTCGGCGCCGGCCCGCCTGCCCGGCCTCGCGCTCGCGGTGCTCGGCGTCGCCCTGGCCTGGTCCGTGCATCAACTGGTCCCGGACATACCGATGCTGACCGTCGCCGTGGTACTCGGCATCGTGGCCGCGCATCTGCCGGTGGCGCGCTCGATCGTCCGGGGAGCGGCCCGCCCGGGACTCTCGTACGCCGCGAAACGCCTGATGCGCGCCGGCATCGTGCTGCTCGGACTGAAGCTGAGCCTGGACGATGTGCTCGGACTCGGCTGGGCGACGGTCACGATGGTCCTCGGAGTCGTCACGGCGACCTTCCTGGGCACCTGGTGGCTGGGCCGGCGGATGGGGCTGCCCGGCGATCAGCCGCTGCTGATCGCCGCCGGGTACTCGATCTGTGGTGCGTCCGCGATCGGCGCGGTGAGCGAGGCGACGGAGAGCGACGAGTGCGACGCGGCGACATCGGTGGCGCTGGTGACCCTGTGCGGGACGCTCGCCATCGCCGTACTGCCGCTGTTGCAGCAGCCGTTGGGGCTGAGCGACGCGGAATTCGGCCGGTGGGTCGGCGCGAGCGTGCACGACGTGGGCCAGGTCGTCGCCACCGCGCAGACCGCCGGTCCCGGCGCGCTCGGAGAGGCGGTCCTGGTCAAGCTGATGCGGGTGGCACTGCTCGCGCCGCTCGTCGCCGCCGTGGCCGTGTCGGTGCGCCGCCGACGGCGGGCCGGCGCGGCATCGGGCTCCGGTACGGCATCGAGATCCGGTACGGCATCGGGCTCGGCTACGGCGGGCAGGAAGCGGCTTCCGCTCGTCCCGCTGTTCGTGGTCGGCTTCCTGGCGATGGTGGCACTGCGCAGCACGGGCCTGCTCCCGACGGCCGGGATCGACGCGGCACAGCGGGTGCAGGAACTGCTGCTGGCCGCCGCGCTGTTCGGCCTCGGCAGTGCGGTCGACCTGCCGTCGCTGACGCGCACGGGCGGGCGGGTCGTGGCGCTCGGACTCTGCGCGTGGGCGGTGGTGGCGGGGGTTTCGTACGCGGGAGTGCTGCTCGTGATGGCCTGACCGTCCCGTCGCCCGGACATGCTCTGTGAAGCCGCCGTGTGCGCCTCGCCTCGCGTCCGGTCGGCCGGTCAGCGTTCGGAGCCTCGGCCGAGCAACGGCTTCACGTCGATGACGGGCGTGCCGTCCAGGGCTTCCAGGTTGCGCACGCGGACCCGGAGTCCGTCGATGGAGACGATCTCCACGCGGTGCAGCCCGACCGGATTGGGACGGTCGGGGGAGCGGGTGCTGAACACACCGGTCTCCGGCCGCGACGGATCATCGCGCGGGCGTACCGCCAGCACGTCCCGGCGGGCGCGGTCGAGCCAGGTCAGCACGAGCACCTCGGTCCCGGCCTGCAGGTCGCGAAGGCCCTCGGCCACGCCCGGCTCGAACACCAGAGACGCCTCGGGCGAACCTTCGTCACCCTGCTTCGGAGCATCGCGGCGATGCAGCAGGGGAGACTCGACCCGGCCGATGGGCTGCAGCACGTACGGCTGCTCGGACCCGTTCGCGCCGCTCATTCGGGGACGAGCCAGTGTCCGTCGCGCATCAGCTCGCGGCCCTTGAGTTCGTTCTCTTCGCGCCAGGCCTGGAGTCGCTGCGGGTGAATGCGGAAGTAGAGATAGGTACTGCTGAGCCGGCGCGGGTCGAAGCCGGTTCTGTCGGCGAAGGCGTCGCCGGTTCCGTCCGGGAGTTCGGCGGCCGCGAGTGTCTGCACCGCTCCCTCGATGAGGACGACATCGCGGGTGGGCCCGACGGCGAGACGGACCTTCCGGGTGGCCTGCAGATTGCGGGCGGTCGGGCTGGAAGCCGCTGTGGCCACCAACAGGGTGGTGCCGTCCCAGAGGAACGACAGCGGAATCAGATAGGGGGTCCCGCTGTCTGCGTCGGCCGTGGCCACCCATAGGTCGGTGTCCTGCTCGAGCCGGCTCAGTACGTCCTGCTTGCGCTGCTTCGCGGTCCGGGCGGGCGGGGTCATCGGGAGCGGCCTCCTGAGTGCCGATCGAGCTCGAGTCCGGGCGTGATGAGGGGTGGCGCGGTCCCCGCGAGTCTGCCACGGTGACCGCGCTCCATGGCGCTGTCCAGCCGGAAGAGCCGAAGAGCCGGAAGAGCCGGAACGGCGTCCGCTTCCTCGTCGGCAACCGGATATCGGCTACCGGCCGTCGACCATCGGTCATTGACCGTCCCCGATCAGCCGAGCAGCGTCGGCGCCGCCCGCTCCAGTACGGCGGAGACCCGCTCCCATGTCTCCATGTCCCTTTCCACCGGGGCAAGTTCGGCACCGCTTCCGGCCTGCCAGCTGCCCGCCAGCGCCACCGGGTCCTCGCCGGTCGCCGCGCCCGCGGCCAGTGCCGCCGCGCCGAGGGCGACGAGTTCGCCACTCCCGGGGATCAGCAGGGGACGGCCGGAGAGGCGGCGCACGGTCTCCACCCAGTGCCGTCCCTTGGCCCCGCCGCCCACCAGCCGCAGCGGGCGGGCGGCGACTTCCCCGTCGGCCGGGTCGAGGCCGCAGGCGCGCAGCACCTCGTCGAGGGCGCGCAGCACTGTGACGACCGCGCCTTCGTAGGCTGCGCCGAGGAGTTGCTGCCGGCTGGTGGTGTGGCGCAGGCCGGTGAGCAGACCGGAGGCGGCCGGCAGATCAGGCGTGCGCTCGCCGTCGAGGTAGGGCAGCAGCACGACCTCACCGCCCGCCTCGGCGGTGTCGCGGTGCAGGCCCAGCAGGCCGGCGATTTTGTCGACGGCGACCGTGCAGTTCAGTGTGCAGGCCAGCGGGAGGTACGTACCGTCGGCTGCGGCGAACCCGGCGAGTGCCGTGGACGCCGGCCGGGTGCGGCTGGCGGCGAAGACCGTGCCGGAGGTGCCGAGGCTGAGAGCGGGATGGTCCAGCAGACCGGCGCCGCCGAGCCCGAGGCCGACCGCGGCGGCCATGTTGTCGCCGGTGCCCGCGGCGACCGCGATGCCGGCGGTCAGGCCGAGTTCGGCGGCGGCCGCGGCGGTGAGCGAGCCGACACGGACCCCGCCGGTGGCGGCCACCTCGGGCAGCAAGTCGGCGTCGAGGCCGATCAGTCGGAGAAGTCCGGGGTCGTACGCTCCGGTGGCGGTGGAGTACCAGCAGGTGCCCGACGCGTCGCCGGGGTCGGTGGCCGCGACGCCCGCGAGCCGTTCGGTGAGGAAGTCGTGGGGAAGGCGGACCGCGGCCGCCGCCTCGGCCGCGCGCGGTTCGTGTTCACGCAGCCATTGCCATTTCGCGGCCGTCATCGAGGCGACCGGCACCGATCCGGTACGTGCCGTCCAGGCGTCCGGGCCGCCCAGCGCCTCGGTCAGGGCGGCGGCCTGCGGCGCCGAGCGGGTGTCGTTCCAGAGGAGGGCGGGACGCACCGGCTGCCCGGCGCGGTCGAGGACGACCAGGCCGTGCTGCTGCCCGGCGACCGCGATGCCCCTCACGGCCGACGCGGCGAGACCGGACTCCTTGAGTCCCATGGCGACGGCGTCGCGCAGCGCGTGCCACCACACCTCGGGGTCGCTCTCGCGTGCGCCGTTCTCGCCGGTGACCTGGTGCGGGGCCCGGCCGACGGCGAGCGTCCGGCCGGTGTCGGCGTCGATGAACGCGGCCTTGGCGGACTGGGTCGAGCTGTCCACGCCGATGACGACCGTCTGGGTCGGCATTGCCTCACCTCTCCCTCCCGGCCTATTTTGGCCGACAGCAAACAAATTACGTCACCCGGTCCTGCGCGACCAGATCGGGAACAGGTACTGATGGACTTCTGTGATCACATGGCGAGATGCTTTATTAGTACGGTAAGAAAACAAACTCCGGATGGAAGGTGGTCAAGGTGATGTCGGAACGCTTCACGCCGACCCCCGACGACAGGTTCAGCTTCGGCCTCTGGACGGTTGGCTGGCAGGGCAGGGACCCCTTCGGAGAGGCGACCCGGCCGCCACTGGACCCCATCGAGTCCGTGCAGTACCTCGCCTCGCTCGGCGCGTACGGCGTCACGTTCCACGACGACGACCTGATCCCCTTCGGCGTCACCGAGGCCGAGCGTGAATCGCACATCAAGCGCTTCCGGCAGGCACTGGACGCGACCGGTCTGGTGGTGCCGATGGCCACCACCAATCTCTTCACCCACCCTGTCTTCAAGGACGGCGCCTTCACCGCCAACGACCGGGACGTACGCCGGTACGCGCTGCGCAAGACCATCCGCAACATCGACCTCGCCGCCGAGCTCGGAGCCCGTACCTACGTCGCCTGGGGCGGCCGCGAGGGCGCGGAGTCGGGCGCGGCGAAGGACGTACGCACCGCTCTGGACCGGATGAAGGAAGCCTTCGACCTGCTGGGGGAGTACGTCACCGAGCAGGGCTACGACCTGCGGTTCGCCATCGAGCCCAAGCCCAATGAGCCGCGCGGGGACATCCTGCTGCCCACCGTCGGCCATGCGCTGGCCTTCATCGAGCGCCTGGAGCGGCCCGAGCTGTACGGCGTGAACCCGGAGGTCGGCCACGAGCAGATGGCCGGGCTGAACTTCACGCACTCCATCGCCCAGGCGATGTGGGCAGGCAAGCTCTTCCATATCGACCTCAACGGGCAGAGCGGCATCAAGTACGACCAGGACCTGCGCTTCGGCGCCGGCGACCTGCGCGCCGCGTTCTGGCTGGTCGACCTGTTGGAGACGGGCGGCTACGAAGGGCCGCGGCACTTCGACTTCAAGCCGCCGCGTACCGAGGACTTCGACGGGGTGTGGGCATCGGCGGCCGGCTGTATGCGCAACTATCTGATCCTCAAGGAGCGGGCCGCCGCCTTCCGCGCGAATCCGCGCGCACAGGAGGCGCTGCGGGCCGCGCGTCTGGACCAGCTCGCTCTGCCCACCGCCGCGGACGGGCTGTCCGGTCTGCTGGCCGACCGTGCCTCGTTCGAGGAGTTCGACCTGGACGCCGCGGCCGAGCGGGGGATGGCCTTCGAGCGCCTCGACCAGCTCGCCATGGATCATCTGCTGGGCGTTCGCTGACGGCCCGGGGCTGCCCAGGACCCTGTCCCCTGCGGGCGTGGGAGCCCCGTCCTGTCCTCAATCGCCGGACGGGCTTGAAATGCCGTACGCCACCGGGTCGGCCAGCACGTCCTGCACCACGAGAGCCGCCGCGCCGCGCGCCGCGTCCGCAGCCGGGGACGAGGCGCGCAGCCGCCCGCTGTCCTCGGGCCACAGCCCCGACACCACCCGGCCGGCCAGTTCGCCGCCGGCCGGCGGCGACAGCCAGGGCTTCAGCGGCCGGTAGATCCCGCCGAGCACCACCGCGTCCGGGTCGAAGAGGTTCACCGCGCCGGACAGCACCCGGCCCAGCATCAGCCCGGCCTGTCCGAGCGCCGTCACCGCACGCTCGTCGCCCGCGCCGGCCCGCCGCTCCAGCTCGGCCACGCCCGCCGCACCGGTGGACTCGTCGATGCCCGCGGCCCGCAGCAACGCCGACTGTCCCGCGTACTGCTCCAGACAGCCCCGCGAGCCGCAGCGGCACTCGGGGCCGTCCGCCGACACCACGACATGGCCGATCTCCCCGGCGAATCCATGTGCCCCGCGCAGCAGTTCGCCGTCCAGGACCAGGGCGCCGCCGACGCCGATCTCGCCCGTCAGATACAGAAAGCTGCGCACCTCGCCCAAGCCGCCGAACCACAGCTCGGCCAGTGCCGCCAGATTGGCCTCGTTCTCCGAATGCACCGGCAGCGCGGGCAGGCCGGGCCGCAGTGCCGCGAGTGCCTCGGCGAACCGGGTCTCGGCCGCGACCTGGGCCCAGCCCAGATTGGGCGCCTGCCGGACCGTACCCGCGGAGATGAGCCCCGGCAGCGCCAGCTCCGCGCCGACCGGCCGCAGCTCCTGCTCGGCCGCCGACGTCAGCGCCCGGGCGGCGATCCGGGCCGCCCGGGCGAGCACCTGGGCGGGCGGCGCGCCGCGGTTGTCGAGGTGCTCGACGAGACGCACCCGGTCGGTGCCCGCCAGATCCACCACGCACACCGACACATAGTCGACATTGATCTCGACCCCGATGCCCGCGACGCCGGTACGGGCCACTTTCAGTACGGTGCCGGGCCGGCCCGCCTGACCGCTGAACGTCTTCCCGGACTCTGACAGGAACCCGCTCTCCAGGAGTTGCTCGACCAGCGAGGAGACGGCCGCACGGGTCAGCCCGACCCGTGCCGAGACACCGGCCCGGGTCACCTCGCCCTCGTCGCGGACAGCCCGGAGCACCAGGCTGAGATTGTGCCGTCGCACCGTCTCCCGGTCGGCCTTGGGCTCCAGCGGTGTGTAGCTGCCTGCGGAGCCGCCCGTGTGATTGCCGTTCATATCGCGGCCGAGCCTAGGCGATATCCGGTCTCACGCGTCCGCCGGATCGGTCTCCGGCTCGCCCCGGGGCTCCTCCGCCCTGTGCAGCTCCTCGTCGGTCAGCGGCGGCCCCGGCAGGCGCGGCAGCCCGGGTCCGCGCAGCGCGGCCAGCATGACCCGGGGCCTGACCAGCGATGTGAGCGGTGCCGAGAGCGTCATCACATCCGTCAGAGCGGTGGTGACGAGGAAGTTTCCGGTCGAGGTCAGCATCAGACGGTCCACGTAGCGGCCGAGCAGCCGGTCCACCGCGCCCGGCTGCTTGCCGGTCGCTCCCGGGTAGAAGATGTCCTGTCCCGTGGCCAGGTCCCAGGCCGTGCCCGCGGACTTGGATACGGCCCGCTGTGCCCGCCGGGCCAGCCCGGCCGAGGTGAGCCCGTGCTTCCGGATCTGGTCGCGCAGGGCCCGTACACCCTGTGCCGCCACGGACATCCCGTGGCCGTAGACGGGATTGAAGGTGGCCACCGAGTCGCCCACCGCGACAAAACCGTCGGGCCAGCCGGCGACCTTCTCGAAGTACCGGCGACGATTCGCCGTGTTACCGAACGTGACCACGTCGCTGAGCGGCTCCGCACGCGAGATGAGCTCACCGACGATGGGGTGCCGCACTCCGCGCGCGAAGGCCTCGAAGGCGTCGGCCGCCTTGGTGGGCTGCCCACCCCGGGTGCCGGACAGGGTCACCAGCCAGCGCCCGTCCTCGACCGGCAGGACGATGGCGGCCTGCCCGGGCCGCTGCTCGCGCGCGTTGGACTGCACATTGACGATGGGAAACTCCGCCGCCGTGCCCCGTGGAGCACGGAAGAGGCGGCTGGCATACACCAGGCCTGCGTCCACCTGGTCCTCGCGCGCAGCGCCGACGCCCAGCGCCCGGAGCAGCTCCGGCGCGCGAGTGCCGCGGCCGCTGCAGTCGACGACCAGATCGGCTGCCAGGACACGCTCACCGCCCTCGGATGTCCGTACCCGCACCCCCGTCACTCGGGCGGAACTTCCTTCGAGCGCGAGCAGTTTGGTGTGCTCGAGAACGGTGATGCGCGGCTGGGCCAGGACCTGCTCGCGTACGACCCAGTCGAGCAGATCGCGGCTGCAGGCGATCAGGTAGTGCGTCTCGGTCCAGCGGCGGTACCAGCCCTGCGGAGACAGTCCGACCATGCCCGTCGGCAGCGGGATGCGGCGGGCCCCGGCCGCCAGCCAGCGCGCGGTGGCACCCGGCAGCAGGGACTCGATCGCCTCGACTCCTCCGCACCACAGAATGTGGGCATGACCTGCCTGAGGCAGGTGCTTACGGGGTTCGGGGCCGGCCGGCAGGGAGTCGCGTTCCACGACGGTGATCTCGTCGGCGAACTCGGCCAGGGCGGCGGCCGCCAGCATCCCGGCCAGTCCTCCGCCGACGACGACGGCGCGACGGAGTGCCGGGTCAGCGTCGGGTCTGTGTGGTTCGCTCATGGGTGGCTGCTCTCTGACCTGGCCGCACAACGGCGGGCTGCTGCAACGACAGGCGAGTGACGCAACGCCCGGGACATGCCGACGAGATCGCGCTGGGTCTGCTCGGTTGTGGCGGAGCGGGTGTCCGCCGCGGTGATGATCGTCCCCTGCGGGTCGGCGTCCCGCGCGATCACCGCGGCGGCCAGCATCGCCGCCTCGGCGACGGCCTCCGCCTGGTGCGCGTCGGTCCCCGAAGCGAGCGCCGCGGCATGGGACTCCGCCCGCAGGCCGTGGTCGAAGTACGGGTCCAGAGCGAGGATGCCGTCGTGGATGAACGCTTCCCGCTGGGTCAGCCGAAGGTCGAGGGACGACCAGCGGGAGATCGGGACCGCCATGGCCCCCTGAGGAGCGACGGAGCGAAGTTCGTGCCAGAGGGCGCCCAGCTTCCAGTACGTGGACCAACTCCGCCAGGACTCGGAGAGGCGCTGTCCGGCCACCGGGAGAATGAACCCGGCGGCGATGATGAGGGCGGAGGCCGACGCCAGCGGCGGTGCCACGCGGGTGCTCAGGGCGTCCCAGTTGTACCCGGCCCACCGGGCGGACACGGCGGAGTACTTGGCGGCGTCGAAGCCGAGGTTGAGGAAGTAGCCGATCATGATGAGCACCAGACCGGTCCGCAGCCAGCCGTGGACCCGCATCGACCAGCGCCAGCACAGGACGGTCATCACGACCGCCGCCACCGTGTGCGCCACAAGATAGAGGACGATCATCTCGCGTATGTACGGAGTGTTCGCGTAGTACGTGTCCAGGTCCCGCAGCCGCTCGACGGGAGCGTCACCGAGGGCGAAGAGGAGAATCATCGCCACGATGACCGTGCCGTACGCGGTGATGCAGCGGCGGGACGCACTCCGGGTGACTTCGGGCGGGCCTCCGCGCCAGTTGATGATGAGCACGAGGCAGGAAGCGCTGAAGGCTGTGAGGATGCAGTAGACGAGCGGCGCGGAGAAGTTGGGTACACCGGTGATGCGGTTCACCGCAGCGATGGTGGGCGGCGCCGCGAAGAAGAACACCGAGACGGCCACGAGCAGCAGTGCGCTGACGGACCGCAGCAGCGGATCACGCCAGGTGCGGCTGATTCCGGGCAGCCGGAACGCGAACGCGACGGCGAGCGCGGCCCCGGGTATGTAGAAGTCCAGACCCTCCACGCATCAGCCCTGCGGCTTTCGGTATCCCAGTGATGCTTCGATCCGGCCTTCGATCGCGTCCCGGCCGAGAACGGGACCGCGTGTGTGCGAACCCGTAAGCCAGGAACGGCATTTAGTGCTCAGCAGCAGTCCGAAGCTCTCGGCCTCGTTCTCCTCGGCCGCGTCGAAGCTCGTACGGGCGGCGACCTTGAGCACGGTGTCCTGCAGATCGGCGCCGTCCGTCAGCAGCCGTGCCGCGACGGCCGCGCCCTCGACGTGATGGCTGCTGTGGCCGGCCTGCATATGCCACAGCTCATGGCCCAGAATGACGAGTTGGTGGTCGGGTGCGGTGCGTTCCTCGATGACGATCAGGTCCTGGTCCGCCATGTCGAGCCACAGTCCGCTGGCGGTTCCCGGCGGGAACGAGGCCACGCGGAACTGGACCGGCCGGCCCCGGCGGCTGCCCATCTTCCCGCACAGCGCCGCATAGAGGTCTGCCGGTTCCGCAGGGACGGGCAGGTCGATTCCGGCGATGAGCTCGCCGCACAACCGCCGCATCTCTTTGCCTATGCTCACCGTTCTCCCGTCGGCGCAGGGTGCATTTCAGGACTCCGTCGGCTTGACGCTCTCCAGGAGCATGTCGAGCCACTCGGTGACCTTGTCCCGGTGTTTGTCGGTGGGGAGCTGAGCCGCCCGCCAGGCGATGCCCCGTACCCCGTGGTCCTGCAGCAGACGCTCCAGCGGATCGCCGTCACCGGCGAAGTCCTGCAGCAAGGTCTGCTCGGTGCGCTGCAGCGCACCGTCGAGTGCGTCGGCGTCCTCGGCGGTCAGGAATCCGGCGTGGACCTTGAAGAACCGCTGGATCGCGTCGCAGTGTTCCATGGTCGGTCTGCGGTCGCCGTTGATGAGGGCCCCCGCCTGTTGCCGTGACATGCCCGCGCCGTCGGCGATCTCCTGCTGGGTGTAGCGGCGGCCATTGGGCTTCAGCCGTGTCCTGCGCAACAGGTCGAAGCGCTGCAGAAAGCGTGCCTGGAGGTCGGGTTCGCCGGCCCGCTGCCCGGCGAGCAGAGCGCCGACCACCTCGGCGGGGACGCCCGAGGCCTCGGAGAGGTTATGAACGTCGAATACCTCGCTGTGGCTCAGCCCGAGCTTGTCCGCAAGCTCGGCGACACGGGCAACGGATGCCGCCAGAGGGACTGTGGCCGTCGAACCCGGAACCGAGAAGCCGTCTGTCACCAGTAGGTCTCCTAGATCACGCGAGGTAGCCCCGCACACATTGGGCTGCCGGGAGATTATCTGTTTCGGGACAGCGTAGCCAGGTCTTGCCACAGCTGTGGCGCGAATTGAGCGGTCAACGGCAGGCAATGCCACGATAGTTGACATGGCCGTTGTTGCGGTAGCAGGATCGCCACGCGGTGATGATGATCCAAATGGCCCTGCCGCAGCGGGACTTCGAGAAGGGTGGCGTTCTCGATGACACATGAGGCAGGCGTGGAACGTCCTGGTGTCCAGGGGCGCCGAGGGTGTGCCGGAACGGTGCGGGGCGCGGTGCGGGCGAGGCGGGTCACCGATGTCCTCAGACGGCGCCGGGAGGAACTCGGCCTGAGCGTGGCGGACGTGGCCGCGCGGCTCGAGATCAGCACGGGCGCGTACGGCAGCTGGGAGCGGGCACCCGCCAAGGAGTGGACCGACGAAATGCTCTGTGCCCTGGTCAAGGCTCTCGAGATGAGCGATCAGCAGGGCGGGTGGCTCTTCCGCCTCGCGGTCGACCGTGATCCGCCGCCACCCTGGACGACGCCTGTCGGGGCGTCCGTTCCGGTGCCGCCGCTGGGGCCCGCGCGACCGTCAGGTCCCGCGTTTCCGGCCGGTCCCGTGCGCCCGTACATCCCGGTGCCCCCGTCGTTGCCCGCGAGCCCGTCCGATCCCGCGGATCCGGCTGATCCCACGGAGGGTTCCGACCCCGAGACACGTGCCTATCTGCGTGACTACGCGACGATGATGGACGCCGTGCCGCTGCCTTCCGTGCTCTTCGACCGGCGCTGGGAGGTGGCGCACGCCAACCCGGCCTTCGACGCGCTCTTCCGCGGCGTCGGGCCGCACCCCACGGCCATGCCTGACCAGAACTTCCTCCGGTTCGTGCTCTTCCACCCGGATGCGGGCACGGTGCTCGCCGACCGCGAGACAAGCTGGTGCCTGCCCCTGCTGGCGCGGCTGGAGTCGGCCCTGGAGGCCGACGCCGAGGACCGTGTCCTTCAGGCCATTCGTCGCGACATCGCCGAGGACCCGATCATGGACGCCGCCTACCGGTGCGGACTTCCGCACTGGATGCGTGCCGCAGGCGCGGCCGCTGTCCACCACGACGGGGTCTTACGGCCGCTCCATCACCCCGATCCCCGCTGGGGACGCACCGAGTGCCGGATCGTCGACGAGACCCCCGCGAGCCTTCAGGACCGGGGATTCACCCGGATGACGCTGGTACTGCGTGAAACCCGCGTCGCCGAACCGGTGCTGCGGAGGGGCAAGTCGCATCTGAGGGCCGTCTCCAGCGGCTGAACCGGGACCCGGAGGCCGATGCCGCCGGCAGCAGCCTCACCCTTGTCATGGGTTGGCGCGTCCATGACGATGAACTCATGTCGCAGCAGACCTCAGGAAACGCAGGCGGCCCCATCAACCCCCGTGGCACCGGCCGGAGAACGGTTCTGTCGGCCGCAGCCGGAACCGCCGCGCTCGGCGCGGCGCTGTCCGGCGCCGGCATACCGCCCGCGGCCGCCGCGGCGCGCACCCCCGACCGCGAGACTCCCGCCACCGCCCAGCCGCCCACCCGTGAACTGCGCGCGCTCCTGCGGGAGATCGACCGCGACCGAATCGAAGCGACGGTGCGCAAGCTCGCCTCCTTCGGCACCCGGCACACTCTCTCCAGCCAGGACGACCCGGAGCGCGGGATCGGCGCGGCCCGCGACTGGATCCTCGCCGAGCTGAAGCGGTACGCCGCGGGCAGCGGCGGCCGGATGACGGTCGAGCTGCAGTCCTATGTCCAGCAGCCGGTGCCGCGTATCCCCGTGGCGACCCGGATCACCAACATCGTCGCGACCCTGCGCGGCTCCACCGCCCCCGAGCGTGTCTATGTCGTCTCCGGGCACTACGACTCACGCGCCACCGACGTCATGGACGCCACCGGCGACGCGCCCGGCGCCGACGACGACGCCTCCGGGGTGGCCGTCGCCATGGAGCTCGCCCGGGTCATGGCCACCCGCCGTCCCGCCGCGACCATCGTCTTCGCGGCCGTCGCCGGCGAGGAGCAGGGCCTGTTCGGCGCCGCACACATGGCGCAGACCTTCAAGACGGCCGGCGTGGACCTCCAGGGCATGTTCACCGACGACATCGTGGGCAGCCCCACGGCCGACGACGGGACCCGGGATCCGTACACCATCCGCCTGTTCGCCGAGGGAGTCCCCACCTCCGAGACCCCCGAAGAGGCCGCGACCCGCCGTTCGGTGGGCGGCGAGAACGACTCCCCGTCCCGCCAGCTCGCCCGCTTCGTACGCGATGTGGCCGACAACGACGCCACCGGTATGCACGTCCGCGTCGTCTACCGCCGCGACCGCTATCTGCGCGGCGGCGACCACATCCCCTACCTCGAACGCGGCTTCCCCGCGGCCCGGTTCACCGAGCCCGCCGAGGATTTCGCGCACCAGCACCAGGATGTGAAGGTGGTCGACGGCAAGCAGTACGGCGATCTGCCGGAGTTCTGCGACTTCGGCTACGTCGCGCGCGTGGCCAAGGTCAACGGCGCCGCCCTGTGGACCCTCGCCCAGGCGCCCGGCACCCCCAAGGGAGCGAAGATCCTCACCAGCGCGCTGACCAACGCGACGGAGCTGGTGTGGCAGCGCGGGGGCGAAGCCGATCTCGCCGGCTACGAGGTGGTGTGGCGCGAGACCACCGCGCCCGAGTGGACCCATGTCATCCGGGCCGGTGATACGACCAGTCACACGGTCGATCTCTCCAAGGACAATGTCTTCTTCGGCGTCCGTGCCGTGAACCGGGCCGGATTGCGCAGCCCGGTGGCATTCCCCGCTCCCCAGCGCTGATCCGGCGGCCGGCCGGCTACCGCGAAGGAAGCCCGCCGCCGACGGGAGCGACTGCCGCGGGCCGTGGCCGGAGCTGAGCGGCTGCCCCGAACGAAGGTCCGCCGCCCGCGCCTGGAGCGAGAGTCGACCGGCCGGGCGCATGGTCGTACGGCACTTGCACTTCCGCGCTGAGGAGAGTGGCCATGCCGTCCCTGAGAAGTTTTGTCCTCGTCGATGTGCTGCGTCCGGTGGGCCGGGCGCTGATCGCCTACGGGATGTACTGGGTGTGGATCCCGGACGTCAGCCATGAGGAAATCATGCCGCGGGACAGTTTCCCCCGCGAGGACAGCCAGGAATATCTCAGTCTGTTCGGCCCGGTGGGCGTTTCTGGTCCGGGACCCGGTGACGGCCGCTGACGACGAGAGGCCGACGACGTCACGACCGGATCCGGTCGAGGTGCCGCTCCTGCAGCTCCCGGCTGCTGCGCATGAAGTCCAGCAGTAGTTCCAGCTGTTCGGTGGTGCAGCGCGCGACATGCCGGAACCCGTCCTGGGTGAGGGGCCGAAGATCTCCTCCACAGCCCGTACGGCTCTGGGCGCCGGCCGCACCACCGACCTGCGCCGGTCCCCGGGATCGGGGGAGCGGGTCACATAGCCGGGCCGGTCCAGGCGGTCCAGCAGGGCCGTGACACTGCCCGTGGTGAGCCCGAGCGCCGCACCCAGTTCGCTGGGTGCGGCGCTTTCGCGCTATGAGGATGTCCAGGCAGCGCGGATCCGTGCGGTTGATTCCCAGTAGCGGGGCGGCCGCGGCGTCGAAGGAGTCGACTGCCGTCCGGAGCGCGCGGATTTCGCCGTACGCCGGCCGCTCCGAGGGCAAGGACATGCGGCTGCCGTACGGCGCACCGCGACGGCACTCTGCCCACCGTCGACGCCCCCGGGGAGTGTCCCCGAGGGAAAACCCCAGGGCTGCCCTCTGACTTCTCAACAGGGCCTTGAGCGCGCCCCCTTGGCCTCGGAGCAGCGGCTTCCGGGCATCCCGGCGGCTCTCCGCAGGTCAGGGGCGTGCGTATGGCGCCTCGTCAGGTCCAGGCGATCAGGAGCTTGCGCTCACCCGGCGAGAAGCCAGGCCGGGGCCTGACCCGTTCCCGCGCCCGGCCCATGTTCTCACCGGCCGTCAGCGCATCGACGCGACGGCCCACTCCGAGGCCACTGCCACTGCGACGCCGACCCCCAGCACCGCCGTGGCCACGCGCGTACGCCCCTGTCGGCTGAGTACGAGCGCGCTGCCGGACAGGATCAGCGCGATGCCGTAGAAGCCCATGGTCAGCACCGAGTGCGTGCTGCCGAGCCGCAGCACCAGGGTGGCGCCCACGGCGATCATGATGACCGCGGAGAGGGCTATCCGTATACGGCGCGCCTGACGTGGTGTGAGCCCCTGCCGCTCCGGGCTCGAATTGGCTTCTGACATGCCCGAAGACTAGCCGTCGAGTCCCTGTGTGGGCCGCACCGGGCCGACTTGTGATCCGCTCAGGTCACGCACGGCGTGCGCTGCCGACCTCGGCCGTCCACAGCGGTGCCGTGCCGGTCAGCTGGCAGGCCATCAGATAGAGCGGGATCGGCGGAGTGTAGGGGCTGGTGCCGTCGGGCCAGCGGATCAGCCGCGGGTTCGTCGCCGGTACGTATGCGCCGCGGGCGTAGTGCGAGGGCAGCGGCCAGGTCAGTTCGAGGTCCGAGCCGGCGGGCACGATCCACCACCACCAGTCACTGTCCGCGAATACGCAGCCGTTCCGCGGCAGACGGCCAAGGAGCCGGAATCCGTACCGGGCGGGCACGCCCACGGCGTCGCAGCCCAGCGTGGCCGGCAGCGCGGGCGGCGGAACGAGCCTGGTCATCCGGCACTCGCCGGCACGGCGGCCGCCCCGCAGGAGGAGGGTGGCCAGATGTTTCATCATGGACTCTCCGACCAGTACGGCACTTGTGTTCCGTACGGCAGTTCGTCCTGGTGCGGCAGTTCGGCCCACACGATGCGGCCGGGTCCGAGGTGCGACGCGTGCGAGCCCCAAGCGCTGCTGAGGGACTCGACCAGCAGCAGCCCGCGTCCCCGTTCCTCGTCGATGGCGCGGCACACATGCGGGTCGGTGGGTGCGGAACCCTGGTCGTGCACGGTGATGCGCAGGCGCTCAATGCCGTTGAGAAGTTCGCAGGCGACCAGATGGCCGTCGGTGTGCACGACCGCGTTGGTGACCAGTTCGGAGACGACCAGCATCGCCGTATCGTGAACATCGCCGCCTATGCCCCAGTGGTGCAGCCGCCGGCGGGCGAGTTTTCTGGCACTGGAGACAAATTCGACGCGGGCCGGTAGCTCGAAGCCGTACCGGTGATGAGGAGTCCCCAAGCACGGGTTCAGGTGCCGGGGGGTGAGCGCGTCACGGTTCACACGGCCACTCTCTCCCCGGAGGGCGCACATTGGCAAGAGCCACTCTGAAAATTGCAGAGTGGGCATATTCATCGCTGTGGGGGCGTGGCACACTGCTCGCAACAGCACAGGGGAGGTCTGGGAGTGAGCGAACCGCGGTCCGCCCCAACCGTGGGTCAGGTCGTTCTCGGTAAGCGCTTGCAGGATCTGCGGGAGCGAGCCGGTCTCAGGCGTGAAGAGGCCGCCAAAGTGCTGCGTGTCGCAGCGGGCACGATCCGCAGGATGGAGACGGCCGAGGTCGCGCTGAAAATCCCTTATGTTCAGCTCCTGTTGAACGCGTACGGGATCACGGACGACGAGGCGCGCGGCTTTATCGAGCTGGCCGAAGAGGCCAATAAGCCGGGCTGGTGGCAGCGCTTCCATGACGTGCTGCCGGGCTGGTTCAGCATGTACGTCAGCCTGGAGGGTGCGGCCGCCCTCATCCGGGCGTACGAACCGCAGTTCGTACCCGGTCTGCTGCAGACGGAGGACTACGCTCGGGCGATCATGCTCGCCGGAGCCGTCGGCCAGACGGATCCGGCGGACATCGAGCGCCATGTGGCGCTGCGGATGGAACGTCAGTCCCTGCTCACCAAACCCGGCGCACCCAGACTCTGGGTGATCATGGATGAGACGGTGTTCCGCCGACCCGTCGGCGGTCCAGGTGTCATGAGAGCACAGATCGACCGGTTGCTCGAAGGCGCCGAACTGCCCCATGTGACTCTGCAGATAGCGGAGTTCGCGACCGGACACCACGCCGGCACCTATGGGCCGTTCGTCCTCTTCCGGTTCGCCGTCCCCGAACTCCCGGACATGGTCTACAGCGAGTATCTGACCGGCGCCGTCTATCTGGACGCGCGCCCCGAGGTCGCATCGCATCTTGAGGTCCTGGACCGCATGGCTGCGCAGGCCGCGACTGCACAACGTACGAAGGAGATCCTCAGGGATCTCCGCGAGGAGCTGTGAATGGATCGCATATACAACGGCATGCCCGCAGCGGAGTTGGGTGCCGAGGGCTGGCACAAGCCGTGGAGCGGCGGCAACGGCGGCAACTGCTTCGAGACCATGAAGCTCGCCGACGGCAGGGTCGCGGTGCGTCAGTCCGCCGACCCCGACGGCCCCGCGCTGATCTACACCTCCGGCGAGATCGCCGCGTTCATCCAGGGGGCCAAGTCCGGGAAGGCGGACTTTCTTCTCACCTGATTCCTGAACCGCACCTCACCACCGCGACATATGGAGCGAGAGATGACCGGTCACGACCACACCGCAGTCCGGATCGACACCGCCGAGCCGTATCCGGCGCGGGAGTACGCCTGGCGGGTCTTCCCGGCCGCCCATGGGCATCAGGAGCCGGGCGTGGGGCGGACCGCCGGCGACGATCCGGTCGTGGGACGTGCGGGCGATCCCCTCCCAGGATCTGAGGCCGGTCCGGCCCCGGGACGTACGGCCGATCCGGCCCCGGGACCTGCGGGCATCCCCCGCGTGGCCTAGTCAGCCCGTCGCTGCCCCCTTCGCGGCTGCCGGCCGGAGCAGTGTCGCGAGGAACGACTTCGGTGCCGAGACGTTCCCGGCCGGGTCGACCGTCCGGTACTCGATCGTGTGCGTTCCGTAGTCGGGAGTGGCCTCGTCCCACGGCACGGCGCGCGTCCTTCCGAGCTTTCCGTAGACCAGGCCGTCGATGGCGGTGCCGCTCGGGGTGAAGAGGAAGGGCGCGTCGGCGTCGGTCGGCCAGCCGTAATACGTCTGCCAGCCGTCACCGTCGACCCTGAACTGCGTCACCGCAGAGCCGGCCCGGTCGTCGCCGGCCGTCAGCTTCATGGTGAAGGGTCCGTCGTAGACGTACTCCACCGGCCTGCCGGGCCGCTCCACCGTACGCAGGGGCTTGGAGAGCGCGTATGCCGCCGTCGCCGGGACCGCGTCCACCGTCCAGCTCAGCGTGGACTGCGTACCGGCGATACGTGCCGTGAGCCGGTGCGTGCCGTGACGCAGTCGCAGCGCGCCCAGGTCGAGATCGCGGTCGTTGCCCGGATTGGCCAGCGGCCGGCCGTCGAGCTTCCAGCCGACGGCCAGGGTCCGGTCGACGGGGTGCGTGGTGTCGGCGTACACGACCGATGCCGACCCCGCCGGAGCCGTGGTGTCCGTGTGACCGGTGAAGGCGGCCCCCACAGGCTCGCGCGGGGTGGTGACGGCAGTGTCCAGGGTCCAGGCGACAGTGCGGGTCAGCGCGGCGGACGCGCGGATCGCCGGGTCGCGCACGAACGGCGTGGGATCGGTGACCGTGGCCGTCAGCGTGTGCGTCCCGCGGGCCGGCCGGAGCCGCCGTAGATCGAGCGTGCGGGCGTTGCCGGTGGAGCGCACCGGACTGCCGTCGAGCCGCCATACGACATCCAGTTCGCCGCCGACCGGATGCAGCGTGTCCACCCACACCGTCCGGTCGTCGCCGATCGCGGCGGTGTTCGGTGTGTGTCCCTGTACAAGGTCCACCTTGGCGGAGATCTTCTGCGCCATCACCTCGCGCTCGACCTGGTCGAAGGGGTAGCCGAGGGTCTTCATGATCGAGTGCTTGCTGGGCCGCCAGACGCCCTTGGTGCTGTACATCCCGCCGTCGAATCGTCCGATGACCCCGCCGGACTCACTCCTCTCGCCGAGCCAGCGCCACCACTTGGCGCGCTGCTGCTTCATCTGCTCCTCCGTGAGCAGGGTGTGGTGGACGGACGAGGGCTCGCCGCCGCTGTACGCGCCGCCGGGGACCCCGCGGGCGTAGTAGTCGTACTCGTCCTGGAGCTTGCCCAGCGAGTGGCCGATCTCGTGCGGGGTGATCAGCGAGGAGAGTGCGTTGCCTCCGGAGGCCGTGGCGTAGGTACCGCCGGCGCCGCCGTAGGTGTCGCTGTTGGCGAGGGCCACGATCTGCCGGTTCGCGTTCGCGGAGCCGGGGACGAGGTCGGCGAGCGCCGTCGCCGACCCGCTGTCGACGGTGAGCAGACGCTGCACGCTGCCGGCGTCGCAGCCGCCCCAGAACCCCATGTTCAGGGCCGTGTCGCGGCGCGGTGAGTCCAGCCCCGGATCGCAGTCCACACCGGACTCGGCGGAGGGCACTTCCACCGCCCACACGTTGACGTAGGAGCGGTACGAGGCGAACGGCTCCGTGGACCAGAGCACATTGAGGTGCTTCTCGACATCGGCGCGGAAGGCCGGCATCTCGTCGGCGGTGTAACCGTCGCCCAGAACAATGATGTTGAAGCGCTTGTCGGCGGGTCCTGTGGTCTGCACGGGGACGACGGTGGCCCGGGCGGTCACTGGTTCCTCGGCCGCGCCGGACGGGGTTGCCGTGCCCAGAAGGCAGGCGGCGACAAGGGTCCCCACGGTGGCGAGCAGGGTGGCCGCTCTTCGGGGGCGTATACCGGGTGAGGTCATGGGGCCGGAGCGTACGGCTCTGCCCAACGGGCCGTAAAGACAGCCGAGTTGGCCATGTGGCCGCGGTGGCGGCGCAATGCCGCCCGTCGCGGATCGGTGCCGCTGCAGTCCGGGAATTCGGCCTTGCACTCGCCGCCTTCGGCCGCTGTGTACACCCGACGCCGCCTCGCCGACCGGCCCTCGGGGCATCAGGATCGGCGGCAGCTACCCGCAGAACGGACCTTCAGGTCGCGCTGGTCGAGGTCAAGACCGTATCGACTGGGCGGTAACACCCGTGCCGACCTGCTGGTCGAAACGACGACGCGGCGCACGACGACGCAGTACGCAGCCGGCGAGCACCACGCCGGCTGCGACCGCGTACACCGTGGTGCCCAGGCCGTCCGGCCTGTCGCCCATGTACACACCGACGTACTTCGCCGCTCCGGCGACGGCGACGGCGAGCCACTCCCACCGGCCGTCGAGGGCGACCAGCGCCACCAGCAGCAGCGCGTACCAGGAATAGCCCGGGGTCAGCAGCAGAAAGGCCGTGCCGGTGACCAACAGGGCGCCGTTCCAAGGGCGTTCGGGATCCCCGCGCCACAGCACCCGCACGACGACCACCAGCATCACGACCAGCACCGCGGCAGGCGCCCAGGCGTCCGGCAGCACAAGACGCAGCAGGGCATAGCGGTTGCGGGCGGAGGGGTCGTCGTACCCCTCCTCCTCCATATAGCCGCCCAGAAAACCGAAGACCGAGCCGTCGGAGACAAGGACGTACGGCAGATAGCTCAGCGCCACCACCGCGGCGGCCGGCAGCAGCACCGCCGCCGCGTCCCGCACCCGCCGAACGCCGGACAGCGCGCCCGGCAGCACCACGGCCGGCAGCAGCTTGGTCACGATCGCCGCGCCGAGCAGCGCCCCGCCGAGGACCCGCCGCCGGACCAGGACACCCAGTGCCACCACCGTTAGGAGCGCGCCGAGCACATCGGCATGCGCGTTGTTCACCGCCTCGATCGGCACGATCGGGCACCAGGCCCAGTAGGCAGCGTGCCGTGGATCGCCGCGCCGCCGCAGGACCAGCAGCAGCGCGGCGGTGGTGCCCAGCGCCAGCAGAGCGCCGCCCGTCTGCAGCGCCTTGTGCCGTACGCCGTCCGGCGACAGCGCGTGGACGAGCAGGAAGTACCCCTCCGCCACCGGCGGGTAGATGGTGTGCACCTGCGGCCGGTTGAGCCGGGTGCAGTGGATCTCGCCCGTGGGACCGGGGATCCGCACCCGCTCGGGCAGCTCGCACGCCGCCCCGGTCGGGAAGAGCCAGTCGTCGCGGAGTCCGGCGAGCGCGGGATCGGCGGGTGCGTGGTCGTACGGCGAGATGCCGGCCGCCTGCACCCTGCCGTCCCAGGCATAGCGGTACGAGTCGGTGCTGGTGCGCGGGGGAGCGAGGAGCCCGGTCGCGGCCACCGCGACACCGCCCGCGAGGACGAGGACCACGGCATGGCGCACCGGAGTCCTGCGTACCGCGAAGACCGCCGCGGCGAACAGCACCCAGCAGGCGGCGTACCACCAGCAGAGACCGGCAGGGTCGGCGATATAGCCGTCCTTGCGGATGGTCAGGGCGAGAACGGCCGTCAGGGCGGCAAGCAGGGTGCCGGCGGTGAGAGTACGCGGGTTGATCGCGGTGGGAGTACGCGGGTTGATCACAGGCCCAGCGTCGCAGCCGGAACCGGCCTGGACCGCGCGCCACCCTCTGACGTCCGCATTCCGTAAGGTGTTGGACCCGTCCGCGCGGCCCGTCGCGGAGGTCTTATGGGGACATGAAGCTCCGACCACCCAGACTGCCCCGACCGCTTCGACTGCCCCGCATCCCCGCACCGGTCCTGCCGTCCTTCTCGGGGAGGCTGCACGACGCCCGCACGGCCACCTCGATCGGCCGCTGGCTGGGCGGGGCGATAGCCCTGTGCTTCGTGACCGGGGTGCTCAGCCACTATCTGCAGCACCCACCGGACTGGCTCGCGGACGAGCTGCCGAGCCGGCCGTCATGGGGCTACCGGGTGACCCAGGGCCTGCATGTGGCGAGCGGGATCGGGGCGATCCCGCTGCTGCTCGCCAAGCTCTGGACGGTCTATCCGCGGCTGTTCGTACGGCCGCCGCTGCGGTCGGTGCGCCATGCGCTGGAGCGGCTGTCCGTGGCGGTGCTCGTCGCGGCCGCCGTCTTCGAGCTGTTCACCGGGCTGCTCAACACCGTGCAGTGGTACCCCTGGCCGTTCTCCTTCGTGCCCGTGCACTTCGCGGTCGGGTGGCTGCTGCTCGGTGCGGTCGTCCTGCATGTGGCGGTCAAGTATCCCGAGATCAGGCAGCATTGGGGCAGACGCTCGCCCGGGACACTGGAACTCCCGGCGGTGGACGGACCGGACCGCCGCTCTCTGCTGACGGGCGTCGCTGCGGCGGTCGGCGCGGTCACGCTGACGACCGCCGGCCAGTCCCTCACCCCGCTGAAACGCTTCGACCTGCTCGCACCACGACACCCGGACCACGGCCCGCAGGGCCTGCCGGTCAACAGGACGGCGGCCGCGGCCGGGGTGTCGCGACTGTCCGCACGGGACTGGCGGCTCACGGTGCTCGGCAGAAACTCCTACGAACTCACTCTCGACGAACTCGGCGCGCTGCCCCAGTACACCGTGAACCTCCCCATCGCCTGTGTCGAGGGCTGGAGCAAATCCGCCAAGTGGACCGGCGTACGCGTCGGTGACCTGCTGGAACGGGCCGGAGCGCGGCCGGACGCCGCGGTGCGGGTGGTGTCGCTGGAGCGGCGTGGCGCCTACCGGGTCATGGAGATGGGCAGCGGCTACGCCCGTGATCCGCTCACTCTGCTCGCCCTGTGCCTCAACGGCCAGGAGCTCTCGCCCGACCACGGCTACCCGGCGCGCATCATCGCCCCGAACCGACCGGGCGTACTGCAGACGAAATGGGTCGCCAGGATGGAGGTCATCTGATGCGGATCGTGACGGGCGCGCTCGGCCTCGCGCTGATGGCCTTCGGCGCGTCGCTCCTGGTGACGGGCGGGCAGCTGAAGGACGTGGCCCTGTGGCTGGCGGGCGCGATTGTCCTGCACGACGGGATCGTTGCCCCGCTGGTGCTCTGCATCGGCCTGCTGATGGCGGCCGTCCCGGCCCGCGGCACGGTCCGCGGCGCACTGGTGGTGGCCGGCTGCCTGACGGTGATCGCGCTGCCGGTACTGCTGCGGCCGGGGGCGCCGAAGAACGCCTCCGTGCTGCCGCTGGACTATGTGCGCAACTGGCTGATCGCACTGGCGGCGGTGGCGGTGCTCACGGGCGTACTGCTGGTGGGGATGCGGGTAGTGCGCCGGTGGGGGGCCCACCGCAGCGCGCCAGGCGGTTGAACCTCCGGTGAACCGGCCGCCGGTCCACGGGACATGGGCACCGTCCTCGATCGCGCGTCCCCACCACGCCGCGGCCGAGCGGCCCGGCCCCGGCCCGGCAGCCGGTCCAACGGACGCGGCCCGGCCGCCGGGTGCGGCGGCCGGGTCCGGCCGACGCGGGTCCGGCCGACGCGGGTCCGGCCGACGCGGGTCCGGCGGCCGGGTCCGGCCGACGCGGGCCCGGCGGCCGCGGGCTATGCGTGGTGCAGTGCGACGAAGGTCCGGCCGGCGACCGTCCAGCGACCGACCCCCGACGCGGGCACCGCCCAGTCGGCCTCTCGCGCATACCGGAGCAGCGCGGGAGTGCCGAGGCGGGCCCAGGGGAACGCCGAGCCCTGTGCGTTGCCGCCGTCGACGACCCGGACCTGGACGCGTTCGTCCACATCGAGCGGGTTGGTCTCCACGATCAGCACGCCGTCATCGGCGACGAGGCGGGACACGCGGACCAGCAGGGCGCGCGGGTCGCCGCCTATGCCGATATTGCCGTCGATGAGCAGCGCCGTACCCCAACTCCCCTCGCGGGGAAGCGGATCGAAGACGGAACGGTGCAGCGCGCTGCCGCCGGTGCGTACCGTACGGGCCACCGCCTCCGGGCTCACATCGATGCCCAGCGTCGGCCGCCCCAGCTCGGCGAGCGCCGCGACGAGACGGCCGGGACCGCAGCCGATGTCGAGCACCGCGCCGCGGCAGCGTTCCAGCACGGTCAGGTCCGCGGCGTCCGGCGCGGCGCACCAGCGTTCCACCTCCAGCGGCAGCAACCAGCCGTCGGGGCGGCGCAGAAAGAGCGGGCCGCGGCCGGTGCGCAGCGCGTCGGTGTACGGATCGGCCTGCCAGGCGGGCGCGGTCATCGGGCCCCGGTGCCGGTCGGCGCGGCGAGGGCCGCGGCGAACCGGGTGTGCGGGGCCTCGGCAGCGACCAGCAGGGCGTCCTCCGCAGTGTCGACGTCCCGCAGCGGCGGCAGATCCCGCACGGTCAGCCCGGCGCGGGTGAGGCGCTGTCGTTGGACGGCGCCGGTCCGGGCCACGGACATCGGCACCCCGATCAGCAGCGCCGGATCCGGCTCGGCCAGCCCGAGCGCCCAGAACCCGCCGTCGTGGGCGGGACCGAAGGACGCGCCTGCGCTGCCCAACTCCAGGCCGAGGCTGAGGAGTTCGACGCTGACCTGAGGAGTGTCCATCCCGATGAGCAGGGCCGGCCCCTCGCCCAGCCCGAAGGCATGCGCCAGCCGTACATCCAGCCCGCCCGCGCACTGCGGAACGACCTCGATACCGGCCGGCAGCCAGTCACCGGGAACGCCTTCGAGGACCAGAACCCTGCGGCGTGCGGGCGTGGCCAGCACGACATCCAGGGTGTCGGCGAGCGCGGCCTCGGCGAGACGGGCGGCCTCTTCGGGGGAGAACGGGGGAGTGAGCCGCGTCTTCACCCGACCGGGCACGGGGGCCTTGGCGATGACGAGCAGCGTGCCCGCGGAGCGGGAGCTCATCGCGCACCACCCCCGACCCCGCTAGCCGCCGGCTCCGCGAGGACCGCACGCATGTCCCGTACCGCCTGCCACGTGCCCCGCCACGTCCCGGTCACCTTCGACTTCCCCGATCTCGGCAGATACGGGACATCCACCTCCGTGACCCGCCAGCCCGCGTCCGCCGCGCGGACCACCATCTGGAGCGGGTAGCCGCTCCGCCGGTCCGTCAGGGCCAGCGCGAGCAGGTCCTTGCGGCGTGCGGCGCGCAGTGGGCCCAGATCGCGCAGACGCAGCCCGGTGCGACGGCGGAGCATCCGCGACAGCGCCAGATTCCCGGCCCGCGCATGCGGCGGCCACGCCCCACGGGTCTGCGGCCGCCGCCGGCCCAGTACCAAGTCACTGTCTCCGTCCGCCACTTGGCGTACAAATCCCGTCAGCAGTCCCGGATCCAGCGAGGCGTCGCAGTCGCAGAAGCAGACATACTCCGCCTCCGCCGCCAGCAGCCCCGTATGGCACGCGGCCCCGAAGCCGCGTCGCCCCTCGTACACGACCTTCGCGCCCAGCCCGCGGGCGATCCGGTCCGAGCCGTCCGTCGAGCCGTTGTCCACCACGATCGCCCGCCATCCGTCCGGGATCCGCTCCAGCACCCACGGCAGCGCCTCGGCCTCGTCCAGACACGGAAGTACGACATCCACGCCGACCGTCATGACACCGCACCCCGCAGCCCGCTCGCGGCGAACTCCGCCATCCCCTCCGCGAAGCCGACCCGCGCCTTCCAGCCCAGCTCGGCCGTCAGCCGTCGCGAGTCCGCGGTGATGTGCCGTACGTCGCCCAGCCGGAACTCCCCAGTTACCAGGGGCGCGGGACCACCGTGCGCCGCGGCCAGCGCCTCCGCCATCTCGCCGACCGTGTGGGGCGTCCCGCTGCCCGTGTTGTACGCGGTCAGCACTCCCGGCGCGCGCCCGTGTACCGCCTCCAGCGCGATCGCGTTCGCGGCCGCGACGTCCCGTACATGGACGAAGTCCCGCCGCTGGCGCCCGTCCTCGAAGACCCGCGGCGCCTCACCCCGCTCCAGCGAGGACCGGAAGAAGGAGGCCACGCCCGCATAGGGCGTGTCGCGCGGCATGCCCGGCCCGTACACGTTGTGGTAGCGCAGCGCCACGGCCCGCCCGCCCGTGACCCGGGCCCACGCCGCGGCCAGATGCTCCTGCGCCAGCTTTGTCGTCGCGTACACATTGCGCGGGTCCGTCGGAGCGTCCTCGCCGACCAGACCGGACGTCAGCTCCGCTCCACAGCCGGGGCAGCGGGGCTCGAAGCGCCCGGCCGCGAGATCGCCGCCCGCACGCGGTCCCGGCCGAACCTGCCCGTGGAGCGGGCAGTCGTAGCGGCCCTCGCCGTAGACCACCATGGAGCCGGCCAGCACGAGTTCTTGGACACCGGCCTCGGTCATGGCCGTCAGCAGGACGGCCGTGCCCAGGTCATTGCAGGCCACGTACTCCGGTGCGTCCGCAAAGTCCATGCCGAGGCCGACCATGGCCGCCTGGTGGCAGACCGCGTCCACGCCGCGCAGCGCGCGCGCCGTCACCGCCCGGTCGCGGACGTCCCCGTGGATCCATTCGGCGTCCGGCACCGGCGGGGGCTCCGGATGGGCTGCCGGGAGCAGGGCATCGAGCACGACCGGGTCATGGCCGCGAGCGGCGAGAGCCGCGACGACCTGCGAGCCGATGAAGCCCGCGCCTCCTGTGACTAGTACACGCATGACTGCGACGCTACGGGCCGAAACCCCGCTGACCAGCGTCGCGCGCCGTGCCGTCACAGGTCCGTAAGGACTTCCGCCCCGGGCCACGGTCCAGCGCGGATGGTCGGGGCCGGGATGCTCGGCCGTACGGCTGTCGCAGGCCGACGCGTCCGGTCGCGAACCGGTGTGCCCCGTCGGCGGCGACGGTCACGGTGACTCGGACGCACAGGTCCACACCGGCCCGCCCTGTCACGTGACCGCTTCCGCCGCCCGGGCCGTGAGCCGCGTGGTAGACACGACGCGGACAGGGCGGAAGAGAGCCGGGGGGATCGGTGCGGGGACGACAACTGCTCAGCTACAGCGATGCGGTGGCGATTCTGACGGGGGGCAGTGCGGGTCTGGCGGCGGCCGACCGGGCGCTCGGCGGAGCCCTGTCGCTGGCGACGGGCGGAGTCAGCGACACGGTGCTGAGCGTGTTCGACGCGCAGGGGCGGATCCTGCGGCTCGGGCGCGATCTGACGTCGGGGCTGCGGGCGAGTTTGGGGTCTGCGGATCGGGCGTCGCGTACGGAGCGGCTGGCAGCGGCGCATGCGGTGCTCGTCGTCACCGCCTACTTCGAGGCGCTGGACGAGGCGGAACTGCCCTTCCGTCTGCAGGAGTTGGAGCTCACGCGCCGTGAGCAGATCGGTATCGCGGGAGGTGGGGATTCCGGGCAGGAATTCGTGCGGGCGCTGGTCGGCACCGGGGCACCGCAGCCCGCGCCGCACGTGCCCTACGAGCATGTCGTGGAGGAGCTGCGGGGCTGGTACCTCTCGGTCACCGCTCGACTGCTTGAGTTCATCTTCGGGCTCGCCGTCTACGAGCGACTTGACGACACACAGCAGCAGGCAGTCGCGGACACGCTCGGCGTGACGGTGTGGCGGCGTGCCGTGGAGCGTTATCAGGAGCTCTACACGCAACTGGCCACTGAGGTACCGGAGTTCGGCTTATGGTCCGGCCAGATCGAGCACCAGGCAACCCGCGTCTCCATCCGGCAGGCACTGACTGGCATCGAGACCGTCCTCGCCGGACTGAGTGCACTCCGTCCCCTCAGCCACGCCGCCGCGGCCCTCGCCACCGGCTACCAGGCAGCTCTGGTGCGGCCGATCCTCTCCGAGGGCCAAGCCCCCACCGGCATGCGCCTGCCCACTCTCGGCGAGGGTTACGTCGACCCCGACTTCCGCGTCCGTGCGGTACTCGACAATGCTCTCGGCCCGGCCGAGGAGGGCTGGTGGGAGCACGAGATCGTACGGTCCGACCTCACCGAGTATCTGGCGGGCGTCCTCACCTCGGTCGCCTCGACCAATGTGCCGCTGGTCGTTCTCGGCCAGCCGGGCGCCGGAAAGTCCGTACTGACGAAGATCCTCGCGGCCCGGCTCCCCTCGGCGGGCTATCTGCCCGTGCGGATCGTTCTCCGTGAAGTGCCCGCCGATGCCGATATCCAGGACCAGATCGAGCACGCGATACGGGCCGCGACCGGGGAGCGGGTTTCCTGGCCCGAGCTGGTGCGGGCGGCGGACGGTGCCGTGCCCGTTCTGCTCTTCGACGGTTTCGACGAACTCCTTCAGGCCACCGGCGTCAACCAGTCCGACTTCCTGGTCCGGGTGTCCCGCTTCCAGGAGCGTGAGGCGGACCAGGGGCGGCCGGTCTTCGCACTGGTCACCAGCCGGACCGCCGTCGCCGACCGCGCGCGCTACCCGGAGGGCGCGGTGGCGCTGCGGCTCGAACCGTTCAGGCAGCAGCAGATCGAGCGCTGGCTCGATCTGTGGAACCAGCTCAACGAGCCCTACCTCACCGCGCGCGGCCTGCGGCCACTGCCCGCCGCCGTGGCTGTCCGCCACCAGGTCCTTGCCTCCCAGCCGTTGCTGCTGATGATGCTGGCCCTGTACGACGCGTCCGAAAACGCATTGCAGCGAGAGGCCGCCGGCGAGGAACAGCTCGGCGAGGCCGAGCTGTACGAGGAACTGCTGGCGTCCTTCGCTGTCCGTGAGGTGGGCAAGTCGGCCACGTCATGCACGGAACGCGAGCTGGCCGAGCGCGCCGAGCAGGAGCTGCAAAGGCTCTCCCTCATTTCCTTCGGCATGCTCAACCGGCGTCGCCAGTGGATCACCGCGGCCGAGGCGGAACAGGACCTGGCCGTGCTGCTCGGACGTCCGGAACCGGTACGAGACGGATTCCGGGCACCATTGGACCAGGGGGAGATCGCGCTCGGGCGGTTCTTCTTCGTCCAGCGTGCCCAGGCGTTGCGCGACGAACAGCGGCTGGCGACCTACGAGTTCCTGCACGCCACCTTCGGCGAGTACCTCGCCGCCCGGCTCGCCGTACATCTGCTCGGCGGACTGATCGGCCAGCGTCCGGCGCTCTCCGTCGGCCGGACCAGCATCGACGACGACCTGCTGTACGTACTGCTGTCGTACGCGCCACTCTCCTCCCGTCAGATGCTCCGCTTTGTGGCCTCGCGGATCGGGAAGATCGCCCCGGAGGACCGGAGGCGCCTCGGTGAGCTCCTCATCGCCGTGATGACCGACCACCGCCACCGCACCGAGCACCGGTTCGCGGACTATCGGCCCGCGGTCCGTGCCACGTCGTCGCGGCACGGCATCTACTCCGCGAACCTGCTGCTGGTCACCCTCCTGGTCACCGGCGGCCTCAAGGCGAGCGAGCTGTTTCCCCCCTGGGAGGGCAAGCCTGCCGGGGCCTGGCATCGGCGTGTGATGCTGTGGCGGGCGGCCTTCACGGAACCCGAGTGGACCGACTTCGCGCTGGCCCTCAGCATCCGGCACACCTGGAACGGAGACGGCCAGGAAGTCGACATCCGGCCTGCGCGGGACCTGGTCGACTCTCCGCAGCCGGTGGACGCGTACTGGCTGTACGAACGCCCTCCCGGCAGCGAGGACCGCAGCAGACGGATCAGCTGGGTGCGGCCCTATCCGGATCAGATCCGCCACAAGATGGCAGTCTCGGGCGGCACCAACGACGCCATGGTCCTGCACGCCGTCGACCCGGTCTTCCACTGGCTGGCCCCCGCCGTCACCACCTTCGTGGGGACGGCGGAAGGCGTGGCGACCTCGATCGCCAACGGCCTGACGTCACTGTGGCTGGCGAGCGCGCTGGGCGCGCCGGACGAGGGACTCGCGGTTCTGTACGACCATTGCGCCGCGTTGATCGAACCTCGGAACGGTCTCGACGACCAATCCCGGGATCGCGTGATCAGGCTGGTCTTCCGGCAATTGGTCGCCGACGCCGCGCGGCTCCCGGCGACCGTCGTGTGCAAGGTGCTGAACGCACCGGATTCAAGGCCGCTCGATACGGCGTGCAGGGAACTCAGGGCGCGGGCGGCGATCACGGCGCTGGAGGTGCACGGAGACGACGCCGCACTCCAGATGTGTGCGGGGGAGTCCCTCGATGCCCTCGCTTGGGCCTCCCACGAACGGCTGCTGACTCTGTACTCCGAGAGCGCGGGCTCCGCGCCGACGCAGGCGGCGCTCGCCGACGCGGTCTCCCGGCTGCTGGACCGTGTGCCGGCCGACGACCTGAGCGCGGAAGTCCCGGCGCAACTCGTCGACAGGGCACTCAGGTTGCTCGACCGCCACGCCCCACCACCCCCCGACGCCCCCTGACCCGTCACCCCAGGTCGAAAGCGTTGCGCAGCCCCAGCCGGTAGCGGATGCGGTCGTGGCGCTTCAGCGGCTCGACCTCGGGCGCGCGGAAGAGCGGCTGCACCGTGCAGCGCGGCGCCGACGAACCGACGTTGTCCAGTAGGGCGTTGACGGCCGCGCGGGCCGAGGCGTTCGCTCCCTCCATCGTGGCCAGGTCGATGTCGACGGCGACATAGTCGCCGGCCAGGAAGAAGTTGGGGATCCGGGTGGCCGCCTTAGGGCGGTTGTGGAAGGTGCCGACCGGGTGGATGAGGAGCTCGTCCTCATTGGCCGGGTTCGGGGTGCCGAGGCCGGACACGCCCGGGTCGAGGAACCAGGAGTGCAGCGCGCTGTCCTTGAGCGCCGTGCGGCCCGTGTCGTTGACACTCGCCTTGAGCTGGGCCCACACCTCCCGGGCGACCTCAGCACGGGTGCACTGCTTGGCGGTCTTCCCGTACAGGATGCCGACCTTGTCCCACTCGGAGATGTCCACGGAGAGGCAGTCCACCGCGACGCCGTCGCCGTAGTCGGCCGGGAAGTTCCGGGAGGGCCAGTGCCCGGCCTGCTGGATGGCCGTCAGGGACCAGGGTGAGTCGATGCAGTTGAGGTGCCCGTGCAGCAGCGGCGCTCGCTCGGTGAGATAGAACTGAATGCCTGTCATCCAGTCCGTCCGAAGGGTGTCGCAGCGCCCGAGCTGCGGGTCCGCCGCGCGCAGCTCGGCGCCCCAGGTCCGCCGGGCATGCTCCACCGGCATCGCCGATACATAGTGGTCGGCGGTCACCGACCGGCGTACGCCCTGCGGGTCCTCGATCACGGCGGCCGTGACACGGCCGGTGCCGTACTTCACCTCCCGCACCGTCCAGCCGATCTTGAACTGGACGCCCAGCCCTTCCAGATGGGTCACCCAGGGATCGATCCACGCCTCGTTGGTGGGCGCGTTGAGTATCCGGTCGAGTGGTCCGTCAGCGCCCCGGCCCAGCGCGTTGAAGGCGAAGGCCTCGAGGAGAGTGGCGACCGTACGCGTGCTGGCCTCCTCGGCCTTGGTCGCGACGATGTTCCGGGTGAGTCCGACGGCCAGGACGCGCTGGTAGTCGTAACTCATCCGCTCGGCCCGGATGAACTCCCACCATGGCGTGCGCTCCCACGTCCCGTCGCGCCGCTCATCGCAGCTGGTGAGGAAGACGAGCCCGCGGCCCACGAAGTAGGCCGTCTCATGGGCCGGGATGCCCAGGACCGTGTCCAGCGCGGCGGTCAGCGCGCGGCGGATCTCGTCGAGAGTGAGCTCGGCCGGCTTGTGGCCCGGCCAGGGCAGCGGGATCCGTAAGTCCTCGCGCCCGGTGCGGGCGAACGACATCTCGGGTGGCGCAACCAGGTTGTCCCAGACCCCGTTGGCGTTACCGGGGTACGGGATGCGCCGCATCGTGTCCGGCAGGTTGTGGTAGATGCCGGGGATGAAGCGGAAGCCGTGTTCGGCGGGCAGCGGTCGGCGGCCGCCCTTCGCGCTGTCCGGGACGTCCATGCTGCGGGCCTTGCCGCCCAGTGCCCTGCGCTCGTAGACGGTGACCTGGAATCCGCGGTCGGCCAGCTCGTGCGCGGCGGTGAGTCCGGCGACCCCGCCGCCGAGTACGGCGACGGACCGCGCGGCCGGAGCGGTCTGCGCGCCGTGGACGGCGGTGCGTTCCGCAGCGGTGGCCGCGGTGGCCGTTTCCGCCGAGGTCAGCGCCGCGGTGCCGCCGGCCGCGGCCGCCGCCGCCATGAAAGTGCGTCGTGTGTTGCCGACCCGGTCCATCCCCACCCCTTACCGACGGTAACTGTCGCGTCCGGCGCAGGAGCCTACGGAGATCCCCTGCGACCCGGAAGCCCGGCGTGGGCCTATTCGTTCAATGGCTGGAAAATGGACCCATGTCCCGACGCAGCTCCCGCTCCCGGCGTGGTCACGCCCCCGCACTGACCGGCACCTCGCCCTGCCCCTGTGGCCTGGCCGCCACCTACGGCGAGTGCTGCGGCCGCTTCCACTCGGGCGAGCACGCAGCCCCCACCGCCGAGCTGCTGATGCGCTCCCGCTACAGCGCCTTCGTCGCACAGGACGCCGCGTATCTGCTGCGCACCTGGCACCCCGCGACCCGGCCGCCGCACCTCGAACTCGACCCCGGTATGCACTGGAAGGGGCTGGAGATCCTTCAGACCACGGAGGGCAGCCCCTTCCACTCCTCGGGAACGGTCACCTTCCGCGTCCGCTACCGGCAGCACGGCAAGCGTGGCGAACTGCACGAGCGCAGCAGCTTCGAACGGCACGCCGGCGCCTGGGTGTACGTCGACGGTGTCTTCCTGGAGTGAGCGCCGGCGGGCGCTCACCCCGGGCCGGACGTATGTGGCGCCGGTCGGGGCGGGTCACGCCCCGGTGGTGGACCCGGGCCGCACGATCATCAGGACCGTGACGGTCGCCCACAGCAGGTTGAACACCCCCGTGGACATGGCGAGCCTGGCGGAGGTGACCGCGCCGAGGTTGTCCAGGACCGCGCTCTGCCCGGGCAGCACCAGCAGTCCGAGGATGCCGGCGGCCAGGGCGGTGAGCACGATGGAGACGATCAGCCAGGTGTCGCCGAGGACATGCAGACTGTTGGCGGTGGCGAGGCCGAACACCGGCACGACGACACCGACAACGGCGTACACCCGGCAGATGCGGTGCAGATTGCGTACGACACCGAGCGCCCCTTCGCTCTCGGGCTCGGCCCGGGCCCTGCGGACGGCGGCCGGGAACGCGCTGGCCGCGACGGTCACCGGGCCGATCGCGATGATCGCGGCCAGGACATGGACGATGAGCAGGAACTTGGTCACGCCGGCAGTCCTTCGAGGACGGGGGCCGTGCCGCGGGCACTCCAGACCGTGCCACGGCGCTCATGGGAGAAGAGCTTCTCGACCTCGTGCGCGATACGGGGTCCGAGCTCCCGCTCCAGCAGATGGAGCGCGAGATCCAGACCCGAGGTGACGCCAGCGCCGGTCACCAGGTCGCCGTCGTCGACGACCCGGGCATCGATCGCGTGGACCCCGGCCGCGGCGAGCGCGTCGAGACCCATGTGATGGGTGGTGGCTCGGCGGCCCGTGATGAGCCCCGCCATCGCGAGCACCATGGAGCCGCCGCAGACGGTCGTCATGGTCACGCCTGGCCGGTCGCAGGCGGCCTTGAGCAGGCCGGGCAGCGGCGTCTCGAGACTCCGGCCGAGGACCGCCGGGACGGTGTCGGCGCCGCCGTCGTCCGAGATGCGGCCCGCGGCCCCCGGCACCAGAACCAGATCCGCGCGCTCGGGGTCCAGCGCGGCGGTGGCCCGCAGCGTGAGCATGCCCAGGCCGCCGGGCACCTCGCGAGGGCCCTCGGCCGAGACGAGTTCGACGGTGAGTGCGCCGCCGGCGCCGAGCACTTCGTACGGGGCGATCACGTCCAACGGGTCGAAGCCGTCGAACAGAACGATCTGGGCGAGCATCCGGCACCAGTCCTCATGTCTCGGGATCTCGGGAATCCCGATGTCCCGGGACTCTCGTGAAGAGCCGCGCCCGGCGGGGCGGCCGAACCGACGCTATTGAGCGCCGACGGCGGCCGACAGTGGCACGAAAGCCACCTATCAACGGATTCTCGCCAGGCTCTCCTGCCGTAGCTCCAGGCACAGGACCACAGCTCACAGCCCCTTGGCCGGAAAGTGCCGGGCGCTTAGGTTATGGCCATGCACACTGTGGCCGTACTCGCCCTGGACGGGGTCATCGCCTTCGACCTGTCCACGCCGCTCGAAGTGTTCGCCCGCACCCGGCTGCCCGACGGCCGGGCCGCGTACCGGGTCCGGGTCTGCGCTCCGGCGGAGGAGGTCGACGCGGGAGCGTTCACGCTGCGCGCGCCCTGGGGCCTGGAGGCACTTGCCGATGCGGACACGATCATCCTGCCGGGCTGCGCCGATCCGACCGTGCCGGTCGCGCCCGAGGCGCTCGACGCGCTGCGGGCAGCTGCCGCTCGGGGTACGCGTATCGCCTCGATCTGCGCCGGCGCGTTCGTCCTGGCCGCCACCGGTCTGCTGGACGGCCTGCGTGCCACCACCCACTGGCTCTGCGCTGCCGCGCTCGCCGCACTGCACCCCGAGGTCGAGGTGGACCCCGATGTGCTGTACGTGGACAACGGACAGTTCCTGACCTCGGCCGGGGCCGCCGCAGGACTCGATCTTTGTCTGCACATGATCCGCCGGGACCACGGCTCGGCGGTGGCGGCCGACGCGGCGCGGCTTTCGGTGATGCCGCTGGAACGCGAGGGCGGACAGGCGCAGTTCATCGTTCACGACCGGCCGCCGAACCCGGACGGCGCGACCCTGGAGCCTCTGTTGCGCTGGATGGAGGAGAACGCCGGGCGCGAGCTCACCGTCGGCGAGATCGCGGCGCACGCGGGCCTGAGCACCCGCACGCTCAACCGCCGCTTCCGCGAACAGACGGCGACCACGCCGGTGCAGTGGCTGCACCGGGCCCGTGTCCGCCAGGCGCAGTATCTGCTGGAGACGACGGGGTATTCGGTGGACCGGATCGCCACCCAGGTCGGTTTCGGCTCACCGACGGCGTTCCGGGACCGCTTCAAACGCCAGGTCGGCACCAGCCCGCACGCCTACCGCCGCGCTTTCCAGGGCTCGGACGCGCTTCAGCGGATCTGACGTCCCGGGATCATCGACCGGACGCGGCGGTCAGTAGGTGCGGCCCGGCTTGATGATCAGTCGCGGGTTGTATGCGGCAAGGATCTTGTTGGACATGGCCAGCGTGGACAGTGCGTGCTCGCGGTCCGCCCGGTCCTCCGCGCACAGCGGGCTACGGAACCGGTACGCCTCACGCGCGGCGCACTCGGCGTCGATCTCCGCCTGCAGGATGTGGATCGGCATGCAGGACCCGATCAGCGCGGCGACGCTGTCGGGGATCGGTACGGGGATGAGGGGTGACGCGGTCACGTGTAGTCCTTCTCTGCTTCTTCCGTCGGGTGCCGGCGGTCGGCGCCCTACCCCTCCATACGTACCGGACCGGTTGCCGGCTTTGGCGGCGGGGATGTCTCTGTGCGGCAACCGTTTCGGATCACCCCTTGAGGGGCCGGCCATGGGCGTACGCAAGGTTCTGAAGGGGCGGAACAGCGCGGCGATCTTGCCGAGCGTGTCCCGGCCGAACTGGTCAGGAACGACGGCTCGTACTTGCCGAGCGTGTCCCGGCCGAACTGGTCAGGAACGACGGCTCGTACGAGAAGTGCGCACTGCCCGGCTCGCCCGGCCGTACGCCTCCGGCGGCACCGCCGACATACCTTACGCGAACGCGGTCGACGCCTCCCCATCGGTGGTCCTGCGGAGCGAACGGAGTGACGGACGGTGGCGGCCCGTTACCGTCTGGCCCATTGCGTGTGAAGTGGCCGCTGTGGCAGAGGGGGTTGATCGGGTCGCCGACCCTGTCCTCGAGGATCAAGTGTCATGCCGTCCGGGCCGCCTGCGCGAGGAAGATCGGGGCGCCGCCGCGCGAACGACTCGTGGAGCCGGGGGTGTCGGGGCAGTGAGCCGTCGGTGTGCGGGCGAAGAGGACGGGCGCACCGTACGCCCACGGTCGCGAACCGGCCCCCGGGGCCGGTGGGTTGATCCCCGAAGACGGTCTCGAGGCCGCGCGGCCGGTCTCCCGGGTGTCCGTAGGCGCTCACCGGGCCCTTCCCCGTTGCGGAGCGGCAGCCGGGGTGACGGACCCTGCTCATTCTCCGGGGGGTGACAGCACCTCGGACAGGTCGTACCGCACCGGTTCCTCAAGCTGCGTATAGGTGCAGCCGGAGGGATCGCGGTCCGGCCGCCACCGGCGGAACTGGGCGGTGTGCCGGAAGCGGTCGCCCTCCATGTGGTCGTAGGCGACCTCGACCACCCGCTCGGGCCGCAGCGCCACCCAGGAGAGGTCCTTCTTGCCGGTCCAGCGGCTGGTCGCACCGGGCAGCCGGGCGCTCTCATGGGCGCTCTCGTCCGTCCATGCGGCCCATGGATGGTCGTCCGGTGCATCCATCCGCAGCGGCTCGAGCTCCTCGATCAACTCCTCGCGCCGCTTCATGGAGAACGCGGCGCAGACGCCGACATGCTGCAGCGCGCCCGAGTCGTCGTACAGGCCAAGGAGCAGTGAGCCGACAATCGGGCCGCTCTTGTGGAAGCGATAGCCGGCCACCACGGCATCCGCAGTGCGCTCGTGCTTGATCTTGAACATCAGACGGGCGTCCGGCCGGTACGGCAGGTCCAGCGGCTTGGCGATGATCCCGTCGAGCCCGGCGCCCTCGTAACGCTGGAACCACTCCTGCGCCAGCTCGGCATCGGTGGTGGCGGGCGCGAGATGTACGGGTGGTTCGGCGTCGGCCAGTGCGGCGGCCAGGGTGGTGCGCCGTACCGAGAGCGGCGCGTCCAGCAGGGCTTCGTCACCGATGGCGAGCAGATCGAAGGCGACAAAGCTCGCCGGGGTCTGTTCGGCGAGCAGCTTCACCCGGGACTCGGCCGGGTGAATCCGCTCGGTGAGCCTGTCGAAGTCCAGCCGCCCCTCGTGGGCGATGACGATCTCTCCGTCGACGACGCAGCGGTCGGGGAGGTTGGCCAGCAGATCGGCGGCCAGCTCGGGGAAGTAGCGGGTGAGCGGCTTGCCGGTCCTGGAGCCGATCACCAGCTCATCGCCGTCCCGGTGGACGATCGCGCGGAAGCCGTCCCATTTGGCCTCGTACTGCATACCCGGCGGGATCTTCTTCACCGACTTGGCCAGCATCGGCTTGACGGGCGGCATCACAGGAAGATCCATGCATTGATTCTGCACGATATGCGGCATATCTGCGCTCGGCCTACCGTGGCGCACATGGGTGCAGCGGTGGAACTGGAGGCCGGCGGGCGCACTGTACGGCTGTCCAATCCGGACAAGATCTACTTTCCCGAGCGGGGCCTCACCAAGCTGGACGTGGCCCAGTACTACCTGGCCGTGGGGGAGGGGATCACCCGCGCCCTGCGCGACCGACCCACCACTCTGGAGCGCTACCCGGACGGCGTCGAGGGTGAGTCCTTCTTCCAGAAACGCGTGCCCAAGTACCTCCCCGACTGGATTCCCACGGCCCATATCTCCTTCCCCAGCGGACGGACGGCCGACGAGATGCGCCCTACCGAGGTCGCTGCCGTGATCTGGGCGGCCAACCTCGGGACGCTGACCTTCCACCCCTGGCCGGTACGCGGAGACGCCGTCGACCACCCGGACGAGCTGCGCATCGACCTGGACCCGCAGCCGGGCACCGACTTCAACGACGCCGTCAGGGCCGCACACGAACTGCGCGTGATCCTTCACGAACACGGCCTGCGCGGCTGGCCCAAGACCTCCGGCGGTCGCGGCCTCCATGTCTTCGTGCCGATCGAGCCGCGCTGGGACTTTACGCATGTGCGGCGCTCGGCCATCGCCGTCGGCCGCGAGCTGGAGCGGCGGATGGAGGGAAAGGTGACCACGGCCTGGTGGAAGGAGGAGCGTGGCGAGCGGATCTTCGTCGACTACAACCAGACCGCCCGCGACCGCACCATCGCCTCCGCCTACTCCGTACGTCCCAAGCCGCACGCCCCGGTCTCGGCCCCGCTCCGCTGGGACGAACTCGACGATGTGTCGCCGTACGACTTCGACCTGGTGACCATGCCCGCCCGCTACGCCGAACTCGGCGATGTGCACGCCGACATGGACGACCACGCCTTCTCCCTGGAGAGCCTGCTGGAGCTCGCCCGCAAGGACGAGCGCGATCACGGCCTGAGCGATCTGCCGTACCCGCCGGACTACCCGAAGATGCCGGGCGAGCCGAAGCGGGTGCAGCCGAGCCGCGCGAAGAAGGACAAGGACACGGAGAAGAAGAAAGAGAGCGATTGAGCAGCCGAGGGCCACCTTCCCGCCCGTGGGAAGGTGGCCCTCGGCGAGCCGGCCCGGGCGCTACAGCTCCTGGATGCGGATATTGCGGTACGAGATCACATCCGTCGTGCCATGGACCTGGAGGCCGATGTAGCCCGACGCGTACCGACGGCCGTCCGTGCCCGGGTCGTCGGCGCGCGGCGGTACGAACTCCTGGCCGCCCGCATTGTCGAACTCATTGATCAGGACGCCGTTGCGATAGACCGAGTAGTGCTGTCCGACCACCCGGATCTCATAGTCGTTCCAGGTGCCCTTCGGGGTCACCCCGGCGCCGCCGAGTCCCACCCGGTCGAAGCCGTAGATCGAGCCGGTCTTGTACATGTCGCCGTCCGGCCGGTCCAGAACCTGCACCTCATGGCCGTACTTGATGGCGACCCACTCGGGACGCGGCTCCTCCGGATTGTCGTGGACGTACGGGAAGCGGACGAAGACACCGCTGTTGGCGTTGCCCGGGCCGGGAGCGTCGTCGCGCCACTGCAGCTTCAATGAGAAGTCCCCGTACTGCCGCTGCGGGAACCACAGCATGCCGAGTCCGCCCTTGGTGGTGCCGCTGGTCATCGATCCGTCGGCGCCCAGGCCGAAGGAACCGCCGCCCACATGCTGCCACTTGCTGAACGAAGCCTGCGTGCCGTCGAACAGATCGCGGTAGCCCGTGTGCTGCCCCGGCCTGCCGATGCCGGACTGCTTGGCCGCCTTGTAGATCCTCTTGTGCTCGCGCTGATCGATGACGCCGTCCGCGAGCAGCTGGTCGAGGACCTTGTCCACATGCTTGAGGAACAGCGCGTGCGAGGACCAGTCCTTCTCGTCCTCGATCAGCTCGTTGATCGTGCAGCGGCTGCGGGTGATGCGGTTGGGCACACCCGTGTCGACCGTGCCGACGATCACCGTCAACCGCTCGTCCCACTCGGGACAACTGGGCGCCGGGACCCCGCCGCCCTCCGCGACCGTGAACGTCACCTTCTGCGCCAGGGAGGTGTTGCCCGCCTTGTCCGTCGCCCGGTGCAGGACGGTGTGGAAGCCCACCCGGTCGACGACGACCGGTGTGGTGTACGCGAGGTACGGCCCGCCGTCGAGGGAGTACTCGACCTTGTCGACCCCGGAGGCACCCGATCCGGGGTCCGTCGCGGTGAGCGTCACTTCCGCGCTGGTGATGTACGCGCCGTCGGAGTTCTTCCGACCGGTCACCCCGGCCGAGGTCTCCGGCGGGGTCTTGTCCTCGGCGGGCGGCGTGACCACGCGGAAGTCCACGGACTTCTCGGCGGCCGCGTTCCCCGCCTTGTCGGTCGCCCTGTAGCGGACCGTGTGGGTGCCCGCCTCGTGCACCGTCACCGGGGCCGTGTACCGCTGCCAGGCGCCGCTCGTACCGATCGCGTACTCGATGGTGTTGACGCCCGAGCCGGTGTCGGACGCGGTCACCGTGACCGTGGCCATGCCGAGATACCGACCCTGGTCGTCCTTCTCGCCGCTCACCGTCGCCGAGGTCTCCGGCGGGGTCCTGTCGTCGGTCGGCGGGGCGACGACGGAGAAGTCGACCGCTTTCTCCGCGGCGACGTTCCCGGCCTTGTCACTGGCCCGATAGCGGAGCTTGTGCGTGCCGACCTCGTTCACCACGACCGGCGTGGTGTACGCCCGCCAGGCGCCGGCCGCACCGACCGCGTACTCGATCCTGTCCACACCCGAGCCGGCGTCACTCGCCGACACGGTCACGGTGGCCTGACCGACGTACGCGCCGTCGGCGTTCTTGTCGCCGTCGACCTTCGCGGTCGTGTCGGGCGCAGTGGTGTCCTCGCCGCCGCCCTCGGTGACGGTCAGGATCCCCTGCATCGCGCCGTGGCCGGGGATGGTGCAGTGGAAGCGGTACCGGCCCGGAGTGAGCGTGACCTCGGCGGTGTGCCTGCCGCCCTGGTCGTCGCCGGGATTGGCGAGGATGTTCAGCGGTACGTCGTTGTTGTACTCGGGATCGGACACGTCGAAGGTCAACGTGTGCGGCATCCCCATGGTGTTTCCGGTCGCCGCGCTGTTCTCGAAGACGATCGTCGTCTTCCCCGCCACCGCGGTGGCCGGGAACGACGCGTACTTCTCGATCGAATCACCTGCCGTCCAGGTGAGGATCTGATCGGCCGCCGGATCGTCGCTCTGGCCGTGGGCGACCGCGGACATCAGCCCGAGGACCAGCGCCAGCGACGCGAGCAGGGCCGCCCACAGCCTTGCTGTTCTGTGCCTCACGTGTCTCACTGCGCCGCCTTCCGTGCCAGGTCGCCGGCGGGCGGTGTCGCCTCGCCGCCCTTGTAGGTGATGTGCCAGAGCGCGGACTTGGCGTCGGAGGTGAAGAATCCGCGCCCGTAGTCCAGGACGTACAGCGAACCGTCCGGCGCGAACTTCCAGTCCATGAGATTGCGGATGCCGTTGGTCCCGACCGGGATGAGCTTCTTCAGGGATTCGGCGTGGACCGGGATGCCGCCCTTGCCGACCGTCCTGGGGTCGGTGAGCACCGCGTGCCGCGGCTGGTCGCCGTCGTAGAAGTCGCCGACGAACCACTTTCCGTCCCAGTACGACGGCCACTTGTCCTTGCCGGCGCTCGCCGCGTCGTAGCGGTAGACCGGACCGTTCATGGTCGCCTGGCCGCCGCCCTTGAGCCACGGCATCAGGATCTTCTGCTCCTCCACCTTGTAGCTCGGGATGCCGCCCGCGTCGCGCGGATAGTCCACGCCGCCGCCCTGCGGCGAGTACCAGATGGTGTTCGCGGTGACCGGCGGCAGATTGACCAGGCCGTCGTTGTTCGGGGACTCGTTCTTCGGGGCGTCGCAGCTGTACCAGCCGAGAGGCTTGCCCGGATCGGGCAGATTGCGGTCGCGGTAGGGCTGCTTGTTGCCCATGCAGTACGGCCAGCCGTGGTTGCCCGCCTTGATGATGGCGGAGAAGGTGTCGTACTTGGCCGGGCCCCAGGTGGTGCTCGGCGTACCGGCGTCGGGGCCGACCCAGCCCGCGTAGAGGATGTCCGTCGACTTGTCGATGAAGATACGTGCCGGGTTGCGCACGCCCATGACGTAGATCTCGCCGCGGGTCTTGCCGCCGCCCTCGTCCTGCTCCTTGCCCGTGAAGAGGTTGCCCGCAGGGAGCGTGTACGTCCCGTCGTCCTCGGGGTGGATCCGAAGGATCTTGCCGTTGAGGTTGTTGGTGTTGCCGGCGGTACGGCGCGCGTCCGCGAACGAGACGCCCTTGAAGCTGGGTTCCGGGTTGTTGCCGGAGTAACCACCGCTGAAACCGGAGGAGTTGTTGTCACCGGTGGCGATATAGAGATTCTGCCGGGAGTCCCAGGCCATCCCGCCACCCGCGTGACAGCAACTGTGAATCTGCACAGGCCACTTGAGCAGGACCTTCTCGGAGGCGAGGTCCAGCTTGTCGGCGGCCGGATCGAGCGTGAGGCGCGAGACCCGCCGCTCCGCCATCTGCGTGTCGCGGTTGATCTGCGAGTGCGGTGTGTAGTGCAGATACACCCAGCCGTTGGTCATGAAGTCCGGGTCGAGCTCGATACCGAGCAGCCCCTCCTCGACCTTGGTCAGCTCGTCGCCGCCGCCCTTGTTGCCGAAGACGCTGAGCGCCCCGGCGAGGGTGACCTTCTTGGTCTTCGGGTCGTAGACATGAATCTCGCCCTGGCCCTTGCCGACGTCGGGGTTGTTCCAGTCGGTGACGACGGGTTTGCTCGAGTCGGCGCCGCCGCGCCCGATGTAGAGCACCCGCCCGTCCGGGGCGGTGACCAGGCCGTGCGGCTCGCCGATCTGGTCGTTCTGCCCGGCCTGGTTGGGCTGGGTGACGCGCTCGGCGGTGTAGTTGGCGGCGATGGTGGCCTTGCAGTCGGCGCGCGAGAGCCGGGTGGTCCAGGCGAGCGCGCCGCGCAGATGGTCGCGGAAGTCGGTCTCGGCGAAGCTGTCGACCGTGCCGCCCATGCCGGTGTAGAAGGAGCGGCCGCCGTCGTAGTCACGGCACCAGGAGACCGGGTGGTCCCAGCCGTTGGCGGCTGTGCCCGGCGTGTAGGAGTTCTCCTCGACGCGCGCCACGGTGTGCACGTTGCCGGAGGGGTTCACCGCCCAGTTGAACCACTTGTCGGGCCGCTTCCACTGCAACGGCAGCGATGTGGTGGCCGGGTGCTGACGGTCGCCGACCTCGACGACCGCGCGCTGGACCGTACTCGCGGCACCGGCAGGCCGGGCGCCGATCAGCCCGGTGAACCAGTCGGAGTACGGCTCGGTGCGTGCCGCGTCATGGATGCCGAGGAAGCCTCCGCCGGCCTCCAAGTACGACTCGAGCCCGGCCTCCTGCTCCGGGTCGAGCACATCGCCGCCGCCGGTGAGGAAGACGACCGCGTTGTACCTGCCGAGCTTGGTGGCATTGGTGAAGACGGAGGCGTCCTCGGTGGCCTCGGTACGGAAACGGCCCGCGGCTGGACCGGTTTGGCCGATGGTCTCGATGGCCGCGATACCGGCGTCGACGGTCGGCGACTCCTCGGTGGCCGAGGCGTGGAAGACGAGCACCCGTACGTTCGGGCCGCCCGGCGGCGACGGCAGGGACAACGTTGTCGACGGGGGCTCCGGATAGGGCTTGGCGGAGGCCGCGGTCCCGCCGCCGAGCAGGGACGCAGTCAGTGCGCCGACCCCAAGGGCCGCCGCCAGACCGCCTCTTCGGGATCTCGACCGGTGATGTGGTGCGCGCTTCATGTGGTCACCCACCCCTCTCAGGTCACAACAACAGCCTTGGAAACTAGACCTCTTTTCGCGGTTCGCCAATAGGAATGACCTCAATGGCACGAACTTTGTCCTGACTGTGGATAAACAAAGATCGCCCGGCTACCGTGTGGCCGATTCCGGGGTCGGCCGACCCGTCAACCTCCGTACGCGACTGGAGAGTTCGACATGGACAGACGAAGCTTCAACAGGCGCCTGCTGGCCGGGAGCGCGGTCGCGGCGACGGGTGTGACATCGTTGTCCCTCACCTCCGCCACCAGTGCGACCTCGGCGGAGAGCGCACCGGGAACCGCGCCGGCCGGAGGCCGCGTACGCCATCTCAAGCTGTACGCGGAGAAGTTGGCGGACGGCCGGATGGGCTATGGGCTGGAGAAGGGCAAGGCGGTGGTCCCGGGACCGCTGATCGAGCTGATCGAGGGCGACACGCTGCACATCGAGTTCGAGAACGCGATGGACGTGGCGGCCGGCCTGCACGCCCACGGGGTGGACTACGACATCGCCAATGACGGCACCAGGATGAGCAGGAGCCATGTCGAACCCGGCGGCACGCGTACGTACACCTGGCGCACCCACGCCCCGGGCAAGCGGGCCGACGGCACCTGGCGCGCGGGCAGCGCGGGTTACTGGCACTACCACGACCATGTGGTGGGCACGGATCACGGGACCGGTGGTATTCGCAAGGGGCTCTACGGTCCTGTGGTGGTCCGCAGGAAGGGCGACATCCTCCCGGACAAGCAGTTCACGATCGTCTTCAACGATATGACGATCAACAACCGGCCGGGCGGCCAGAGCCCCGACTTCCTGGCCACGGTGGGGGACCGGGTCGAGATCATCATGATCACGCACGGCGAGTACTACCACACGTTCCATATGCACGGTCATCGCTGGGCGGACAACAGGACGGGCCTGCTGGAGGGGCCCGCCGACGTCAGTCGCGTCATCGACAACAAGATCACGGGCCCGGCGGACTCCTTCGGCTTCCAGATCATCGCGGGAGAACATGTGGGGGCGGGTGCGTGGATGTACCACTGTCATGTGCAGAGCCACTCCGACATGGGAATGGCGGGACTGTTCCTGGTGGCGAAGCCGGACGGCACGATTCCGGGGTACGAGCCGCACCATGTCGCGGCGGGTGCTGAGGCGGGGCCGGGGCGGGGTCGGGGGTGAGCCAGGGCGCGGCGCAGGGCGGGCACAGCCACTGACGGTGTCGGCCGCCGAGGCTTCTACGGTGTACGACGCTGTTGCGGAAACCGGTCGTCCTGGATGCGCTGCCACGGGATCGGGAGCAGACTCGGACGACAGGCAACGGGACTCCGAGAAGGAGCGCACAATGCTCACGACCCGTTTTGTCACAGGCTCCCCGAACTGGATCGACCTCGGCACACCCGATATCGAGACGGCGCGCACTTTCTACGGCGGCCTGTTCGGCTGGACCTTCCGGTCGGCGGGACCCGATGCCGGCGGCTACGGCATGTTCCAGCAGGACGGCAAGACCGTCGCCGGCGGCATGACGGTCGCTCCGGAGCAGGGCGCCCCCGACTGGTGCGTCTACTTCCAGTCGCCCGACGCCGACGCCACGGCCAAGTCGGTCGAGCAGGGCGGCGGCGCGGTCGCAGTCGAACCGATGGACGTATTCGATATGGGTCGTATGGCGGTTTTCGCCGATCCGTCCGGCGCCGGCTTCGCGACATGGCAGCCCGGCCGGAACAAAGGCCTGGACCTCGTCAACGATCCCGGCTCGCTGTGCTGGGCGGAGCTGTACACGCCGGACACGGGCGCGGCCCTGAGCTTCTACACCGGTGTCTTCGGCTGGGAGACGAACACCATGCCGCTGCCCGACGGCAGCGGCTCGTACATCATGATCAACCCCGCCGGTACGACCCCGGACGCGATGTTCGGCGGCGTCGCCCCGCTCGCGTCGGACCCGGTGGAGGCGGCGGACGGGCCGTGCTGGCTGCCGTACTTCGAGGTCGTGGACTGCGACGCCGCGGTCGCCCTGGCGGAAGCGCTGGGCGGCAAGGTCAGGATGGCGCCGGTCGACCTGGAGGGCGTGGGCCGGTTCGCGAAACTGGCGGATTCGGCGGGCGCGAAGTTCGCGGTGATGCAGGGGGCGCAGCCGCAGGGCTGACGAGCCCGCACGGGGCGCGCCGTATCGGCGGCGGCCTCGAGGATCTGTACCGTTCGTGCGAGTGCTCTTGGCAGGTCGGTGCGGGTGGCGGTGCGGTCGTTGATCCTTCATTGACCGGGCGTTTATCGGCGCGGGGCACGGTGTCCTGCATGCCGATCAACACCATCACTGACAATGAACTCTCCTGGCAGGAGACCGCGTTGTGTGCCCAGACGGGGCCGGAATTCTTCTTCCCGGCCCCGGGCTCGTCGACGCGGGAGGCGAAGCAGCTCTGCGGGGCTTGCGAGGGCCGGGTGGCGTGCCTGGAGTACGCGCTGGCGCATGACGAGCGATTCGGGGTGTGGGGCGGGCTGTCGGAGAAGGAGCGGCACCGCCTCCAGCGCGGGCGGAGCTGAACCCGTCCCCCCGGCGGACACATCGGGCTCGCCAGAACCACCGGCGCCGGGGTGACGGGGCGCCGATGGTCCGGGCGGTGGCGATCAGCTCGGGCACGGCGGCGGCGAAGGCCCGTCGACCGGGCCAGGGACGCGGGCGTGCGTGATGCGGCCATGGGCGCGCTGACGGCGTACGAATGGCCGGAAGGGCGCCCTGACGGCCCGCAGGGCGCCCCCAGCGTCCGTGTGGGCCGTCAGCCGGGACGCCCGGGCGGGGCCGGTACGGTCAGCCCGCCGCCCGCGCCGCCATCCGCGCCTTGCGCGCAGCCAGCTTCTCGTCGAACTTCGACGCTTCGGAGTCCAGCCCGCCCATGTACAGACCCAGCTCCTCCTGCGCCTTGAGACCCTCCGGGCCCAGCCCGTCGATGTCCAGCACCTTCAGGAAGCGCAGCACCGGCTGCAGGACGTCGTCGTGGTGGATCCGCATGTTGTAGATCTCGCCGATCGCCATCTGCGCCGCGGCCCGCTCGAAGCCCGGCATGCCGTGTCCCGGCATCCGGAAGTTGACCACGACGTCGCGCACGGCCTGCATGGTCAGATCCGGGGCGAGCTCGAAGGCCGCGCCCAGCAGATTGCGGTAGAAGACCATGTGCAGGTTCTCGTCGGTCGCGATACGCGCCAGCATGCGGTCGCAGACCGGGTCGCCCGACTGGTGGCCGGTGTTGCGGTGCGATACGCGGGTCGCGAGCTCCTGGAAGGCGACGTACGCCACCGAGTGCAGCATCGAGTGACGGTTGTCGGACTCGAAGCCCTCGGCCATGTGTGCCATCCGGAACTGCTCAAGCTTGTCCGGGTCGACAGCGCGCGAGGTGAGCAGGTAGTCGCGCATCACGATGCCGTGCCGGCCCTCCTCCGCGGTCCAGCGGTGCACCCAGGTGCCCCAGGCTCCGTCGCGGCCGAAGAGGGAGGCGATCTCGTGGTGATAGCTGGGGAGGTTGTCCTCGGTCAGCAGGTTCACGACCAGCGCGATCTTGCCGATGTCGGTGACCTTGGACTGCTCCGGTTCCCACGACAGGCCGTCCTCGAAGTAACCGGGGAAGTTGCGGCCGTCGGTGAACGGGACGTACTCGTGCGGCATCCAGTCCTTGGCGACCTTGAGATGGCGGTTGAGTTCCTTCTCCACCACCTCCTCCAGCGCGAACAGCAGTCGGGCGTCTGTCCACGCTTCCGAACTGCCGAGGTGGGGAGAGGTGATCGTCACGGGTGCTCCTGGGGGACGGGAGAGTTACTTACGGATTCGTAGGTTACGAGACCGTAGGTTAAGGCGGCAGTAAGGCTCTGGCCAAGCCCGGTATGACAATGTCCCGTTACGTTCTGTTATGCGTACAGGTCGCGAAGGCGTACGGACAGGCACGTCACGCATCCTTCGAGCTTCTCGAACTCGCTGATGTCCACCGTGACCGGCTCGTAGCCGAGATCCGTGAACAGTTCCGCCGACTTCGGGGCGCTCGCCGCCATCAGCAGCTTCCCGCCGCCGAGCAGCACCACATGCGCACCCGACTCCTCCGGCACCGGGAGGTGCCGCGGGAAGACCGTCGGGATGTCCACCAGTGCCGGGTATCCGATGACGGTGGAGTCCGGCAGTGCGGTCACCGCGGACTTCAGGTGCAGCACCTTGCTCACCGGTACGGCCACCACGCGCGCGCCGAGCGGCTCGAAGGCGGCGCGCAGCTGCTGCACCCCCGCCGCGTTCGTACGTCCGCCGCGGCCCACGTAGATCGTGTCGCCGATCTTCAGGACATCGCCGCCGTCGAGGGTGCCGGGCTCCCAGACCCAGTTCACCGAGCAGCCGAGCCGCGCCAGGGTCTCCTCGACGGCCGCCGTCTCCGGCCTGCGGGACTCGGCCCCCGGGCGGGCGATCAGCGCGACATTCCGGTACATGACCACCGTGTCCTCGATGAAGACGCCGTCCGGGCAGTCGTCGGCCGGCTCCGTCTCGACGGTCTCCCAGCCGTGCTCGCGCAGCGTCTCGGCGTACTTCTCCCACTGCTCGAGCGCCAGCGCGGCGTCGACCGTGGTCCGCTCGATATGGGTGACCAGGCCCTCGGCGAGGCGCGGGCTGGGGCGGCGGATCAGGGCTTTCCTGCTGGGCACGGGCGCTCTCCAGGTCTGTCCGGGGTCTGGTCGCGCCCATCATGGCCCGCCGTGCCGCGACGATGGAATCCCCGATGAGCCGCCCGTGGGAGCGGGCGGTGCCGGTGGTGCCGGGTCGTCGGGGCCGCGCCGCCCGGCCGCGGATCCGGGCGCAGCACGCTCACATAGCCGGAAGCTCCCCCTCCCGTACCTCGTCCGCGGTGATGTCGCGGAGCTCGCCGTCCAGCAGCAGCCAGCGATTGATGCCGATCGACTCCAGGAACGGCACATCGTGACTGGCCACGATCAGCGCTCCCTCGTACGACTCCAGCGCCGCCGTCAGCTTCCGTACGCTCGCCATGTCCAGGTTGTTCGTCGGCTCGTCGAGCATCAGCAGCTGCGGCGCCGGCTCGGCCAGAAGCAGCGCGGCGAGCGCCGCACGGAACCGCTCTCCGCCCGACAGCGTGCCGGCCGGCTGGTCGGCACGCGCGCCCCGGAACAGGAAGCGGGCGAGCCGTGCCCTGATCCGGTTGTTGGTCGCGTCGGGTGCGAACCGCGCCACGTTCTCCACCACGCTCAGGCCGTCGTCGAGCACGTCGAGGCGCTGCGGCAGAAGACGGAGGGGGACCTCGGCCACCGCCTCGCCGGCGACCGGCTCCAGCTCGCCGGCGATCGTACGCAGCAGGGTGGTCTTGCCCGCTCCGTTGCGCCCGACGAGCGCGATCCGTGCGGGGCCGCGTACCGTGAACTCTCCCTTCACCTCGGCCCCGTAGCGCAGCGTCAGCTCGCTCAGACGCAGCACACCACGGCCCGGATGGACCTTGGTGAACGGCAGCTCGATACGGATCTCGTCGTCGTCGCGGACCGCGTCCACGGCCTCCTCGAGTCGCTCCTTCGCCTCGGCGAGCTTCTCGGTGTGCATGATGCGGTATTTGCCGGCCGACTCCTGGGCTGCGCGTTTGCGAGCCCCCATGACGATCTTCGGCTCGCGCTTGGAGTCCCACATCTTCTGTCCGTACCGCTTGCGGCGGGCCAACGTGGCGTGGGCGTCAGAAAGTTCACGCTTTTGGCGCTGTACGTCGGCCTCGGCCACGCGCACCATGCGTTCCGCGGCCTCCTGCTCGACGGCGAGCGCCTCCTCGTACGCGGTGAAGTTCCCCCCGTACCAATGGACCTCCCCGTCACGCAGATCGGCGATCTGGTCCACCAGCTCGAGGAGTTCACGGTCGTGGCTGACCACGACCATCACGCCCGACCAGGCGGCGACCGCGTCGTAGAGCCGCCGACGTGCGTACAGATCGAGGTTGTTGGTCGGCTCGTCGAGCAGCAGCACATCCGGCGCGGCCAGGAGAAGCGCGGCCAGCCGCAGCAGTACGCCCTCGCCGCCGGACACCTCGCCGATGGTGCGGTCGAGCCCGATATGGCCGAGACCGAGCTGGTCGAGGGTGGCGCGTGCCCGTTCCTCGACGTCCCAGTTGTCGCCGACCGCTGTGAAGTTGTCCTCGCTCGGATCGCCCGCCTCGATTCTGTGCAGCGCGGCGCGCGTGGTGGCGATGCCGAGCACCTCGTCCACCCGCAGAGCGGTGTCGAGTACCAGGTTCTGCGACAGAGCGCCGACCCGGCCTGCGATGCGTACCGCCCCGCCGGACGGCGTGAGTTCACCGGAGATCAGCTTCAACAGCGTTGATTTTCCGGATCCGTTGAGGCCGATGAGGCCGGTCCTGCCCGGGCCGATCGCGAGCTGGAAGTCGTCGAAGACCCCGGTGCCGTCAGGCCAGGCGAAGGTGAGCGAGGAGCAGGTGACATGGGTGGGAAAAGTAGACATAAGGGTCTCCGGTTGCGTGGAGGAAGGTAGGGGCAACGGGTGGAGACACCGGAGTGCGGCGACGATCGCCGGGAACACGGGAAAGGTCCCGGTCGGGAGGGCGGCTCGAGGGCCGAGGTCGCACGCGACGCGCGCAGCATGCTGGAAGCAGCTGCATCGCACGGTGTCTCAGGACCTCAGACGAGCAACGTCCTACTCCGATCGACGACAACAGGACCGCTGTACACCGTACGAGGGCGCTTGGGCACTGTCAACGAATTATCGTGGGCGGGCCCTGCGCGACCGGGACAGGAACGCGACCCGGACAGCCGCGACCGGGCGAGGACCGAGACCGGGCGCACCGGGAACAAGGAGGCTTCGCCCGTGCCCAATGGATCACTTTCGCTCGCCGCCCGGCTCTATCTCCTGTGCTGGGACGCCGAGCGGATGGAGCTCACCGGCACTTCGTGTCTCGGCCCTCTCGTACGGGCCGGCGCGCTCACCGAGCTGGCCCAGCGCGGCATGCTCGCCGACGCTGACGGCATTGCCCGGCCCCTCGGCGACAACCGCACCGGTGACCCGGTCCTGGACGGACTGCTTGAGCTTGTCGAGGAGTCCAGGCCACGTACATGGACCAGGTGGGTGACATACCACGCGACCTACACCCTCGACGCCGTCGGTACGCAGCTGGCCGGAGCCGGCTGCCTGCGCAGGAGACGCGGGCGGCTGCTCGGCCTCTTCTCCGCCGCGCAGTACGAACTCGACCGTGCTGACGTGGTGAAGTCGCTGCGCGAGGAGGCGCGGGCTGTGCTCGGAGGTCCGGTGCCGGTGGAGGACATCTCCGACCGCGACGCAGCGCTCGTCGCACTCGCGGCCGCGGCTGACGTGCGAACGCTCGCCACCGGCAATGAGCGCAGGCGCCACAGGGACCGGATCGAGGCGCTGACGGAACGCAGCGGTGCGGCCGCTCCCACGCTGAAGAACGTCTTCCAGGAGGTACGGGCGGCGTTGATCGTCGAGGTGACGTCCGCGTCAGCCACGGGCGCGTCCGGCGGCTGACGCCGTTGCTCGACGCGCCGCCGGGCGTCGGGTGTCAGCAGGCGTCGCGCAGCAGCTCGGCGAGATTGTGGTCGAGGTCCAGATAGACGTGCTCGCGGCCGGTGGGCACCATGCACTGGGCACGCTTGAGGAAGCGGCGCACCTCGCTGGTGCGGATGTGCACCATCGCGATGCCCTCGGGTGCGCGGAACTCCACCACCGTGCGGTCGTAGCCGAACGGCCTGATGCGTACATCGCCGACGCCGGCCGGTCCGTCGAGACCCGCCGCGAGCAGCTCGCGCGAAAACGCCCACGACACCTCATTGCCCTCCAGCGTCGCCGGGGGCGGGAAGGCCATCTGCACGGCGAAGGGATCCTCGCGGTCGTAACGCAGCGTGGCCGGAACAGACTCCATCTGGGGTGCCGCGGCGACCAGGCGGGCCTGCACGGCCTGCTCGATGACGGTGGACAAGGCCTGCTCCTTCGTGCGCGGCTCGCTGATGTCTCCCTGACACCGAAGGAGACGGCAGAACGAGCGATTGCGTGCATCGGAAGCCGACGTGACCTGCGTCACCGCGCTCCGCGCGCCGCGTGGCGACGTCACCGCGTCACGTCGCCACCGTTCTGCTCAGGCCCCCGACCGTTCTGCTCAGGCCCCCGCCCAGTAACCGGCGCCGTCCGCCGCACCCTGGACGGGGTACCGCCCGTGGGCTAGCTTCCAGCGCCATGACGTCCATGGGGAAGACGAGACGAATGGTTTCGGTGGGACTCTGTGCCGCGGCGGTGGCCGCGGCCCTGGCCGCGCCGGCGCAGGCGGCCCAGCCGTCGGGCAGTGCTTCGGCAGACGGCGCAGACGGCACGGGGCCGAGCTGGAGCCTCAAGGACACCGGTACGGATGTACGGTTCCGGGGCCTGGCGGCCGTCAGCCGGAAGACCGCGTGGGTCGCCGGCTCGAAGGGCACCGTGCTGCGTACCGCGGACGGCGGACGCACCTGGCGGAACGTCTCCCCGCCAGGTGCGGGCGAGCTGGAGTTCCGCGACATCGAGGCCTTCGACGGCCGTCGAGCGGTGGTGCTGGCCATCGGCGAGGGCGAGGCGTCCCGGGTCTTCCGTACCGAGGACGGCGGATCGAGCTGGACCGAGTCCTTCCGCAACACCGACACGAAGGCCTTCTACGACTGCATCACCTTCTTCGACAGTCGGCACGGTGTCGCCATGAGCGACCCGGTGGACGGCAAGTACCGCATCCTGTCGACCGGCGACGGCGGCGCGTCGTGGAAGGTGCTGCCGACCGCCGGGATGCCGGCGGCGCTGCCGGGCGAGGCGGCCTTCGCCGCCAGCGGCCAGTGCCTGGTCAGTTCGGGGGGCAAAGACGTGTGGCTGGCGACCGGCGGTGGCGCCACGGCGCGCGTACTGCACTCCGCCGACCGCGGTCGGAACTGGACCGTCGCCGAGTCGACCATCCCCGCCGGGGATCCGGCACGAGGAGTCTTCGCACTCGCCTTCCGCGACCGTACCCACGGCATCGCGGTCGGCGGCGACTACCGCGCCGACCAGGCATCCCCGCGCGCCGGCGCGGTCAGCCGGGACGGCGGCCGCAGCTGGCAGCAGTCCAACACGCCGCCGTCGGCCTACCGTTCGGGCATCGCCTGGCTGCCGCACAGCCGGTCGGCCGCGCTCGCCGTCGGTCCCACCGGCACGGATCTGACGGTGGACGGCGGCCGCAGCTGGCGCACCGTCGACACCGGTTCGTACGACACGGTCGACTGCACACCCGACCTCGGCTGCTGGGCCTCGGGAGAGAAGGGCCGGGTCGCGCGGCTGGAGTTCTGAGGGCTGTGCCGCGGCCCTATGAGGGGCCAGGGCTGTGCCGCGGCCCTATGAGGGCAGCTGCCGGCGGTACGGGGCGAGTCCGGGCGCCGTCTTGGTCGCGATGAACTCCGTGATCCGGTACGCGCACACGCCGCCGACCGTGAAGGGGTCGGCCGCCGCGATCGCCTCGATCCGCGCGCGGTCGTCCCCGACGGCCAGGATCACCCCGCCGTCGCGCGGGTTCTTGCGGCCCGAGGCAATGAACACGCCCTCCTCGTACATCGCGTCCAGCCACTCCACATGTGCCTCGAGCAGCTCGTCGACACGTTCGACGGGTGCGGTGTAGGTCAATTCCAGTACGAACATGATCGCCAGGTTACGCCGGACGGGAATCGCGCCCATTCCACCGGACCGGCCCGGACGTAGGCTGGTCGGCACTATGAAGATCATCGAGACGCCCCCCGGCTGGCCCGCCGACGAGGCCGCGGCCCTGGCCGTCCAGGACGAACTGCGCACCCGCGTCGCCCTGGACGAGCCGGGGCCGCCGGCCGCCACCGGCCTGGTGACGGGTGTCGATGTGGCGTACGACGACGAGCACGATGTCGTCGCGGCGGCGGCCGTCGTGCTGGACGCCGCGACGCTCACCGTCGTCGAGGAGGCCACCGCGGTCGGCCGGGTCGCCTTCCCGTACGTCCCGGGTCTCCTCGCCTTCCGGGAGATCCCGACCGTACTGGCCGCCCTGGAATCCCTCACCGCAGGCCCCGGTCTGGTCGTCTGCGACGGCTACGGTCTGGCCCACCCCCGCCGCTTCGGACTCGCCTCCCACCTCGGCGTACTGACCGGGCTGCCGGTCATCGGCGTCGCCAAGAACCCCTTCGTCTTCAGTTACGGCGAACTCGGCCCGCACCGCGGTGACTTCGCCCCGCTGCTCGCCGGCGACGGCGAGGAGGTCGGCCGGGCATTGCGCACCCAGGAGGGAGTCAGGCCGGTCTTCGTCTCCGTCGGCCACCGCACGACGCTCGACAACGCCTGCGCGCACACCCTCCACCTCGCGTCCCGCTACCGGCTCCCCGAGAGCACGCGCCGGGCCGACCAGCTCTGCCGGCGCGCACTGGGGGAGGCTACTCAGGTATCCGGGCCGGGAACCAGGCAGGGGAACTGAGTATCCGAGCGGATGTCAGGAGCCGGCCGTGACCGGCATGCTCCCTCGCATGACGACACAGACGACGCACAGCGCCACCGAGACCACCCACCCAGTTGAGCGCATCGTGACGGCCGTGCTCATCCTCGCCGCGCTGACGGGCTTCGGCTGGGTGGGGTCGATGGTCTGCACAGTACTGTCCGGCTGACGGCCGGCCGGCCGTGTTCGCGGTCGGCTCCTGATCTCAGCGCGTGGCAGCCACCCGGAAGGTGATCCCCGCCGCCTGCAGGCGCTCCAGCAGCGCATCACCCATCGCGACGGCCGTCGTGACCTGTCCCGATGTCTTCGGCAGTGCGTCGAAGGCGAGGCAGAGTGCCGACTCGGCGAGCATCTTCGCCGTCTCGTCGTACCCCGGGTCGCCACCCGAGACCTCGGTGAAGACCCGGCGGCCGCCGCCCTCGCCCACAAAGCGCACCGAGAACCAGCTCTTCGCCCTACGTGCTTCGCCCGGCCCCTCACCCGGCTTGAGGCGGTCCGACAACCAGCGCCGGACGGGCGGCAGTTGCGCCAGACCGAAGAGCGCGCCCAATGCCGCCACACCGCCCGCCGCCATCGGTAGCGTCCGGACCGCCGCATAGTGCCGGTAGCGGAAGTCCGGGCCGTAGCGGGGCAGCACGGCCGCCGAGCGGGCCACGATCTGCGGGTCGATCGTGGGCAGTGGCAGCGCCCAGGCGCCGGTCTCCCCGCTGAACCGCGGCCCGGCCAGCGGAGCCCGCGCACGGCGTCCCATCAGCCGCGGCTCGTGCAGCCGTCGCTCGTGCGCCGCCCGCAGCATCTGCCGTCCCCGGCTCATCGCGGTGAGCGCCGAGGCGAACGTACCGCCGGAGAACGTGGCGTTGGAGCGTACGAAGCCGTCGACGCGCAGCGGCACGTCCTGCGGAAGGTGCTGGACGGTGAAGTACGCGCCGAGGTCGTGCGGAATCGAGTCGAAGCCGCATGCGTGGACGATCCTCGCCCCGGTCTCCCGGGCCCGCCCGTCGTGGCGCACGTACATCAGGTCCACGAACTCGGGCTCGCCGGTCAGGTCGGCGTAGTCGGTCCCGGCCTCGGCGCAGGCGGAGACCAGCGACTCCCCGTACCAGACATACGGACCAACAGTCGTCGCCACCACACGGGTGGACTCGGCGAGTTCGCGCAGCGCGTCCGGGTCGTCCGCGTCCGTCTGGATCAGCGGCAGCTCGGCGCAGCCGGGATTCACGGCGGCAAGGCGCTCACGCAGCTGCTCCAGCTTCTGGCGGCTGCGGCCCGCGATGGCCCAGCGGCAATCGTCCGGTGCGTGCGCCGCGAGGTACTTCGCGGTGAGCACACCGACGAATCCCGTCGCTCCGAAGAGCACGATGTCGTACGGGCGCTGTGCACGATCGGTCCCGTTCTGCCTGTTCAATGGCCCCTCCGCCGTTGCCCCCGCGGTCCTGTCGGTGGCTGAGGCTAGCGTGCGAACGAGCTCGGCAGTAGATGTGTTCCCCATCGGTAACATGCCGGGCCCCGGAGCACGGATCCAGCGTGCGGCCATGCGTGGCCGGCGCGGAGGACATCAAGGGGTCGGCCCGCTCGGTGGAGGCCGGGCCTGTGACGACGTACCGGGGACGCCTCCTATATTGACCGTAAACACATGGTCTGGGCGGTAATTCCGGGAGTCGGCGGCGTCCGATTCTAAGCGCTTGCTCGGCCCAGACCCTTGTGTGGAGTGGAACGCGTTCTTACCATCTCTGGTGTTACATCAGTTGTGTCACAGTGCTGGGGGCTCAATGGCGGCGACAGGGAACGGCCCACTGGCCGGGGTGCGTGTGGTCGAGCTGGCGGGTATCGGGCCCGGCCCGTTCGCCGCCATGGTGCTGGCCGACCTCGGCGCCGATGTCGTACGGGTCGACCGGCCCGGCGGCTCGGGGCTGAACATCGATCCGGCCTACGACCTCACCAACCGCAACAAGCGCTCGGTGCTCATCGACCTCAAGGCCGATGGCGGCCCCGACCAGGTCCTCGACCTGGTCGAACGCGCCGACGTACTCATCGAGGGATACCGGCCGGGAGTCGCCGAGCGCCTCGGGGTCGGCCCGCAGGAGTGCCACGCGCGCAATCCGCGGCTCGTGTACGGACGGATGACCGGCTGGGGCCAGGAAGGCCCGCTTGCCCAGCGCGCCGGACACGACATCGCGTACATCGCCATCACCGGCACCCTCGGCATGATCGGCAAGGCCGACGAGCCGCCCACCGTCCCGGCCAACCTCGTCGGCGACTACGCGGGCGGCTCGCTCTATCTCGTCATCGGTGTGCTCGCCGCGCTGCAGCACGCGCGCACCGAGGGCGGCGCCGGTCAGGTCGTCGACGCGGCCATCGTCGACGGAGCCGCTCATCTGGCCACGATGATCCACGGAATGATGGCGGCCGGCGGCTGGCAGGACCGGCGTGGAGCGAATCTGCTCGACGGAGGCTGCCCGTTCTACGGCAACTACGAGACCGCCGACGGCGAGTACATGGCGGTCGGGGCCCTGGAGCAGCAGTTCTACAACGAGTTCATCGAACTGCTCGGCATCAAGGACGAGGCCCCGGCCCGTAAGGACTTCGCCCGCTGGGGCGAGCTGCGCGACGTCGTGGCCGCCCGGTTCAGGACGAAGACCCGCGACGAGTGGACCGCCGTCTTCGAGGGTTCGGACGCCTGCGTGGCGCCGGTCCTCTCGCTCGGAGAGGCTCCCTCGCATCCACATCTCGCCGCCCGTGGAACCTTCGTCGAGCACAGTGGACTCACCCAGCCCGCACCCGCGCCCCGCTTCTCCGCCACGCCGGGCGCCGTGGTGCGTCCGCCCGCCCAGCCGGGCGCGGACACCGCGGAGGTCGCTCTCGACTGGGACATTCCCGGCCTCGCCGGCACCGCCAAGGAGGAAGACCGTTGAAGCGCCAGATCTTCACCGCCGAGCACGACGCGTTCCGTGAGACCGTCCGTACCTTCCTCGCCAAGGAGGTCCTGCCGCACTACGAGCAGTGGGAAAAGGACGGCATCGTCAGTCGGGAGGCCTGGCTCGCCGCGGGCAGGCAGGGGCTGCTCGGCCTCGCCGTGCCGGAGGAGTACGGAGGCGGGGGGAACAGCGACTTCCGATACAGCGCCGTCCTCGCGGAGGAGTTCACCCGGGCGGGCGCCGCCGGGCTGGCGCTCGGACTGCACAACGACATCATCGGCCCGTATCTGACCGGGCTCGCGACCGAGGAGCAGAAGCGGCGCTGGCTGCCCGGCTTCTGCAGCGGCGAGATCATCACCGCCATCGCGATGACCGAGCCGGGCGCCGGCTCCGACCTCCAGGGCATCCGTACCACCGCCGAGGACCGCGGCGATCACTGGATCCTCAACGGCTCCAAGACCTTCATCTCCAACGGCATCCTCGCCGACCTGGTGGTCGTCGTCGCCAGGACGACACCCGGGGGCGGGGCCAAGGGGCTGTCGCTGCTGGTCGTGGAGCGCGGCGCCGAGGGCTTCGAGCGCGGCCGCAATCTCGACAAGATCGGCCAGAAGTCGCAGGACACGGCAGAGCTGTTCTTCAACGACGTACGCGTTCCCAAGGAGAACCTGCTCGGTGAACTCAACGGCGCCTTCATCCATCTGATGACCAATCTCGCGCAGGAGCGGATGGGCATAGCCGTCGCCGGGATCGCCGCCGCCGAGTATCTGCTGGAGATCACCACCGAGTACGTCAAGGAGCGCGAGGCCTTCGGGCGGCCGCTCTCCAAGCTCCAGCACATCCGCTTCGAGATCGCCGAGATGGCCACCGAGTGCGCCGTCACCCGTACCTTCCTCGACCGCTGCATCGTCGATCACTCGGACGGGGAACTCGACGCGGTCCATGCCTCGATGGCCAAATGGTGGGCCACCGAGCTCCAGAAGCGGGTCGCCGACCGCTGCCTCCAACTGCATGGCGGCTACGGCTATATGACTGAATACCGCGTCGCGAAAGCGTTCACAGACGGCCGTATCCAGACTATCTACGGCGGTACGACCGAGATTATGAAGGAAATCATCGGCCGCTCGATCCTCGGCTGACCTCCCGGACTCGCCCGACCCTCATGGCGTGACCCTCGAAACGCACCCCCTATGACGTAACCCTCGAAAGGCTGCAGTCTTGAGTACCGAAGCGTATGTGTACGACGCGATCCGCACCCCGCGCGGGCGCGGCAAGGCCAATGGCGCCCTGCACGGCACCAAGCCGATCGACCTTGTCGTCGGTCTGATCCACGAACTCCGCAGCCGCTTCCCCGGTCTCGACCCGGCGGCGATCGACGACATCGTGCTCGGAGTCGTCGGTCCGGTCGGCGACCAGGGTTCCGACATCGCCCGCATCTCGGCGATCGCCGCCGGACTGCCCGACACCGTCGCCGGCGTCCAGGAGAACCGCTTCTGCGCCTCGGGCCTCGAAGCCGTCAACATGGCCGCGATGAAGGTCCGTTCGGGCTGGGAGGACCTGGTGCTCGCCGGCGGCGTCGAGTCGATGTCGCGGGTGCCGATGGCCTCCGACGGCGGTGCCTGGTTCGCCGACCCGATGACCAACTTCGACACCGGTTTCGTACCGCAGGGCATCGGCGCCGACCTCATCGCCACCATCGAGGGCTTCTCCCGCCGCGATGTCGACGAGTACGCGGCACTCTCCCAGGAGCGCGCCGCCGCGGCCTGGAAGGACGGCCGCTTCGAGCGCTCCGTCGTACCGGTCCTGGACCGCAACGGCCTGGTCGTCCTCGACCACGACGAGCACATGCGCCCCGGCACCACCGCGGACTCCCTCGCCTCGCTCAAGCCCTCCTTCGCCGGCATCGGCGACATGGGCGGCTTCGACGCCGTGGCGCTGCAGAAGTACCACTGGGTGGAGAAGATCGACCACGTCCACCACGCGGGCAACTCCTCCGGCATCGTCGACGGCGCGGCGCTCGTCGCGATCGGCACCAAGGAGGTCGGCGAGCGGTACGGACTCACGCCCCGCGCCCGGATCGTGTCGGCCGCGGTCTCCGGATCCGAGCCCACCATCATGCTCACCGGCCCCGCGCCCGCCACCCGCAAGGCGCTCGCCAAGGCCGGACTGACGATGGACGACATCGACCTGGTCGAGATCAACGAGGCGTTCGCCGGTGTCGTACTGCGCTTCGCCCGCGATCTGGACATCCCGCTGGAGAAGATCAACGTCAACGGCGGCGCGATCGCGCTGGGCCATCCGCTCGGTGCGACGGGCGCGATGATCCTCGGCACCGTCATCGACGAACTGGAGCGCCAGGACAAGCGGTACGGCCTCGTCACGCTCTGCGTGGGCGGCGGCATGGGCATCGCCACGGTGATCGAGCGCGTGTAGCGGTGCGGCGGCGCGCCCCAGGGCCGGCTTCCCGAACGGCCGGCGCCCGAACGGCAGCGCCCACACCCTCCGCGCCCGCACCGCCATCGCCCGAAACGACCTGACCAAGACCTCCTGGAGACTCCGCAATGACCGAGAGCACCACCATCCGCTGGGAACAGGACGAGACCGGCGTCGTCACCCTCGTCCTCGACGACCCCAATCAGTCCGCCAACACGATGAACCAGGCCTTCAAGGAGTCCATCGCCGCGATCGCCGACCGCGCCGAGGCCGAGAAGGACTCCATCCGCGGCATCATCTTCACCTCTGCCAAGAAGACCTTCTTCGCGGGCGGCGACCTCAAGGACATGATCAAGGCCGGTCCCGAGGACGCCGAGGCCGCCTTCGAGGCCGGCATGGGCATCAAGCGCGCCCTGCGCCGGATCGAGACCCTCGGCAAGCCCGTTGTCGCCGCCATCAACGGCGCGGCCCTGGGCGGCGGTTACGAGATCGCCCTCGCCTGTCACCACCGCATCGCCCTCGACGCGCCCGGGTCCAAGATCGGCCTTCCCGAAGTCACCCTCGGCCTGCTGCCCGCGGGCGGCGGCGTCACCCGTACCGTACGGCTGATGGGTATCGCGGACGCGCTGCTGAAGGTCCTGCTGCAGGGCACCCAGTACAACCCGCAGCGCGCTCTGGAGAACGGCCTCGTCCACGAAGTGGCCGCCACCGACGAGGAGATGCTCGCCAAGGCCCGCGCCTTCATCGACGCCCATCCCGAATCGCAGCAGCCCTGGGACGTCAAGGGCTACAAGATCCCCGGCGGGACCCCGTCCAACCCGCGGTTCGCCGCCAACCTCCCCGCCTTCCCCGCGAACCTGAAGAAGCAGACCGCCGGAGCGCCCTACCCCGCCCCGCGCAATATCCTCGCGGCGGCCGTCGAGGGCTCCCAGGTCGACTTCGAGACCGCGCAGACCATCGAGGCCCGGTACTTCACCGAGCTGGTCACCGGGCAGATCGCCAAGAACATGATCCAGGCCTTCTTCTTCGACCTCCAGGCCGTCAACTCCGGCGCCAACCGCCCCAAGGGCATCGAGCCGCGCCCCGTCCGCAAGGTCGCCGTTCTCGGCGCCGGGATGATGGGCGCGGGCATCGCCTACTCCTGCGCCCGCGCGGGCATCGAGGTCGTCCTCAAGGACGTCTCCGCCGAGGCGGCCGCCAAGGGCAAGGCGTACTCCGAGAAGCTGCTCGCCAAGGCGCTCTCCCGGGGCCGTACGACCGAGGCCAAGCGTGACGCACTGCTCGCGCGCATCACGCCGACCGCCGACGCGGCGGACCTCGCCGGCTGCGATGCCGTGATCGAGGCGGTCTTCGAGGACACCGGCCTCAAGCACAAGGTGTTCCAGGAGATCCAGGACGTCATCGAGCCGGACGCGCTGCTCTGTTCCAACACCTCGACGCTGCCCATCTCCGTCCTCGCCGAAGGAGTGTCGCGGCCCGTCGACTTCATCGGGCTGCACTTCTTCTCGCCGGTCGACAAAATGCCGCTCGTCGAGATCATCAAGGGTGAGCACACCGGAGACGAGGCGCTGGCCCGAGCCTTCGACCTGGTCCGCCAGATCAACAAGACACCGATCGTCGTCAATGACTCGCGCGGCTTCTTCACCTCGCGCGTGATCGGTCAGTTCATCAACGAGGGGGTGGCGATGGTCGGCGAGGGCGTCGATCCCGTGTCCGTCGAGCAGGCCGCGGCCCAGGCCGGCTACCCGGCCAAGGTGCTCTCGCTGATGGACGAGCTGACCCTCACCCTGCCGCGCAAGATCCGCAACGAGACCAGGCGCGCGGTCGAGGAGGCCGGCGGCAGCTGGACCGGGCATCCGGCGGACGTGGTGATCGACCGAATGGTCGACGAGTTCGGGCGCACGGGCCGCGGTGGCGGCGCGGGCTTCTACGAGTACGGCGAGGACGGCAAGCGGGCCGGGCTGTGGCAGGGGCTGCGCGAGCACTTCACCAAGCCGGGCGTGGACGTCCCCTTCGAGGACATGAAGGAGCGGATGCTCTTCTCCGAGGCGCTGGACACCGTGCGCTGCCTGGAGGAGAACGTGCTGATCTCGGTCGCCGACGCCAATATCGGCTCGATCATGGGCATCGGCTTCCCGGCATGGACGGGCGGTGTGCTGCAGTACATCAACGGGTACGAGGGCGGGCTGCCCGGTTTCGTGGCGCGCGCCCGTGAACTTGCCGTGCGCTACGGCGAGCGGTTCAACCCGCCGGCGCTGCTGGTCGAGAAGGCGGAGCGCGGCGAGGTCTTCACCGACGCGTGAGGCCCGGCCCGGGCCGCGCTCAGCTCTGCCGGCTGGGCGTGGTCCGCTCTCCCGTGCGGCCGCGGCCGGTGCTCAGTCCTCCTGGCTGAACGCGGCCCGCAGCTCTTCCTTGAGCGACCGCTGGAAGGCGGTCACCAGCGCCTGCACCACCATCGGCTGCATATGGGCGGACAACGACTTCATCGCCGCCACCTGTTCGGGGTCCGGCTCCCGCTCCCGGTACGGATTCCACACCTCGTCCCGGAACAGCCTGGTGAGCTCGCGCGCCGCCGAGCGGGTGTGCTCCAGCAGGACCGTGCGGGCCGCGAGAATGGTCTCGTGCGCAATCGGCACGTCCAGCAGCTGTACACCGAGCCGCAGCAGGCCAGGGTCGAGCCGGTAGGCGTCCGAGCCCGCCGAGACGTCCGCGCGCTCCAGGACACCCATGGCCGCGAGCCGGTCGATGTCCTGCTCACTCAGGGTGCGGCCCGCGCGGCGCTCCAGATCGGCGCGGGTCGCCTCCTCGGCCGAGTCCGGCGCCCAGGAGGCGACCAGCGCCCGGTGGATCGCCAGGTCGTGCGCGCTCAGATCCGGCGGCAGCTGTTCCAGATAGCGCTCGATCGCGGCGAGCGTCATGCCCTGGTGCTGGAGCTCCTCGATGAGGGCCAGCCGGGAGAGATGGCTCGGTCCGTAGTGACCGACGCGGCGGGGTCCGATCGCCGGGGGCGGCAGGAGCCCGCGCGTGCTGTAGAAGCGGATGGTGCGCACGGTGACCCCGGCGCGCGCGGCCAGCTCGTCGACGGTGAGCGTCGGCTCCTCGGTCCCGGTCGCCATCTGTACGCCTCGCTTCCCGCTGCCCGTTCCTGATCTCCGTGCAGTGCAACAGTATTGCTGTCTCACCACTGTTGTGAAAGCGTCCGCCGATTGTCAGTGGTGGTCCCTACGGTGGGTGCATGTCCGAGATCGAGTACGTACGGGGGGACGCCACCGCGCCGCAGGGCAAGGGGGTGAAGCTGATCGCGCATGTCTGCAACGACCTGGGCGGCTGGGGGAAGGGCTTCGTGCTGGCGATATCGCGGCGCTGGCCGGAGCCGGAGGCCGCGTACCGCCGCTGGCACCGGAAGCGTGCGGGCAATGACTTCGGACTCGGCGCCGTGCAGTACGTCCAGGTGGCGCCGTATCTGTGGGTCGCGAACATGGTGGGGCAGCGAGGGACACGGACCGGCAGCAAGGGGGTTCCGGTGCGGTACGAGGCGATCGACGCGGCGCTCGGGTCCCTGGCCGGGAAGGCGGAGGAGCTGGGGGCGTCCGTCCATATGCCGCGGATCGGATGCGGGCTTGCGGGCGGCAAGTGGTCGCGGATCGAGCCGCTGATAGCGGGGCGGCTGACGGCGCGGGGTATATCGGTGACGGTGTACGACCACGAGGGCTGAGAGTCCCGCGGCGGTGCGGCGCTGGGCGGAATACGGCCGGTTGGAGCGGCTGGTCGGTGAGAAGGCGCGTCATGGCGGCACGGGATCCGCACCGACCGGCAATGGCGGCGGGCGTGCCCGATCGAGGGCACGCCCGCACGCAGCCAGTCGGTCGGTCGGCCGGGGGCGGTCAGCCGATCAGTACACAGCAACGCCGTATGCGCTGAGCGCTTCCCGCACCGGCTGGTGGATGGCCGAGCCATTGGTGCCCGAGCAGCCGGCGCTGCCCGAGTGGATGCCCAGGGCGATGGAACCCGCGAAGTGCGCACCGCCGCTGTCGCCGGCGGCCGAACAGGCGGTGGTGCGGACCATGCCGTACACCGGCCCTTCGCCGTAGTTCACGGTGACGTTCACGGCGGTGACCGTGCCGCTGGTCACGTGTGTCGTGGAGCCGCTCTTCCGGATGGCCTGGCCGACGATGGCGTCGGCCGCGGACGTGATGTCCTGGAAGCTGCCGTTGTAGAGGTTGACGTTCCCGGCGGGCTGGGCGCCACCCGTGTACTGCACAATGCCGTAGTCGTCGGTCGGAAAGCTGGTGCCCATGCGGAGCCCGATGGTCGAGCCGCCGGATGTCGCTGACCAGCTGATGGCGTCGTTGGTGCAGTGACCGGCCGTCAGGAAGTAACGGGCCGTGCCCTTCAGGACGTTGAAGGCGGCCGAGCAGCGGAAGCCGCCGCCGTAGATCGCGGCGCCGCCGGCCACCTCCTTCTTGAAGACTCCGGGCACACGCTTGATCCGTACAGCGTCGTCGAGACTCGCGGCCACCCTCTCCAGCTGAGCCATGGAGCTTTCGGAGACCGACTCGTCGGCCTCGATCGCGACCTGGTTGGTCGAGGGGTCGATGCCCCAGGAGGTGCCGGTGATCTTCGCCTCGGCCTCGAGGGTGTCCATGGCGGCTTCGAGCTGTGACGTGCTGCGCTTGACGAGCTCGGCGCGTGCCCCGACGGCCTCTACCTGGTCGGCCGAGGCCGCATCGGTGACGGTGACGACCAGTTCGCCCGTCTTGGCGTCGAGATACGAACCGGCACTGTGGTCGCCGAGGGAGCTTTCGAGCATGCTGTTGAGGCTGTACTGCGTCGGGGACGCGGTGACGCCCGACACCGGATCCGGGCCGGCCTCGGCGGTGCCCGAGCCCAGACCGGCGGCGGGCAGGGCGAGGATGACGGAAAGGCAGATGCGCGCGCGGAGCGTGCGTCTCATAGGGACTTCTCCTTCGAACGAGTCCGCGGTGGGGGGATTCGAGAAGAAGTTTGGACCGGATCGGTCCGGCATGCGGACGCGACGTGGCATGCCCCCGCCAGGCACCCAGAAGCCGGGAGAACGTCGAACCACCCACCCGTTCGGGGGAGTCAGGGACCCACCTGAACGGTGGCCGCGGTCAGCCGCCGGACCGCGTGCAGCAGCGCGTGCTCGGCGGCCAGGGCCACGGCATGCGCCTGCCGCACCGTCAGCGCCGGGTCGACCACGATCGAGGTCTCGGCCCGCAAATCGTGCCCGAGCCAGCGCATTCGCACCTCCCGCACGGCCCGTACGCCCTCGACATGGGAGAGCGCGTGCTCCGCCTCGTCGACCAGCGCCGGGTCCACCGCGTCCATCAGCCGGTGCCAGATCTCGCGCGCCGCACCGCGCAGCACCAGCGCGATCGCCCCGGTGATCGCAAGTCCGATCAGCGGATCGGCCCACCGCCATCCGAGTACAGCTCCGCCCGCGCCCAGCAGTACGGCCAGTGAAGTGAAAGCGTCGCTCCGGGCATGCAGTCCGTCGGCCACCAGCGCTGCCGACCCGATCCTGCGGCCTGTACGGATCCGGGCCCTTGCCACCCACTCGTTGCCCATGAAACCCACCAGGCCGGCCACAGCCACTGCGGCCGGATGGCTGACATCCTGCGGCTCGAACAGCCGCCGCAGCGCCTCGTACCCGGCGAAGGCCGCCGACGCGGCGATCACCAGCACCACGAAGACGCCCGCCAGATCCTCCGCCCGGCCGAAGCCGTAGGTGTAGCGGCGGGTGGCCGCCCGCCGGCCGAGGACGAAGGCGAGGGCGAGCGGCAGAGCGGTCAGCGCGTCGGTGGCGTTGTGGACGGTGTCACCGAGCAGCGCCACCGACCCCGAAGCGCTCGCGATCACCGCCTGGACGGCGGTGGTGGCGGCGAGCACACCGAAGGAGAACCACAGCGTCCGCAGTCCCTCGGCCGATCGTTCGAGGGCGGCGTCGATGCGGTCGTGGGTGTGGTGATGGTGGTGACCATGAACGTGCCCGTGACCCGTCATGGTCACCACCCTGACGCATCAAATCCCTTGCAGCCACTGCCGAAAAGCATCCACTGACCAGCTGCCAAGGGTTTGCGCCTACTGCCCGGACGCGGTCACCGGATAGTGGTCGGAGAGGTTGGTGTAGGTGTACTTCGTGCCCCAGCTGGAGACCGTCCAGGGCGCGCTCTGTTCCTTGATCACCTCATTCGTCCAGCCGGCCGGCTTGGGGTGCCCGGCGCGGTGCAGGACGTAGTCCAGGTCCTCGCGCGGGTCGTCCGGGTAGCGGTAGGAGGCAATCGAATTCTCCTCGGTGTCGAAGGAGTACGGGTGCCCGGTGCGGGCGTCCGCCCCCACGAGATCCGCGTCGGCGAGCATCGTCGCGTACTCCGGCGTCCGCGAATCCACGTTGAAGTCGCCCGCGACGAGGACCTGTTCGGACGCTGGGATGTTCTTGGCGTCGAGGAAGGCGTCGATGGCCTTGAACTGGCGGCTGCGCATCTGCGCCGCCTCGCCCGCGGCGCAGCCGGGGTCGGTCGACTGCGTATGTGTCCCCACCACATGGACCTTTGTGCCGTTCACATTCAACACGACATAGACGAAGCCCTTGTTGGACCACCAGTCCGCGCCGCAGGCGTCCTTGTAGACGTACTGCTCCTTGCGGACGACCGGCCACTTGCTGAGCACCGCCACCCCGCCGTCCTCCGGTGTGGCGGCCGAGTACGACCCACCGGTCGCGTCCCAGCCGTCCCTGCTGCGCCCCATCACCGGGGTCTGGTACGGGTACTGGGCCGCGGCCTTCTGCTTCAGCGCGTCCGAGGAAGAGTTGTCGAAGGCCTCCTGCACGACGACGACGTCCTTGCCCTGGAAGAACGTGGTCGCCGGAATGGCCGCGGCCCGGTGGTCCTGGCCCCAGTTGGGGTACAGCGTCTTGCTGAACAGGAAGGTGTTGTACGTCAGCACTTTGAGGGACGGCGTTGCCTCCGCGGGTGCGGCGGAGGCCGTCGGAGCCGTCCCGGTGAGGACGGCTGCGGCGAGCGCGGTGGACAGGGCTGCGCCAGGGATACGGCGGAGCACGGCGTGCGGCACAAGGACTCCCGAAGGTGGTGGGGGGTACGACCGGCGCCGCACATCAAATCAGCCGGAGTTACCTCCTGGTAATGACCAGGTGCCTACTTTCTTTCCGCAGCCCCACGATCACGCCAACTCCCCGGAATCCGCGCGGTTGTTCGCGCACGTGGAGGGGTGGTCGCCCGGCGGGGTCGATCCTGCGGATCTCGCGTAACGGGCTGTAACCGGCCCCTGTTCCCTCCCCTCGCCGGAGAGCCGAAGTTACAATTGATATCGAGTTGTTCCACCGGCCTTGTCGACAACGCTGACGCTGATTCAGGCCGGGCTCGGACCCGCCAGGAGCGCACCGATGAACAGGGTCGCAGCAGAACCCGTACCGCTCCCGCCCGGCGGAGTGCTGTGGACCTACGCCGGCGACATCCGGGCCCTGCTGATGCTGCCCGCCGCCCTCACCCTGCAGGTCGCCCACCCCGCAGTCGGCGCGGGCGTCGACGACCACTCCGTCTTCCGTACCGACCCCTGGGGCCGCGGGGAGCGCTCCCTGCACTCGCTCCAGCTCTGGGTGTACGGCGGTGAGGCGGCGGCTGAGGAGGGCCGCAGACTCCGCGAGCTCCACAAGACGATTCGGGGCACGGACGCCCACGGCCGCCGCTACCACGCGCTCAGCCCCGCCTGCTACTCCTGGGTGCACGCCACCGGCTTCCCCGTCTACCAGCACGCGCTGCGCTATCTGGCGCCTCCGCTCACCGAGGTCCAGGAGCGGCAGCTGTACGCGGAGTGGCTCCAGGTCGGCCGGATCCTCGGCATCCACGACCGGGACATGCCGCAGACGATCGAGGAGTTCTGGCCGTACTACCGCAAGGTGCTCGCCGACGAGATCGAGGCGACCGTCGTCGTACGCGAACTGATCGCCACCGACCGGCCGGTGCCGCCGCCCGACCGAGGACCGCTCGCGGTGAGACTGCTGCTCAGGACGGCGTGGCCGCTGCTGCTCCCTCCGCTCGCCCGCTTCCGCCGCTTCATCACGATCGGGCTGATGCCGCCCGACGCACGCCAGGCGATCGGCCTGGAGTGGACGGATGAGCAGGAGCGGCGGCTGCGCAGAGTCGCCCGGTTCGTACGGGCCGTGGTTCCCGTGCTCCCCGAGCGACTGCGGTACCTCCCGCTCGCGCGCGAGGCGCGACGGGCCGCCCGGCTCAGCCGGTCAGCCCGCCCCGTGCGATGACGTCCGCGTACCAGCGGGCGCTGTCCTTGAACGTACGGCGCTGGGTCGCGAAGTCGACATGAACGATGCCGAACCGCTTGCTGTAGCCGTAGGCCCACTCGAAGTTGTCCAGCAGCGACCACAGGAAGTAGCCGCGCACATCCGCGCCGTCCGCGATGGCCCGGTGCACCGCCGCGAGGTGGGACCGCAGATACGCCACCCGCTCGGGGTCATGGACCGCGCCCGACGGATCGGCGTAGTCGTCGTACGCGGCGCCGTTCTCGGTGATCACCAGTGGTACGCCCGGAAGGTCGTCACGCAGGCGGATCAGCAGCTCGTGCAGACCGTCGGCATCGACCGGCCAGTCCATCGCGGTACGCGGGCCCGGCGCGGGCACGAAGCGGACGTGCTGTTCCGCGCCGGCCCACGGCGAGGGTGAGTCCGACGACCCGGCAGCGACGACCGTGGGGGAGTAGTAGTTGATGCCCAGCGTGTCGATCGGCGTGGAGATCATGTCCAGATCGCCGTCCTGTACAAAGGCCCAGTCGGTGACCGAAGCCGTGTCGCGGACCAGATCCTCAGGAAGCCGGCCGTGGAACACCGGATCGAGGAAGATCCGGTTCCCGACGGCATCGATCCGGCGAGCCGCGTCCAGGTCGTCCTCGGAGTCCGTGAGCGGCCGCACCACATGCAGATTGAGCGTCAGCGAGATCTCCGACGTCGAGGGCAGCGCGGCATGCAGCGTCCGCGCGGCCCACCCGTGCGCCAGGTTGAAATGGTGCGATGCGCGCAGCGAGGCACTCGCGCTGGTGCGCCCCGGGGCGTGCACACCGGAGCCGTAGCCGAGGAACGCGGCGCACCACGGCTCGTTCAGCGTGGTCCAGGTCTTCACCCGGTCGCCGAGCGCATCCGCCATGATCCCGGCGTAGTCGCCGAAGCGCCGGGCGGTCTCGCGCTGCGGCCAGCCGCCCGCGTCCTCCAGCTCCTGCGGCAGATCCCAGTGGTAGAGCGTGGCCACCGGCCGGATGCCCGCCTCGAGAAGCTCGTCGGTGAGCCGGCGGTAGAAGTCCAGTCCCTTCTGTACGGCGGGACCGCGCCCGGTCGGCTGCACCCGCGGCCAGGCCACCGAGAACCGGTAGTCGGTGACGCCGAGCTGCTTCATCAGCGCGACGTCCTCGCGCATCCGGTGGTAGTGGTCGGCGGCGATGTCGCCGGTGTCGCCGTTGCGGACCTTGCCCGGCACACGGCTGAAGGTGTCCCAGATGGACGGCGTACGGCCGTCTTCCGCCGCGGCGCCCTCGATCTGGTACGCGGCGGTGGCGGTGCCCCAGCGGAATCCGGCCGGGAACCGGAGGTCCGTCGTCGTCTTGGGGCGTGCGTCGACAGCGGTCATGAGGTGGAACTCCCAGGAATAGAGACGGAGCGGTGCGGGGGAGGGGGGTCAGCCCTTGACGGCGCCCTGCATGATGCCGCCGACGATCTGCCGGCCGAGCAGACCGAAAACGAGCAGCACCGGGAGAGTGCCGAGCAGCGTGCCCGCCATGATCACGGACTGGTCGTGGACATAGCCGCCGCCGAGCTGGCGCAGGGCGACCTGCACCGTCGGCTCCTGCGAGGAGAGCGCGACGATCGGCCAGAAGAAGTCGTTCCACGCGGCCATGAAGGTCAGCATCCCCAGCACGGCCATACCGGGCCGGGCGATCGGCACCACGATCGACCAGAAGATGCGGGCGGTGGACGCGCCGTCGACCCTGGCCGCCTCGATCAGCTCGTCCGGCAGCGACTGCACCAGGTACTGGCGCATGAAGAACACACCGAAGGCGGAGACCAGACCGGGGAGGATCACGGCCTGCAGCTGGTTCACCCACTGCAGCTCGGCGATCAGCATGAAGAGCGGGATCACACCGAGCTGCGGCGGGATCATCATGGTGCCCACCGTGATCGCCAGCAGCGCGCCGCGGCCGCGGAAGCGCAGCTTGGCGAAGGCGAATCCGGCGAGCGTGCAGCAGAGCACTGTGCCGACGGTGATCGAGCCGGAGACGATGAAGGAGTTGAGAAGAGCCTTGCCGATATCGGCCTCCTCCATCACCGCCTGAAAGTTGTGGAACAGATTCGAGCCCGGCAGCAGCGTCGGCGGCACTTTTGCCAGATCGGCGTTGGAGCGGCTGGCGGCGACGATCGTCCAGTAGAACGGGAACGCCGAGACGAGGACGGCGGCGATCAGGATCGCGTGGGCGAGCCTGCCGCCCTGCATCGTGCGGCCGGCCCGGTTTCTCCTTGGGCGCGTGGGCCCGGGTCGTGCGCCCGCGGCGGGCGGCTCGGTCGGCGGAGCGGCGAGCGCGGTCATCGGCCGGCCTCCTTGCGGGAACGGCGGTGCGCGATCAGGGCGTTGACCCCGACCAGCACCAGGATCAGCAGGAACATCACCCAGGCGATGGCGGCGGCCCGGCCCAGATGGAAGAAGCCCCAGCCCTGCTCGTACATGTAGAGGCCGAGCGTCTGGTACTGGTGCGAGATACCGCCGGAGATGGAGCCTTCGAAGAGCAGCGGTTCACCGAAGAGCTGGGTGGCGCCGATCGTCGAGACGACGACGGTGAACAGGATCGTGGGACGCAGGCCCGGCAGGGTGACATGGATGAACTGCCGCCAGCGCGAGGCCCCGTCCATTTCGGCGGCCTCGTACAGCTCGCTCGGGATGGACTGCATGCCGGCCAGATAGATCAGCGCGTTGTAGCCGGTCCAGCGCCAGATGACGATGGTCGATACGGCGATCTGCGAGGAGACCGTGCCGGCCTGCCAGTCCACCGGATCGAAACCGACAAGGCCCAGTACATAGTTGATCAGGCCGAAATCGCGGCCGAAGAGCTGCGCGAAGACCAGGGTCGCGGCGGCGACGGAGGTCGCGTACGGCAGCAGCATCGCCGTACGCAGGAAAGTCCGGCCACGCAGCCGGTAGTTGAGCAAATGGGCCAGGCCCAGCGCCATCACCAGCTGGGGGACGGTGGACAGCACCCCGATGGTGAATGTGTTTCCCAGTGCGGTCCAGAAGATCTCGTCGTCGAAGAGCGCGGTGTAGTTGCCGAGGCCACGCCACTCCATCTCGCCGGGCGTCTGCAGCTCTACCCGATAGAGGGAGACGAAGGCCGTGTAGATCAGCGGGAAGAGCCCGAAGGCGGCGAACAGGGTGAAGAACGGAGCGATATAGGCGTACGGCGAGAGCGTGCGCCAGGTGCGGTGTGCGGCCGAGGGCCGGTTGGAGACCGGCTTCGCGCCGGCGGTGAGGGTCACGGTGCGGCCCTTCGAGGAGTGGGAACGGGAAGTCGCGGAAGACCGGCAGCCGGAGGCCGGTCCGGCCGGGAACCAGGACCGGCTTGCCGGGAATCAGGACCGGCCTGAGGGAGTCGAGCGGTCCCGGGGAAGTTCGGGTGGCGTCCCGTACCTCCCCGGGACCGCCGGGTCAGCCGGTGGCGTTCTCCACGTTCTTCTTCGCGGTCGACCAGGCCTTGTCGGGCGATGTGCCCTTGCGCTCCACCTCGCTCAGCGCGTTGGTGATCTGGTCGGCGACGCTCTTGTCGTGCACTCCGAGGACCTGGACGGGCGCCGCCTTGGCGGCGTCGCCGAAGATCTGGCCGATCGGCGCGTCGGAGAAGTACGGGTCCTTGGCGGCCGCGACCTTGGCGATGGCGCCGGTCGACGACGGGAAGTTGCCCTGCTTGGTGAAGAGCTTCGCCTGCTGCTCGGGGGCGGTGAGCCACTGGATCAGCTCGTACGCCTCCTTCTTGTGCTTCGCGGCACGGGGGATCGCGAGATACGAACCGCCCCAGTTGCCTGCGCCCGCGGGCAGCTTGGCGATGTCCCACTTGCCCTTGCCGGCGTCACCGGCCTGGCCCTTGATGTAGCCGAGCATCCAGGCCGGGCAGGGCATGGTGGCGAACGAGCCTGCGGAGAACGCCTGGTTCCACTGCGGTGACCACTGGTCGAGCTTGGCGCTCAGGCCCGACTTCGCCGCCTCGGCGGAGGCGGCCCAGGCGGCTTCGACCGCCGGGTTGTCTTCGTAGATCAGCTTCCCGGAGGCGTCGTAGTACCGCTCCTTCTCCTGGCCGATCATGATCGTGTAGAGGCTGCCGACGCTGTCCATCCAGGCGCTCTTGGCCGGAGCCTTCTTCTTGTACTCCTTGCCGAGCGCCAGATAGCCGTCCCAGGTGGACCACTTCTTCGCCAGCTCCGCACGGTCGGTGGGCAGACCGGCCTGCTTGAAGAGGTCGGAGCGGTAGCACATGGCCTCCGGGCCGACATCCGTACCCAGGCCGAGGACCTGGCCGTCCTTGCCTGTCGCCGCCGACCACTTGGCCTCGGCGAACTGGTCCTTGAGCTTGTCGGCGCCGTACTGCTTCAGGTCCTCGAACTTGTCGGCCTGCTGCTGGGTGACCGCGGCGATCCGGCCCACCTCGATGCCTTGCACGTCCGCCAGTCCGCCACCGCCGGCGAGTCGTGTCTGCAGCGACTTCCAGTAGTCCTGCTCGTCCTCGGTGTCGGTCTGCTTGATCTTGACGTTCGGGTGGAGCTTCTCGTACTCCGCGTAGAGCCCGGCCTCCTTGTAGCCGAAGGATCCGAAGAGGTCCACGGTGAGCGTGACCTTGCCGCCCGCACTGTCGGACGTGCCGTCCGACGATCCGGATCCACAGGCGGCGAGCAGTGCCCCCGCGAGCGCGACCGCACCCAGGCGGACCGCGGCTCTCTTGGCGGCTCGGGCGTTGGGCATGGGAAGCCTCCCTTGGCTTCGGTGGAGCGAGAGCGCTTGAGAGCGCTCTCAGAGATGCGACTGGAGCGTGCCCCGGAGGTGTCCGCCCCGTCAAGACTCGAAGGGATAACGGCTTGGACTCGGCGCGAACTACTGCCTGTGTCCCGCGTATTGACACTTCTGATTCAGGAGTTTTACGTTCCCATCATCTGAGAGCGCTCTCGGACGCCCCTTCCCGTGATGACTTCGAGGTGCCGTCCATGCCAGCCACCCGCACCAGACCAGCTGCCGCGCTGGTACTGGTCTCCGCCCTGGCCGCCTTCGGTCTGGGCCCGGCCGCCATCCCCGCGGCGGCCGCCACCGTCCCCGTAGGCTCTGGCAGTTACTCCGACACCCGCCCCGCCGGTACGTCGGGCCCCACCACCAACACCGGCGTGCCGGTCACGCCCAAGGTCACCCCCGCAGCCAAGGACAGGCCGGTCCCCACCAACGACTGGTGGTCCTCGCTGGCCTTTCAGCGGTACGGCGACAACCCGTACTCCACCCCCATGTACGGCCACCCGCTCACCTACCGGGCCACCGCCGGCGGACTCGAGGTCGGCTACCCGACGGCCCCGGCCATCGTCGGCGAAGGCCGCCAGTACGAGTACGCCCACCAGGGGGACCTGACCCTCGGCCTCACCGGGCTCAACTCACCGGACACCAAGGCCGACGACTGGTCCGACTGGACCGTGACCCCCTACTGGTCCGACGGAGCCCGCACGCTGCGCACCACCATCGGCCACGGCCTGCCGTTCGTATACGCCAAGGGCTCCGGAGGCGATGCCCAGATCACCACGGCTGCCGCGCCCACCGTCTTCGCCGACCAGGGCAATGTCCTCGGTATCACCGTCGCAGGGCACCACTACGCGCTGTTCGCGCCGAGCGGCAGCGACTGGACGGTCTCCGGCTCCACCGTGACCGCGGGACTCGGCACCAAGGACTACTTCTCGCTGGCCGTACTGCCCTCCACCGACGCGCTGGCCACGTACAAGAAGTACGCGTACAGCTTCGTCACCGGCTCCAAGGCGAGCTGGAGCTACACCGGTGGCACCGTGAACGCCACCTACACCCTGACCACCGAGGCCATGGAGGGCACCGAGCGCGGCACGCTCCAGGCGCTCTACCGGCATCAGTGGCTGAACACCACGGACGCGCTCACTCCATACACCTATGTCTCGCCGCGCGGCACCATGAAGGTCCGTGAGGCGACCTCCTTCACCACCAGCCAGAAGGCGTCCGCGGTGCTGCCCGCACTGCCGAAGACGAACGCGGTCGACACGGCACGGCTCAGGGGCTACCTCGACGCGGTGGCGAACGACCCCGACCCGTTCAAGGGCTACACGGACACCTACTGGACCGGCAAGGTGCTCGGCCAGCTCGCCCAGCTCGTGCCCGTCGCCGACCAGATCGGTGAGACCGCGACCAGGGACAAACTGCTGGCCCTGATGAAGGGCCGGCTCCAGGACTGGTTCACGGCAGGCGGCGCGAACGAGTTCTCGTACGACCAGGTCTGGAAGACCCTCACCGGCTACCCGGCCTCGTACGGCAGCGACACCGAGCTCAACGACCACCACTTCCACTACAGCTACTACGTCTACGCGGCCGCCGTCGTCGCCCAGTACGACCAGTCCTGGGCCGCCGAATCGGCCTGGGGCGGCATGGTGAAGACCCTGGTGCGGGACGCGGCGAACCCCAGCCGCACCGACACCGCCTTCCCGTTCCTGCGCGGCTTCGACGTGTACGCGGGCCACAGCTGGGCCTCCGGGCACCAGGGCTTCGCGGCCGGCAACAACCAGGAGTCGTCGTCGGAGTCCACCAACCTCAGCGCGGGCCTCGTGCTGTGGGGCTCGGCCACCGGCGACACCGCGTTGCGCGACCTCGGCACCTATCTGCTCACCACCGAGTCCGAGGCGATCGCCCAGTACTGGTTCGACGCCGACCAGCAGGTCTTCCCGTCCTCCTTCGGGCATGACACGGCCGGCATGGTGTGGGGCAGCGGCGCGGCGTACGCCACCTGGTGGACCGCCAACCCCGAGGAGATCCACGGCATCAACGCCCTTCCGCTCACAGGGGGTTCACTGCACCTGGGCGGTGAGAAGGCCGCGATCCGCCGCAATATCGCCGAGATGGAACGGGAGAACGGCGGCCCGGCCGTCGAATGGCGCGACATCCTCTGGGAGTTCCAGGCACTGGCGGACCCCGCGGCGGCGAAGTCCAAGTGGGACGCCGGCGGCGAGGGCTACACCCCCGAGCAGGGCGAGTCCAAGGCGCATACCTACCACTGGATCAGCACACTCGACGCGCTCGGCGCCCCCGACGCGACGGTCACGGGCGACATCCCGAGCTCCGCGGTCTTCACCAAGGGCACGGTACGTACGTACGCCGCGCACAACTACGGCGCAACCGCCCGCACGGTCACCTTCTCCGACGGCAAGACGCTCACCGTCCCGGCGCGCTCGACGGCGACCGGCACCGGAAGCGGGGGAGGCGACCCGGACCCGGATCCCGATCCGGAGCCGTCGACGGGCAACACCTTCCAGCTCCGGACGGGAGGGGTGCTCACCACCGCGACGGGCGGTACGGCGGGCAGCGACACGATCGCGTCGGCGGGCGGCGTCAACTACGACGGCACTCCGCATCAGCCGCTCGTCTATGAGGTCAAGCAGGTCAACGGCACACTCACGCCGGGCGCGGCCACCGCGTTCCGCCTCCGGCTGGACGCCGGCAGCACCGTCGGGCTCGGCCAGCAGGCCCGTATCAGCTACGACTTCACGGGTGACGGCACCTTCGACCGGGCGGAGACCTATCAGTACTTCGCGACCGATCCGGTGGCGGGCTGGGAGGAGTACACGCAGTCCCGCGGTCTGAAGTCGGCGACCGGCATTCTCGGCGACCTCAGGGGCGGCACGGTACGTCTGGAGGTGTGGAACGCCATCGGCAACGGTACGTCCCGGCTCCGGACGGGCACGGACGAGTCCGTGCTGGTGATCCCGTTCGGCTAGCGACCTTCCTTCGCCGGAGGTACGGCGGGGCCGGGGGACTCCCCCGGGCGGTGGTGCGGCCGGAGCCGCCGCCGCTGCCCGGGGACGGTGCGCCCCGCCGGCCGCAGTCCGGAAAACCTGCCACCGATCCGGCGGATGCGGGTCCCTGGCCGGGCCTCAGTCCGGCCCCTGCCTGATCCCTGGCCGGGCCTCAGCGCGGCCCCTGCCTGCCGCCGGCGTACTTGGCGGCGAGCCTGGCCAGCGCCACCGCGGCGACCAGTAGTCCGAAGTCGCGCAGCGCGACGTCGTAATAGCCGGGAATGCTCAGCAGGTTGATGATGATGCCGGCGAGCCATCCGGCGACCAGCCATCCTCCGAATCGCGGCGCGACCGCGACGACGACGCCCGCCAGGACCTCGACCACGCCTACGGCGTACATCGCTGCCTGGGCGCTGCCCGGAACGATGTTGTCGATCCACGGCGCGAGGTAACCGGGCCAGTCCACGAGGAGATTGGCGAACTTGTCCAGGCCGAACAGGACCGGCGCCACCGTGAACACGATGCGCAGGCAGAGAAACGCCTGGTAGCCGGGGTCGGACAGCGCGTCCCGCCGGGGGGTGACGGACTGCGCGGACAGGGATGCGGACATGGCCCCTCCTTCTCTCTTCTCTTCTATCAACAACTTTCATTAACGATAGAAGCGCCGGTTCTCTTAAGTCAATGGCCGTGGGTTTTACACTTGTGCCGTGGACCATCCCCGTGACTCAGACTTCTCCGCCGTCGCCGCCCTCGACGAGCCCACCCGCAGACGGCTGTACGACCACGTCATACGGCAGGTGGCACCGGTCGGTCGCGACGAGGCTGCCGAGGCTCTGGGCCTCGCGCGGCAGACCGCCGCGTTCCATCTGGACCGTCTCGCAGACGAAGGTCTGCTCGATGTGGTGTACGAACGGCGCAGCGGACGGAGCGGACCAGGCGCGGGACGGCCCGCCAAGCTCTACCGGCGTTCTTCGAAGCAGGTCACCGTCAGCCTGCCGGGGCGCCGTTACGACCTTGCCGGGCGGCTGCTCGCGCAGGCGCTGGAAGGATCCGAGGCCACGGGTGAGCCGCCACGGGAGGTGCTCCACCGCAAGGCCCATGAGGCGGGCAGGGAACTGGGTGCGCAGGGCGGCGCCGACACTCTCGAACTCCTGGAGCGGTACGGCTTCGAACCGCGCGCCGAGGGGGACACCGTCATCCTGCGGAACTGTCCGTTCCATGCGCTGGCTCGTGAGCACACCGAGACGGTGTGCGGCATGAACCTGCACCTGCTGGGCGGCTTCCTCGACGGACTGCACGAGACCGGGCTCCGGGCGTGCCTGGACCCCGCCCCCGGCAGGTGCTGCGTCCGCCTGGAACCGGCGGGCCAATGAGCGGAGATCCGAACGAGACGGCCCGGCCGACACCCAGCACGGGACGGGGCACGGACGTCAGGCCGAGGCACGCCGCACCAGCGTCGTCGGGGTGATCACCGAAGCGGGGGCCCCGGCGCTCGGCTCGTCCTCGTTCAGTACGCGCATCAGCAGCCGGACCATCAACCGGCCCATTCCCTCGATGTCCTGACGGATCGTCGTCAGTGGCGGATCGGTCGACTCGACGACCGAGGGCATGTCGTCGAAGCCGACCAGCGCAACATCCTCGGGCACCCGCCGACCCTGCTCGCGCAGTGTCCGCAACGCCCCCGATGCCATCAGGTCGTTCGCGGCGAAGACAGCGTCCAGTTGGGGGCGGCGCGCCAGCAGCTCAGCCATCGCGCGGGCGCCGCTGTCCGCGGTGAAGTCGCCCTGGCAGACCAGCTCCGGGTCGGCATCCAGCAGGACGTCGCGGTAGCCGTCGATCCGGTCGAGCGCGGAGGTCTGGTCGCGCGGGCCCGCGATGTGCGCGATGTTCTCGCGGCCGAGAGAGACCAGATGCCGTACGGCCTCCCGGGCGCCGCCGCGGTTGTCGCAGTCGACATACGGGACGGCGAGCTCGGAGGCGGCACCGGGCCAGCCGGGGCGGCCGCCGAAGACGGTCGGCACCTTGACCCGGCGGATGATCGACGGCAGTTCGTCGTCGTCGTGCAGTGAGAAGGCCAGCGCGCCGTCGACATGGCCGCCGCCGAGATAGCGGGCGATCCGGTCGTAGTCACCGGGCCCCTCCACCCACAGCAGCACCAGCTGGGAGTCGTACGCCGTCAGCTCACGGCTGATGCCGCGCACCTGCTGCTCGAAGAAGGGGTCCGAGAAGATCCTGAACTCGGGTTCGGCAATGATCACGGCCACCGCGCCGTTGCGCCGGGTGACCAGGGTGCGCGCCGCGTGGTTCGGTACGTATCCGAGCTCCTCGACCGCCTGACGCACCTTGTCGACCAGCGGCGGCCGGACACCGGCACCGCCGTTGACGACCCGGGAGGCCGTGGCCCGGGAGACGCCGGCGCGGGCCGCGACGGCTTCCAGAGTGGGGCGGGACCCAGTGGTCTGCTCGGGCAAGGCGGGCGCTCCTCGGCTGCTTCAGTCGGCTGCTTCAGACGACAGCGGGGGCGAACGCTGCCGGGTACAGGATATCCGGGTCCCGGCGATCTTCTGAGAGCGCTCCCCCGCAGTAGGCGGAAGGGGAGAGGGAGGGGCAGGAGAAGGAGGGGAATGGCAGAGCGCCGCCGTCCCTCGCGGGGCGGCGGCGCCTCGGCCTGCATCTCAGTGATCGTGAATGGTGTTCGTCGCGGCGATCTTCTTCCAGGACGCCGGCCGGCCGTGCTCGACGTCCGTCCGGGCGATCCGCGCTCCGGCAGCCGCCGGAGCGCCCGGCTTCGAGGGCTGGTAGAGCCAGGTGTCGAAGAGCCCGGCCAGCGGCTTGCCCGAGATCTTCTCGGCGTACTTCACAAAGTCGCCGACCTTTGCGTTGCCGTAGGCGTGCTCCTGCGGCCAGCCCTTGAGGATGGCCGAGAAGTCTTCGTCGCCGACCTTGTTGCGCAGCGCCTGCAGCGCCAGCGCGCCCCGGTCGTAGATGGCGATGTCGAACTGGTTGTCCGGACCCGGGTCGCCCGGCTTGACCGTCCAGAACGCGTCGTCGGCCGGGTGCTGGGCGTAGACGTAGTCCGCGAGTTCCTGCGCGGTCCCCTCGCCCTCCTTCTCCGACCACAGCCACTGGCTGTAGCGGGCGAAGCCTTCGTTGACCCAGATGTCCTTCCATCCGTCGACGGAGACACTGTCGCCGTACCACTGGTGGGCCAGTTCATGGACGACGACGGAGACATTCGCGCCGTTCGCGAACTGCCGCGGGCTGTAGAACGGCCGTGTCTGTGTCTCCAGCGCATAGCCGCTGGTCACATTGGGAACATAGCCGCCGAGCGCGTTGAAGGGGTACGGGCCGAAGACCCCGGTGAGCCACTCGGCCACCTCGCCGGTCCGCTCGACGCTCGCCCGCGCCGCGCCCGCGTTGTCGCCGAGATCCTTGCTGTACGCGTTGAGGATGGGCAGCCCGCCGGCCGTCTTGTCGGTGGTGATGTCGAACTTTCCGACGGCGAGTGTGGCGAGATACGACGCCTGCGGCTTGTTGGACCGCCAGTTGTACCGTGTCCGGCCCAGCTTCGAACTCTGCGACTGCAGCACGCCGTTGCTGATCACCTGGGTGCCGTCCGGCACCGAGACCGAGATGTCGTACGTCGCCTTGTCCAGCGGGTGGTCGTTGCTCGGGAACCACCACACCGCCGAGTCCGGTTCCTGGGCGGCGACGCCCCCGTCCGGGGTGCGGTGCCAGGCTGTGTAGCCGCCGATGCTCAGTTCGGAGGGCTTGCCCGCATACCGGACGACCACCGGGACGGATGTGCCCTTCTCCAGCGGCGTGGCCGGAGTGATGACCAGCTCCTGGTCGCCCTCCTTGGCGAACTTCGCGATCTTGTTGTTGACCCGTACCTCGCTGACCTTCAGACCGAAGTCGAGGTTGAAGCGGTTCAGGTTCTGCTTGGCGGTGGCGAGGATCGTCGCCGTACCCGCAAGCAGATCCGTCGTGGGCTCGTAAGTGAGCCTCAAGTCGTAGTGGGATACGTCGTATCCGCCGTTTCCGCTGGCCGGGTAGTAGGGGTCGCCGATGCCCGGGGCGCCCGGAGAGGAGTCGGCGGCCGATGCCGGGATCGCCAGCAGCAGAGAGGCCGCGAGCGCGCTCGGGACGATGAGTCTGCGGTGCACGGATGCTCCAAATCGTAGGGGCGAACGATCTCCTGAACCCTATTCAGGCCCGGTGCTCACAGTCAGGAGCGAAGCTCGGCCTTTCACATGATCGCCATTCGGTCGACATGAACCCTGGTGTCCCTTCGGTCACTTTGATGCCCTGATTGCCCTCTGTTGCAGGGGAGTTGGCCGGAGTACCTTCCGCCCATGCCGATACGTGCGCGGGTCACCCGCTTGACGTACAGATCGCTGGTGGTTGCGGCCTCGGCCGCTCTGATGGCCATGGTTCTCTCGCCGACAGGAGCGCAGAGCGCCCCGGTACGCGAGAGCAGACCCGTCTACTCCTACGAGCACGCGATCCGTGAATCCGTGTGGGTGGACACCCGGCTCGACGGCGACGGCGACGGGAGGACCGACCGCGTCGCCGTCGACATCGTCCGGCCGCGCGAGCCCGCCCGGCAGGGCCGGAAGATCCCAGTGATCATGGACGCCAGTCCGTACTACTCCTGCTGCGGTCGCGGCAACGAGAGCCAGAAGAAGACGTACGACGCGAACGGCAATGTCGTCCAGTTCCCGCTCTTCTACGACAATTTCTTCGTTCCGCGCGGCTATGCCTTCGTCGCGGTCGACCTGGCCGGAACCAACCGCTCCGACGGCTGCGTCGACGTCGGCGGCCGCTCCGACGTCCAGTCCGCCAAGGCTGTGGTGGACTGGCTGAACGGCCGTGCCCGCGGCTACACCACCCGCACCGGCGGCGAACCCGCCCGCGCCGGCTGGACCAACGGTCGCACCGGCATGATCGGCAAGAGTTACGACGGCACGATCGCCAACGGCGTTGCCGCCACCGGGGTCGAGGGGCTCAAGACGATCGTCCCGATCTCCGCCATCTCCTCCTGGTACGACTACTACTTCGCCAAGGGAGCCCCGCTCTACGACTCGGGCCCCGAGTGGCTCTCCGGCTATGTCGAGAGTCCTGAGGCCCGCGCCCGCTGCCAGGCCGTCCAGCAGCGACTGGTCGACCAGGCCCCGCGCACCGGTGACCTGACCCGGCTGTGGAGCGAGCGGGACTATACGCGCAACGCGGACAACGTCACGGCGAGCGTCTTCGCCGTCCACGGTATGCAGGACCTCAACGTCCGTACCAAGCACTTCGGTCAGTGGTGGGACGCGCTCGCCGACGAAGGCGTGGAGCGCAAGGTCTGGCTCTCGCAGACCGGGCATGTCGACCCGTTCGACTTCCGGCGCGCCGATTGGGTGGCGACCCTGCACCGCTGGTTCGACCACTACCTCCTCGGCTACGCCAACGGCATCGACCGTGAGCCGATGGCCGACATCGAGCGCGCTCCCGACCAGTGGTCCACCGACCGCGCCTGGCCGCCACGCGCCACCGGCATCACCGTCCTCCGCCCGGGGAACGGCACGGCCGCCGGTGTCGGCACCCTCGGTCTGAAGCCCGCGCGCCCCGGCTCCGTCGAGACGTTCACCGACGACCCGGGGCTGGACGAGACCGACTGGGCCGCCCAGGTCGGGAGTTCGACCTCCGCCAAGGCCGGATTCATCTCCAAACCGCTCGGCCGTGATCTTCGTCTGTCCGGTTCCTCCAAGGTGACGATCACCGCCACCCCGTCGACCTCCAGCGCCCATCTCTCAGCGGTGCTCGTCGATCTCGGCCCCGACACCATCCGCGACTACGCTGCCGCCGGCGAAGGCATCACCACCCTCACCGAACGCACGTGCTGGGGCGCGAGCACCCAGGGCGACAGCCCCTGCTTCAAGGTGACGCGGGCGCGCACGGCTGCCGTCGACTACACGGTCTTCAGCCGCGGCTGGGCCGATCTGGGCAACTACGCCTCGGACGCCGAGGGCCGCCCGCTGACCCCCGGCAGGGCGTACACCATCACCCTCGATCTGCACGCCAGTGACCATGTCGTCCCGGCCGGCCACCGGCTCGCCCTGATCGTCGGCGGCACCGACAAGGACCTCATCGACCCGCCGGCCACCACGCCGACTCTCAGCCTCGATCTGGCCCGGACATCGGCGCGGCTGCCGATCGTCGGCGGTACGGCCGCCTTTGTACGTGCCACCGCAGGGTCCGCCGCGGCAGTCTCCCCGAGCCCGTCCCGGCTCAGCGGTGTGGCCGAGCCGCGAGCGATCCGCCCGATCCCGGAAGGTGGCCGATGAAGCTTCGCATCCGCACGCTCGTCCTCACCGTCACGGCCGCGGCGCTGACAGTGCCGCTGGTGACGGCGCCGGCCGAGGCGGCGCACACTCTGCCCCGTACCGGCTTCGAGACCAGCGATGGCGCGCGGTGGACCAGCCGGCCCGAGGAGCAGGAGTTTCTCGCCGCCGTCGACCGGGGGAGCGACCGGATGTCGGTCGACCGGATCGGGACGACGAAGCAGGGCCGTCCGCTCCAGCTCGTACGGATCGGCGCACGGCACACCCCGAACACGGTGCTGCTGATCTGCAGTCAGCACGGCGACGAGCCTTCCGGCCGCGACGCCTGTCTGAGCCGGATCCGCGATCTGGCGTACGCGAGAGACAGCGAGACCCGGCACCTGCTGTCCCGGACCCGGATCCTCGTCGTCCCCACCGCCAACCCGGACGGACGGGCCGCGAACACCCGCGGCAACTCCGACGGCGTCGACATCAACCGCGACCACATCGCCCTGCGGACCGCCGAGGCGCGGGCGATGGCCGCCGTCATCCGTGACCAACGCCCGGACATCGTCTACGACTTGCACGAGTACGGCGCCACCCCGCCGTACTACGACAAGGATCTCTTCGACCTCTGGCCGCGCAATCTCAACACCGACGCCAGGGTCCACCAGGAGTCGCAGACCCTCTCCGACCGTTACGTCCGCCCGGCCGCGCACGAAAGCGGCTTCAGTACCGGCACCTACGGCATCTGGACCGACCCGGTCACCGGCGATCCCATCAAGCAGACCGCCGGAGACGGTCAGGAGCGCATCCTGCGCAATGCCGCCGGCGTCAAGAACGCCGTAGGTCTCCTCGTCGAGAGCCGCGTCGATGCCATGACCGATGCGGAAAAGGCCGATCCCTCGCTCAACAACCGGCGCCGGGTGACCAGTCAACTCGACGCTCTGGGCGGGCTGTTCTCGTTCGCCGACCAACGGCGCGCCCGGATCGAGGCCGCGACCACCCGAGCCCGGCTGGTGGGGTTCAAGGACCGCGGGCCCGTCTATCTGGGTGGCGCCGACAATGATCCCGCGACGGCGGAGGAGACCCTGACGGATCCGCCCTGCGGCTACCGCCTCGATGCCGGGCAGTACGCGGAGGTGAAAGACGAACTGGCCCTGCACGGCGTCGCGTCACGGCCGGACGGGGACGGGGTATTCGTACCGCTGTGGCAGTCCCGGCGCCAACTGATCCCGCTGCTGCTCGACTCGCGTGCCACGTATCACCTCACATCGGGGCAGCTGGTCGACTCCTGCTGAGCCCCTCCCGGCGGTGATCGCGGGCCATGAACAGTACGACGGGACTGCGAGATGCGCATCGGGCCCGGTGCGGCGGAGGTGAGCCGGCAGGAGGCAAGGTGTGTTGATCAGTCGGGTAAAGTTACCCGCTGGTACTGACCAACCACCCCCTCAACGGGGGCGCACAACCTTGCACTTGGAGAATGAATGCGCCGTATCACCACACTCGCCGTGACCGCCGCGATGGCCGGCGGCCTGCTGTTCGCCGCCGCCCCCGCGCAGGCGGTCACCGCCTCCGCCAAGTCGGGCGCGGCGACCCGCGGTGTCGTCATCTGTGACTACAACAAGATGCGTGCCCAGGTCGCCGATCTCAGGCAGAAGGCCGCGCAGCTGGACCACCTGGGTGCCCACGCCGAGGCCAAGAAGGCCCGCGCGCAGGCCGACGCGCTCCAGCGCCGGATCCAGGCGTGCCTCGACGCCGAGAACAACGCGTAAGTCTCTCGCGTTCCGGCGTCGCCCGCTCCGATACGCGTCGGGGCGGGCGACGCCCGTTGGTTCTCAGGAGGCCAGTGCCGCGGCCGCCTCCGCGCGGCCCCGGGCGACCGTCACGCCCGCGCCGCCGTGACCGTGGTTGTGGACCAGCAGCCCGCCGCCCGGCAGCGGCTCCGCCTCCATCCGCGCCCCTGCCGCTCCGGCCGGGCGCCGACCCACCCGGGTGTCCGGGATCCGCGCATCCGCGATCTCGGGACGGAACAGCGCCCACGCGCGGCGATCTCCTCCGCGTCGTGGGATCGGGCGCGAGCCGCCAGTCGTCCTCGTCCGCCGTGCCGCCGAGGATCAGCCGCCCCGGCCGCGGAAAGAAGTACATCGTCCTTCGCGAGGTGTGGTCGGCCACTGTGCCGCGTCCCGTGTCACGCCCGTACGCGGCGTCCGCTCTCCGCCGGCACAACGGCCGTCGTCAGGCCGATGACCCCGCGCCCGCCACCATCACATCGCCGCGCACGGCGGGACCGCAGCCCAATACCGGCTGCTGTGCTCAGATCACCTCATAACTGGGGATACTCAGGACATGTCTGCCGAGTACGCGACCTTCGGGCTGGCGCCGGCGATGCGGGCCGGAGGAGTTCTCGCCGATGGTGGCCACCAAGTGCACCGGGACTTCACTGACTTCATCGTCGACGGGCGGCCCCTGCTGTTCCAGCTCTCCGACCTCGACGCCGTCTCGCCGCTGGCCTCGGACATACCGCCGGCGATCTTCACCGCCCACGTACGCGTGCTGCTGCTTCAGGCACCGGCGCCGCTGGAGGGAGGCCGCTGTGTGATCTACGGCTGTCCCGAGTGCGAAGGCATCGAATGCGGAGCGGTGACGGCCGTCATCGAGCGCGACGGGGACGACATCGTGTGGCGGGACTTCGCCTGGCAGACGGACGGGAGAGCGGACCTGGAGCTCAACGGCTACCACGGGATGGGGCCGTTCCGCTTCCGCGGCGATGAGTACCGGGCCGAGCTGGAACGCCTGCTGACGGACGTCGGGGACGCCGGGCCCGTGCGCCGCAGGGTGCTCCTGATCGGTGCGCGGGTGGCCCTGCTCGCGAAACTCGCCGCCGCGCTGAGGACCATCGGCATCGGCGCGGAGATCACGAGCGATGCCGCCGGCGTCCCCGCAGAGGAACTGCGCACCTATGGCGCGGTCGCTTTCGGGCGCGCCATCGACGAGCGGGAACGCGCGGAGGTGCGTACGGCGTTCGAGCGGGCGCAGGTGCGGGTCGCGTACGTGGACGGGCTCGCCCCGATCATTCCGCTGCTGGTCGCGCAGATCGAACACGCTCTGGACCGGGGTCCGTCGGTGTGCCGCAGACTGACCCGGCTGACGGTGTCGGACGGCGCGGCGGACGTGGAGGTGACCTCGACATGCCGGGTGCGGCTGGTGGCGTACCGCCTGGACCGGCTCCACCGCACGCATACACGGGAGCTGTTCCACGGGATGCTGGAGCCGGGCAAGCAGCGAATTCCGGTGGACGCGCGGGCGGTGAAGGGGCAATCCTTCCTTGTGGCACGCACCACGGGGAGCGTGCTTGTCGCACCGATGGTGCACTGACGACGATGGCCCGGGCGAGCCGCGAATCGCCACGCACGATGTACCGACTGAACCGAAGGCCCACCGACTTTTCCGGGGCGAGGCCCTCGCACCGGACTCCTTCCGTCGACCGGGGTGAGCGCGGACCCGGCCAGGGGTGGCAACCAGAGCCGTGGAGGCGATGAGCGGCCGCGGCGGACCCTCCATCCGCACCCGTACCCGCGAGGAACTGCGCCGCACCCGTCGTCCCCGCGCCCACTCCTGCTGGGATCACCTCTACGCCGCCCCTCTCTGGCCGCTGCACGGGGCCAATCTCGGCACCCTCGCCCGTACCTGTGACGCCGTCGGTGCCTGTCTCACCGTGCCGCGTTTCCCGTGGGTGCCCGAGGCCCTGGCCCGCGGCAACACCCTGCGCAAACCGCTCTGCGTGCACTGGACCGGCGACCCGCTGGGCTGGCTCGCCCGGCAGCGTGAGCGGGGCGTGCGGATCATCGGGGTGGAGCTCGCGGACGAAGCCGTACGACTCGGTGACCTGCCCGCCGCCCGGCAGCCCACCGTCATGGTCGTGGGCCACGAACAGAGAGGCATCCCGCCCGAGGCGCTCGATCTGCTCGACGAATGCGTCGAGATCCCCATGGTCGGCACCGGCGCCAGCCTCAATGTCGCGGTCGCGGGATCCCTTGCCCTGTACCGGCTGGCGGGCCTCCTGTGAAGGGCCCCGTTAGGATCACCCATCTGATGACTGCAACCCTCGTCGCCAAGGATCTCGCCGCAGGACACGGTGACCGCTCGCTCTTCTCCGGGCTCGACCTCGTCGTCGCGCCCGGCGATGTGATCGGCCTCGTCGGTGTCAACGGCGCCGGCAAATCGACCCTGCTCCGTCTGCTCGCCGGACTCGACCGTCCGGAGCGGGGCGAGCTGAAGCTCTCCCCGCCCACCGCCGCGGTGGGCCATCTGCCGCAGGAGCCCGAGCGGCGGGCGGAGGAGACCGTACGGGACTTCCTCGCCCGCCGTACCGGCGTCGCCGCGGCCCAGATCGCCATGGACGATTCGACCCAGGCGCTCGTCGACGGCGCGCCCGGCGCCGACGACGCGTACTCGACCAGCCTGGAGCGCTGGCTGGACCTCGGTGGCGCGGACCTCGACGAGCGGGCCGAGGAGGTCGCCGCCTCGCTCGGTCTGACCGTCGGGCTCGACCAGCCGATGACCGGCCTCTCCGGCGGCCAGGCTGCCCGCGCCGGTCTCGCCTCGCTTCTTCTGTCGCGTTACGACGTCTTCCTGCTCGACGAGCCGACCAACGACCTCGACCTGGACGGTCTCGATCGCCTGGAAACCTTTGTCAAGGGCCTGCGCGCCGGCACCGTGGTCGTCAGCCACGACCGCGAGTTCCTCACCCGCACCGTCACCAAGGTCCTGGAACTCGATCTCGCGCAGCAGCGGATCACCCTGTACGGCGGCGGATACGCGGCATACCTGGAGGAGCGGGAGACCGCCCGCAGGCATGCCCGCGAGGACTTCGAGGAGTACGCCGACAAGAAGGCGGCGCTCGAGGGCAGGGCGCAGATGCAGCGGTCCTGGATGGACAAAGGGGTCAAGAACGCCCGCCGCAAGGCCACCGACAGCGACAAGCTCGGCCGCAAGTTCCGCAGCGAGGCCAGCGAGAAGCAGGCCTCGAAGGCCCGCCAGACGCAGCGCATGATCGAACGCCTGGACACGGTGGACGAGCCCCGCAAAGAGTGGGAACTCCGTATGGAGATCGCGTCGGCCCCCCGATCGGGATCGGTCGTCGCGACGCTGCGCGGCGCGGAGGTCCGCCGCGGCGACTTCAGCTTCGGCCCGGCCGACCTCCAGATCGACTGGGCGGACCGGGTCGCCATCACCGGAGCCAACGGCGCGGGCAAGTCCACACTGCTCGCCGCTCTGCTGGGCCGCCTCACCCTCGACGCGGGCCACGCATCGCTCGGCTCGGGCGTCGTGGTCGGCGAGGTCGACCAGGTCCGTGGCCTCTTCTACGGCACCGAGACCCTGCTCGACGCCTTCTGCGCGGCCGTCCCGGAGACCGAACCGGCCGAAGTCCGCACCCTGCTGGCCAAGTTCGGCCTCAAGGCGGAGCACGTGATGCGCCCGGCGACCACGCTCTCCCCGGGCGAGCGCACCCGCGCCGCGCTGGCGCTGCTCCAGGGCCGCGGCGTCAATCTCCTCGTACTCGACGAGCCGACCAACCACCTCGACCTGCCGGCGATCGAGCAGCTGGAGTCCGCGCTCGACTCGTACACCGGCACACTGCTGCTGGTCACGCACGATCGCCGGATGCTCGATGCGGTCCACACCACGCGCCGTATCGAGGTGTCCGGAGGAAAGATCACGGAGCACTGAGCGCGGCCTTTCCGGCATTCCTGGACCTGGACGGGAAAGAAGCCGCTGAAGCTGCTCGGCGTGGGCGTGGGCATAGGCGGGGGCGCGGGCGTGGACGTGGGTTTCCACGGCTCGCCGGAAAGCTGAGCGACGCAGGACGACGCAAAAGGGTCCCGCCACCGGACGGTGGCGGGACCCGAGTACGCGGTCAGCCGCGCCGCTTGGGATCCGCAAGGCCTGCGCGCCGCAGCGCGTCCGCCATCGCGCTGTTCGCCGGCGCCGGGGCCTGGCGGTCGCCGCCACGGTCCCCGCCGCGGCCGCCCTGGCCGCCCTGCCCGCCCTGCTGACGGCGCTGCTGCGGCGGACGGCCGCCCCGCTCACCCCGCTCACGCTGCTTCGGGCCACCGCCCGCCTTCGGCGTGGCCTCGTCCTCCAGCCGCAGTGTCAGGGCGATCCGCTTGCGTGGGATGTCGACGTCGATGACCTTCACCTTCACCACGTCGCCCGGCTTCACCACATCCCGCGGGTCCTTGACGAAGGTCTTGGACATCGCCGACACATGGACCAGACCGTCCTGGTGGACACCGACGTCCACGAACGCGCCGAACGCAGCGACATTGGTCACCACGCCCTCCAGAACCATCCCCGGCGCAAGGTCGCCGAGCTTCTCCACGCCCTCCTTGAAGGTGGCGGTCTTGAACGCAGGCCGCGGGTCGCGCCCCGGCTTCTCCAGCTCCCGCAGGATGTCCGTCACCGTAGGCAGACCGAACGTCTCGTCCACGAACTCCACCGGCTTCAGCGAGCGCAGCACCGGTGCGTTGCCGATCAGCGAGGCCACCTCGTCACCCACGGCCTTCACCATCCGCCGCACCACCGGATATGCCTCCGGGTGCACGCTGGAGGCGTCCAGCGGGTCGTCCCCGCCCCGGATCCGCAGGAAGCCCGCGCACTGCTCGTACGCTTTCGGGCCGAGCCGCGCCACCTCCTTGAGCGCCTTGCGCGAACGGAACGGACCGTTGGAGTCACGGTGCGCGACGATGTTCTCGGCGAGGCCGGTGCCGATGCCCGACACCCGTGAGAGCAGCGGTGCGGACGCGGTGTTGACGTCGACGCCGACGCCGTTCACACAGTCCTCCACGACCGCGTCCAGCGAGCGGGAGAGCTTCACCTCGGACAGATCGTGCTGGTACTGGCCGACACCGATCGACTTGGGGTCGATCTTCACCAGCTCCGCGAGCGGGTCCTGGAGACGGCGCGCGATGGAGACGGCTCCGCGCAGCGACACATCCATGTCGGGCAGTTCCTGCGAGGCGAACGCGGACGCGGAGTACACCGAAGCGCCGGCCTCCGAGACCATCACCTTGGTGAGGCCCAACTCCGGGTGCTTGGCGCACAGTTCACCGGCGAGCTTGTCGGTCTCCCGGGACGCCGTGCCGTTGCCGATCGCGATCAGATCGACCGCGTGCTCCTTGGCCAGACGCGCCAGTTTCGCCAGCGACTCCTCCCACCTGTTCGCCGGGACGTGCGGGTGGATGACGTCCGTCGCGACGACCTTGCCCGTCGCGTCGACGACGGCGACCTTCACACCCGTACGGAAACCGGGGTCGAGTCCGAGCGTCGCCCGCGTACCCGCCGGCGCGGCCAGCAGCAGATCCCGCAGGTTCGCCGCGAAGACCCGTACCGCCTCGTCCTCGGCGGCCGTACGCAGCCGCAGCCGCAAGTCGATCCCCAGATGGACCAGGATCCGGGTTCGCCAGGCCCAGCGCACCGTGTCCAGAAGCCACTTGTCGCCGGGCCGCCCCCTGTCGGCGACGTCGAAGCGCCGGGCGACCATGCCCTCGTACGCCGAAGGGCCCGGCTGCTCGGACGGCTCCTCCGGCTCCAGCACCAGGTCGAGGATTTCCTCCTTCTCGCCACGGAGCATGGCGAGCACCCGGTGCGAGGGCAGCTTGGTGAAGGGCTCCGCGAAGTCGAAGTAGTCGGCGAACTTGGCGCCCGGCCCCTCTTTGGCGTCGCCCTTGCCCTCGCGTACCTTCGCCGCGAGCCGGCCCCGCGTCCACATCCGTTCGCGCAGCTCGCCGATCAGGTCGGCGTCCTCGGAGAAACGCTCGGTCAGAATCGCCCGTGCGCCGTCCAGCGCCGCGGCGGCGTCCGCCACACCCTTGTCCGCGTCCACGAAGGCCGCCGCGGCCGCGAGCGGCTCCACCGACGGGTCGCCGAGCAGGCCATCGGCGAGCGGCTCGAGACCGGCCTCGCGCGCGATCTGCGCCTTCGTCCGCCGCTTCGGCTTGAACGGCAGGTAGATGTCCTCAAGACGCGCCTTGGTGTCGGCGCCCCGGATCTGCGCCTCGAGCGCCTCGTCCAGTTTGCCCTGCTCGCGTACGGACTCCAGGATCGCGGTCCGCCGCTCCTCCAGCTCCCGCAGATACCGCAGCCGCTCCTCGAGCGTGCGCAGCTGCGCATCGTCGAGCATCTCGGTCGCTTCCTTGCGGTAGCGCGCGATGAACGGCACGGTCGACCCGCCGTCGAGCAGCTCGACGGCCGCCTTCACCTGCCGCTCGCGTACGCCGAGCTCCTCGGCGATCCTGCCTTCGATGGACGTCGTCACGGTTCCCCGACTCGCCTTCTCATGCTGGCTGTGCTGGAAAGTGCATTGTGCCGGGTGGCCGGGCGCCGTGTCGCCCGTAGCCTCAGCCGTGGCGCGTCCGGCCGCCGCCATGTGAGGCTCCGCCGAAGAGCCGGGCCAGTGCCCGGAAGGGCAGAGTGACCACGGTGGCGATCGCCGAGCCGATCTGCCGGAGTACATCTGCGATGGCGCTGAACAAGGGAACCTCCGAAGACGGGTGTCTGTCACCGCTCGGGTACCCCGCGGGACCTCGGTAAACGTCAGCCCTCCTCGGTGATCGTCAGCCCTTGCCGCCACTGATGTCCGCGGGGAAGGCGCCCGCGCTCACCGCGGCCATCAGAAAGCCGCGCCCGAGCTCGGTCAGCCGCTCGACGCCCTCGGCGCCCAGATGCTCGTACGGTGCCCGGTCGAGGCGGTCCGTGTGCTCCTCCAGCTCGGCCCGGAGTCCCGCGCCCGCCTCGGTCAACTCGCCATCGCCGTCCAGCAGCCCGCGCTCGCGCAGACGTCCCTCGGCCGCCTCCCAGTCCGCACGCCGCCAGCCGCGCGTGGCCAGAATCCAGCGCGGCGCCATGCCCTTGCCGGTCGCGGTGTGGCTCACCAGGGCCTCTACGGGGTCGAGCTCCGCGGAGAGCAGCGCCACGAGATGGGCGTCCCCGCGATGTTCGCGCAGCAGGGTCGCGGCATGCCAGTAGGCGAGATGCGGCTCCTCGGGCACGGGCAGATCGGCGTGCGCCGCGTACAGGGGCCGGGCGTGCCGGGTGCCTGCCTCGGCGGCGCGCAGCGCCAGCTCCGCGGCCTCCGCAAGCTCCTTCGACGCGACGACATCGTCGCCGAGCAGCCGCCGCAGCGTGCTGTCCACGGCACGCAGCCGCGCCTCGAGCACGGCCCCGGGGGATGCGGTGTCCCACACTGCGGGCAGATGCCGGGCGATCAGCTCGTGGTTGAAGTTGTAGAAGGCCGCGGCGACCACACCCGGCCCCACGGCGCCCATCGCGGCGCCGCGCCCGGCGAAGTAGGCGGCACTCGCGTCCTCGATGCCGAGCTGCGCGAGCTGCTGCGTGAAGTCGGGCGAGAAGTAGACCGTCGAGTGCAGCGGGTTGAGGGCATTGTGGCAGCGGCGTCCGGCGCGCGATGTCGGAGAACTCATGAGAAGAACGTTACCGACTGGTCGGTACGTAGTGAAGTCCAGGCCCATGGCAGGAAAGGTGGGGTACTCGTCATTGCGGACATCTCCGCCACGGCCAAGCATGGACACCATGACCCAGCGATCCGTACTCGTCGTTCTCTTCGACGACCTGCAGAGCCTCGATGTGACCGGCCCGGTCGAAGTCTTCGCGGGCGCGAGCCAGGCGGCCGGCGGCGCGTACGGGATCCGAACCGCTTCCCTGGACGGTGCCCCGGTCCGTACCTCCAGCGGGCTGACGCTCGTCCCGGACACCAGCCTCGCCGACGCCGTCGGCCCCCACACGCTGCTGGTACCCGGCGGCAACGGCACGCGTACCCCGGACCCGCGCCTTGTCGACTGGCTGCGCGTCCACGCCCCGCGGGCCGAGCGTCTGGTCTCCGTCTGCACCGGAGCCCTGCTGCTGGCCGAGGCCGGTCTGCTCGACGGCCACCGGGCCACCACGCACTGGGCCAGCTGCGACCATCTCGCCCGCCGCTATCCGGCCGTCGACGTCGAACCGGATCCGATCTTCGTACGCGACGGAAAGCTGGCCACCTCGGCCGGTGTCACTTCCGGCATCGACCTCGCCCTCGCCCTGGTCGAGGAGGATCTCGGCCGGGACATCGCGCTGACCGTCGCCCGCCATCTCGTCGTCTTCCTCAGGCGACCGGGAAACCAGGCGCAGTTCAGTGTCCAGCTCGCCGTACAGACCGCGCGCCGCGAGCCGCTGCGTGATGTGCAGCAGCACATCACCGAGCATCCGGAAGGGGATCTCTCGGTCGAGGCACTCGCCGCCCGCGCCAGGCTCTCGCCCCGCCATTTCGCCCGCGCCTTCCAGGAGGAGACGGGTACGACACCGGGTCGCTACGTCGAGCGGGTCCGTCTGGAGCATGCGCGCCGGCTACTGGAGGACAGCCCCGACGGCGTGGAAGAGATCTCGCGCGGTTGCGGCTACGGCACTCCGGAAGCCATGCGCCGCGCCTTCGTCAAGGCGCTGGGCACGGCACCGGCCGAATACCGGCGCCGCTTCCGCGCCCTGACCACGAAGTAGCCGGAAGAGCCGAAGCAGCCGGAAGAGCCGAAGCAGTCCGGAAGACCGGTAAGAACCCGAACCGAGAGGGACCGACCAGCATGCAGATCGCCATTGTCCTCTTCGACCGCTTCACCGCCCTGGACGCCGTGGGGCCCTACGAAATGCTCTGCCGCCTTCCCGGCGCCGAGGTGGTCTTCGTCGCCGAGCACACCGGACCGGTCAGCAACGACCGCGGCGACCTCGCGCTCGTCGCCACGAAGACGTTTGCCGAGGTGAACAGCCCGGATATCGTCGTCGTCCCCGGCGGCCCCGGCCAGAGCGACCAGATGGAGAACGAGACACTGCTGGGCTGGCTGCGCGCCGTCGACGCCACCACGACCTGGACGACCTCGGTCTGCACAGGCTCGCTGCTGCTCGCCGCGGCCGGCCTGCTCAAGGGCCGCCCGGCCACCTCGCACTGGCTGGCGCTGGACTTCCTGCGCCGGTTCGGCGCCGAGCCCACCGGCGAGCGTGTCGTCACCGACGGCAAGTACGTCACCGCCGCGGGTGTCTCGTCCGGCATCGACATGGGGCTGACGCTGGTCGGCAGGATCGCGGACAAGGAGCACGCGCAGGCTGTACAGCTGCTCACCGAGTACGACCCTCAGCCGCCGTACGACGCCGGATCGCCGCAGAAGGCCCCGGCCGCGCTGGTCGAGGAGTTCCGTACAAAGAGCCGCTTCATCCTCCGGTAGACCATCGGCCGGACCATCGGCCGGGCGATCAGGTGGTCCAGGTGAACCGGGGCGCTCTGCGCTCCAGGAAGGCGGCGACCCCCTCCGCGGGGTCGCCGCTGCCGCGCGCCTGCTCCTCCCAGTGCGTGTCACGGTCGGTGCGGCCCGTGGCGAACTCCTTCGCCGCGGCCTGGGTGAGCTGGGAGCGCGACGCGATGATCCTGGTGAACTCCGCCACCCGCTTGCCCAGTTCGGCGCCCGGCAGCACCTCGTCCACCAGACCGGTCCGCAGCGCCCGCTGTGTATCGATCAACTCGGCGGAGAACAGCAGATACTTGGCGGCGGCCGGACCCACCAGCGAGACCAGCCGCCGGGTGGAGGAGGACGGGTAGACGATTCCGAGTTTCGCCGGCGTCACGCCGAACAGAGCGCCCTCCTCCGCGAACCGCAGATCGCACGCCGCGGCCAGCTGGCAGCCGCCGCCCACGCAGTAGCCGCGCACCGCAGCAAGCGTGGGCTTCGGGAACGCGGCCAGCGCCTCCTCGGCCCGTACGGCCAGCGACTGGGGGGCCTCGCCGGGCTCACGCAGCGAGGAGATGTCGGCGCCGGCGCAGAAGGTCGGGCCCTCGCCTGTCAGCACCAGCACCCGTACCGCCTCGTCCGTCGCCAGCTGTCCGAGCAACTCGGGCAGCGCCCGCCACATCCCGGCGGTCATGGCATTGCGCTTGGCGGGATTGCTGATGCGGACGGTGGCGACACCGTCCGCGACGGTGTGCGTCAACTGCGGCGAGTGCGAGTGCGAGTGCGAGTGCGAGTGCGCGTGCGGCTCGGACGACTGGGGCGGCTCCATGAGCCGGATGCTATCCGCCGGACCCGAACCTATGATCCTTTGGAGAGCGTCGTCACGGAGCCGGCGAAGCGGCCAGAAGAAGATCAGGAACAGTCGCACTCCTGACGCTGTCATACGCACCCGGTCAAAAACCGTCGATTGGCGCTGACTTCCGTTCAGCGACCCGGTCCGGACCAACTGACTCCCAACACTTATTACTCGATGGTCAGCGGTAATCGATCCGAGGGTGGGTGCCGGCCTATGGAGAGCCGCGGGAGCGTCCCGGCCCGGCCACTGTCGTACGAGGGCGTCTGGCGATTCACCGCTCCTGCCGTCGACGTATCGGTTCCGCAGGCCAGGCATGCCGTACGTGATCTGCTGAACCGCCAGGGCGTACCGGCCCAGGACGATCTCGTCCAGGGACTGCTGCTGATCGTTTCCGAGCTGGTCACCAATGCCGTACGGCACGCGGCGCTGCTCTCGCCCGAGGTCGCCGTCGAGGTCGCCATCGGCGCGGAGTGGATCCGCGTTTCCGTCGAGGACAACCACCCCTACCGGCCCAAGGCTCTGGAGACGGACTACGCACAGACGGGCGGCCGCGGACTGCTGCTCGTACGGGAGATCACCCTGGAGGCGGGCGGATCGTGCGACGTCGAGCACACCGCGAGCGGCGGCAAGATCATCTGGGTCGCGCTGCCGCTGAAGCCGGTCGGCGACAGCGCGCCGCTGTAGACCGCCGCACCGGCTTGCCTCACCAGCCCCCGGACGGCCCTGTGAGCTCCCTGATCGCCGGCCGCGCCGCTTCCAGCACGGTCATGAACCACGCCGAGAACGGCGCCTCCGCGTGCCGGTCGGTCAGCTCCTTCGGCGTCACGAAGGCCGTCTCGCCCACCTCCTCCGGGTCCGGCCGCAGGGGAGCCTGCGCCATCCCGACGAAGAGGTGGTTGTACTCCTGCTCGACCAGGCCCGAGTCCGGGTCCGGGTGGTTGTATCGGACCGTGCCCGCCTCGGCGAGCAGCGAGGGCGAGATGCCCAGCTCCTCGTGCGTTCGCCGGGCGGCGGCCGCGAACGGGGCCTCGCCGGGGTACGGGTGGCCGCAGCAGGTGTTCGACCAGACGCCGGGGGAGTGGTACTTGCCCAGCGCACGGCGCTGGAGCAGCAGCCGCCCCTGCTCGTCGAAGAGGAACACGGAGAACGCCCGGTGCAGCTGTCCGGGCGCCTGATGTGCGGAGAGCTTTTCCGCGGTGCCGATGGTGGTGCCGTACTCGTCGACCAGTTCGAGCAGGATCGCTTCTGGTGCGCCGTTCGACGAGCTGTTCGCCGCGGTGGCTGGTGTGGTCGGCATACCCATCCTTCGCTGTGGTCCTCGGCCCTGCGGGGCCTGCCCAGTCTGCCGTACAAAAGCGGCTTGTCCGCACTTCGGCAGGTCGGGCATGTCCGCCCTCGCCGCGTGCACGCGGCGAGGGCGACCCTACTCACCAGAATTCATCAGAACTCATCAGACCCCGAAGGCCGCCGGATAGCGGATCGTGCCGCGCGGCACGCCCCCCGAGCCGTCGAGCACGAGGACCATCATCGCCTCCTCGGCCACCTCGAAGGTTGGCCTGATTCCGTACCGTTCGGCCGGTTCGAAACCGAACCTCGGGTAGTAGCCGGGATGTCCGAGGACCAGGACGAGCCGTTCCCCGCGCACCCTGGCCAGATCCAGCACGGCCCGGACGACCGCCTGCCCGGCGCCCTTGCGCTGGTGTTCGGGAGCCACCGCGACCGGCGCGAGCGTCAAGGCGGGAACGTCCCCCACATGGCACCGGGTGAGCAGTGCGTACGCCGCCACCGTGCCGTCCGCCGCTTCGGCGACGTACGACGTCCCGGGCAGCCACGCCGCACTGTCCAGACGCAGCGAGTCCACCAGGGCCGCCTCCTCCGTGGTCCCGAACGCCGCGGAATTGACGGCGTGCACGGCCGGGATGTCGGCCGCGGTCTCCGGCCGGGTGCGCCAGCGTGTGTCGGTGGGACGCAGCGCGTAGCCGGTGTAGCCGTACTCGGTGCTGTGCTCACGGCGCATGGCGATCTCCGCCCGGGTGGCCGCGAGCGCCTGCGCCATGCCGGGAACCGCGGCGTCCGCGGTGTCGGCCCGCTCGGCGAGCGGGCCGTAGTACTCGTCCCAGTCGCTCTCGGGCTGGCGGTGTACCCCGAGGACGGTGTAGCCCGCCACGACCGCCGCCGAGGTGTTCTCGACGGTGGTGCGCAGCGCGTAGTGCTGGTCCCAGAAGGCACGGGCCTCGGCGGAGGGGTCCCCGGCCGTCCACTCGCACTCGGTGAGAACCAGCGAGCCGCCCGGCGCGAGCAGCCGCCGCCACTGCCGCAGAGCGTTGTCGAAGCCGATCCCGTACGCGGAACTCTCCGCCCAGACGAGGTCGAACGAGCCGTCGGGGAAGGGAAGTTCTGCCATGTCGGCGTTGACGGTACGGATCGCGTCACCGAGCCCGCGGGCCCCGGCGGTGTGCCGCAGCTCGTCGAGGAACGGCTCGTGCAGATCGACCGCGGTCACCTGCGCACCGGCCTCGGCGGCCAGCAGCAGGGCGGACCGGCCCGGGCCGCAGCCCAGATCGAGCACGCGTGGACGTGCCGGCAGCGGCCCGGTGAGGGCGAGCAGCCGACGGGAGGTGTCGTCGGAACCGGGGCCCTGCCGCGGAAGACCGTGGTGCAGGGCGAAGAAAGCGTTGTGGAGAGCGTTGTCGGACAACGTGGGAATCCTTGATGTGTGCGGGCTCCGGCCGACATGTGAGATCAGGTCGGGCCTACGCGATCAGGTCGGAAGTACCGGATCAGGCCGGAAGTGCCCGATCGGGTCAGACGCACGTGATCGCGTGACGCGGGATCACCTGTCGGCCGAGAGCCCGGAAGCGAGGATGGGCCGGGCGCTGCGCGGGGCAGCCTTCACCGCGACGGTCATCAACTCAGCTCCTCTCAAGCGTGGCGGCAAGACTGGCAGCGCTCAGTGGCAGAGCCTGGCCTCGTGCTCCGCGTGACCGATGGGCTCCAACTGGAAGGTGCAGTGCTCGACATCGAAGTGATCTCCGATGCAGCCTTGCAGATTGTGCAGCATCTTCTCGTGGCCGACCGTGTCCAGGGCGTCCTGGCTCACCACCACATGCGCGGAGAGCACGGGCATGCCGGAGGTGATCGTCCAGGCGTGCAGATCGTGCACGTCTTCCACCCCGGGAAGAGCGACGATGTGCGCCCGCACCTCACCCATGTCGACGCCCTTGGGAGCCGCCTCCAGCAGCACGTTGAGGGTTTCCCGCAGCAGTTTCCAGGTGCGCGGCACGATCATGAGGCCGATGACCAGCGACGCGATGGGGTCGGCCGGCTGCCAGCCGGTGGCGAGGATGATGCCGGCCGACACCAGCACCGTGAGCGAGCCGAGGGTGTCCGCGAGCACCTCCAGATACGCCCCGCGCACATTGAGGCTCTCCTTCTGGCCGCGCACCAGCAGGGAGAGCGAGATCATGTTGGCGACGAGACCGATGAGGGCGAAGGCGATGGTCAGCCCTCCCTTGGTCTCGGCCGGCGTGATGAAGCGCTGCACCGCCTCGTACAGCAGATACCCGCCGACTCCGAGCAGCAGCAGACAGTTGGCGAGGGCCGCGAGGATTTCGGCCCGTGCGAAGCCGAAGGTGCGGTTCTGTACGGCCGGGCGGTTGGCGAAGTGGATCGCCAGCAGCGCCATCGCGAGGCCGACCCCGTCCGTCGCCATATGGGCGGCGTCGGCGATCAGGGCGAGGGAGTCGGAGAGGAAGCCGCCGACGATCTCCAGGACCATCACGCTCAGTGTGATGGCGAGCGCGATGCGCAGCCGTCCCTGGTAGGCCGCGGCCGCGGTGCCGGTCGGCGGCGGTCCGCCGTGCGAGTGCCCGTGGTCGTGCCCAGCCCCCATGAGGACGCCTCCTGGTCGTCGAAACGATCTGCCGAGACCTCAGTGAACTACGGGTGGGGGGTATCGGGCAAACACGGCACTGAACACCGTTGTCATATCGCCTGACCTGCGGAAATGACCGCAGGTCAGGGCGCTGACAAGATCATTTGATCCGGGCCTCAGGGTGCCGCAGGCACCAGCCGTCCCAGGCCGACTCGACCATCTCGCGCACCCCTCGCGAGGACGTCCAGTCCAGCTCCTTGGCGATCAGATCGACCGAGGCGACGGCCTTCGCGGCATCGCCGGGACGGCGCGCCTCGACGACCGGCTCGCCGGCGTATCCCGTGACATCGGCCACCAGATCGGCGAGTTCGCGCACCGAGACGCCGACCCCACGGCCGATGTTGACCGTCAGATCTCCGCCGCCCTCCTGCTCGGCCAGCCTGCGCGCGACCGCGAGATGGGCGTCGGCCAGATCCGAGACATGGATGTAGTCGCGGATGCAGGTGCCGTCCGGGGTCGGGTAGTCGGCGCCGAAGATCCGCGGAGCCTCACCGCGGGTGATCCGGTCGAAGAACATCGGAATGATGTTGAACACCCCGGTGTCGGCCAGCTCCGGCCGCTCCGCGCCCGCGACATTGAAGTAACGCAGGCAGGCGGTGGACAGGGAGTGCGCCCGGCCGGCGGCCCGGACCAGCCACTCGCCCGCCAGCTTGGTCTCGCCGTACGGGTTGATCGGCTCGCACGGAGCGGACTCGGGGATCAGGTCCATCTCCGGTACGCCGTACACGGCGGCCGAGGACGAGAAGAGGAACCGCTTCACGCCTGCCTCGACGACCGCCTCCAGGAGCACCGTCAGACCGTGCACATTCTCCCGGTAGTAGTGCAGCGGCTGCTCGACGGACTCTCCCACCTGCTTCTTCGCCGCGAGATGTACGACACCGGTCACAGCGTGCTCGGCGAGCGTGCGGTCCAGCAGCTCCCGGTCCAGGACCGCCCCGCGCACCAGCGGGATTCCCTCCGGCAGCCGCTCCACGACGCCCGACGAGACATCGTCGAGGACCACGACCCGCTCACCTGCCGCCGTCATGGCCCGCGCCACATGCGCTCCGATGTACCCCGCCCCACCTGTGATCAGCCACGTCATGCCGACCACCCTAGGCCCTGCCCTGCCGCGGTTTGTCGGGCGAGGCATGGATCGACGATGATGATCGCGGCGGGCCCTTCGGGTCCGGTCCATGCCGAGCGGAACGTAAACGGCCAGTGAAATCCCGCTTCCGTACATCCGATAGCCTCTGCCGACGTGCCGCCGCCCGGGTAGGCCGGGCCGAGCCGCCGCGCACCCGCACTGTCAGTTCCAAGGAGTGAGTTCGTCTGTCGACCGCCATCCTCACCGGTCCGCCGGTACCCGGATCGTCGCTCGAGGGCGATCTGCGGTCGCTGGGCTTTGACGTACGGGTAGCTTCCGGCGCCGAGGGCGCCGCAGCGCTGATCGACGCCGTACCGGTCGCCGACCGCGTCGCCGTCGTCGATCCCCACTTCGTCGGGCATGTCCACGCCCTGCGGCTGGCACTGACCGATCCACGTTTCCCGGCTGCCGCGGTCCCGGGCGCGCTCACCGCGCGGCCCGAGGCGCGGACTGCCCTGAGCCGCGCCCTGTCGGCCGCCGCACGGGCCGACGGCGTGAGCGACGACAGCGACACCCTGTCGGCCGTCCAGACCGCGGTGCTGCCCGATGTGCTCGCCGCCGCCCTCGACGCCGACGGCCCGGCCGTGCACCGGCCCGAGCTCGGGTCGCTCGTCGCGACCGTCCCCGGCGACCCCCAGGCCCGGAACGAGGCCAGGCAGGCCGTCGCCTCGGTCGATGACGAAGCCGTACGCCTGCGCTCGGCCGTGAAGGCCCGCGACGGGTTCTTCACCACCTTCTGCGTCAGCCCGTACTCGCGCTACCTCGCCCGCTGGTGCGCCGGCCGCGGATTCACCCCCAACCAGGTCACCACCGCCTCGCTGCTCACCGCACTGATAGCGGCAGCCGGCGCGGCCACAGGCACCCGCGCCGGATACATCGCGGCCGGCCTGCTGCTGCTCTTCTCCTTCGTCCTGGACTGCACCGACGGGCAGCTCGCCCGCTACTCGCTGCAGTACTCGACGATGGGCGCCTGGCTGGACGCGACCTTCGACCGTGCCAAGGAGTACGCCTACTACGCGGGCCTCGCCCTCGGCGCCGCCCGCAGCGGTGATGACGTCTGGGCGCTGGCGCTCGGCGCGATGGTGCTGCAGACCTGTCGGCACGTCGTCGACTTCTCCTTCAACGAGGCGAACCACGACGCGACGGCCAACACCAGTCCCACGGCTGCCCTCTCAGACAAGCTCGACAGCGTCGGCTGGACGGTCTGGGTGCGCCGGATGATCGTGCTGCCGATCGGCGAGCGCTGGGCGATGATCGCCGTGCTCACCGCCGTGACCACCCCTCGGATCGTCTTCTACGCGCTGCTCATCGGCTGCGGACTGGCCGCCTGCTACACCACCGCCGGCCGCGTCCTGCGCTCGCTGACCCGCAAGGCACAGAGGACCGACCGCGCCGCCCGGGCGCTCGCGGACCTCGCCGACTCGGGCCCGCTCGCCGAAGCCGTCGCGCGCTCCTCCGCGACGCGCGCGCGGAGCCTTCCCGGGTTCCTGCCGCTCGCGACCGCCGTGACCGGCGGCGCCGTTCTCGTGGCGACCGCGGCCTTCACCGGCTACGGCACCGTATGGCCCGTCCTCGCCGCTGTGGTGTATGTCATCACTTCGGGCCTCGCCGTCGCCCGCCCCCTCAAGGGCGCACTCGACTGGCTCGTCCCACCGGTGTTCAGGGCCGCCGAATACGGCACCATCCTGGTGCTCGCGGCCCGCGCCGACGTGAACGGGGCGTTGCCCGCGGCCTTCGGGCTGGTGGCGGCAGTCGCCTACCATCACTACGACACGGTGTACCGCATCCGCGGCGGTACGGGCGCGCCCCCGCACTGGCTGGTGCGGGCGACCGGCGGGCACGAAGGACGGATCCTGGCAGTCGCGCTGCTGGCCGCCCTGCTCAACAACTCGGACTTCACCACCGCGCTGACGGTTCTTGCTGTGGCCGTGGCACTCGTGGTGCTCGTCGAGAGCATCCGCTTCTGGGTGTCCTCCGGAGCACCCGCCGTACATGACGAAGGAGAACCCGCATGATCGGCCTTGTACTGGCAGCCGGTGCCGGACGGCGTCTGCGCCCCTACACCGACACGCTCCCGAAGGCCCTCGTGCCCGTGGACCCCGCGGGAGTCGGGTCCACCACCGTCCTCGACATCACCCTGGGTAACTTCGCGGAGATCGGACTCATGGAGGCCGCCATAGTCGTCGGCTACCGCAAGGAGGCCGTGTACGAGCGCAAGGCCGCCCTCGAGGCGAAGTACGGCCTCAAGCTGACTCTCGTCGACAACGACAAGGCCGAGGAGTGGAACAACGCCTACTCCCTGTGGTGCGCCCGTGACGTCATCAAGCAGGGCGTCATCCTCGCCAACGGCGACACCGTCCACCCGGTCTCCGTCGAGCGGACCCTGCTCGCCGCCCGCGGCAACGGCCAGAAGATCATCCTCGCCCTCGACACGGTGAAGCATCTCGCCGACGAGGAGATGAAGGTCATCACGGACGGCGACAAGGGCGTTCGGCGCATCACCAAGCTGATGGACCCGGCTGACGCCACCGGCGAGTACATCGGCGTCACCCTCATCGAGCCCGAGGCCGCCGACGAGCTGGCGGACGCGCTGAAGACCACCTTCGAGCGGGACCCCGACCTCTACTACGAGGACGGCTACCAGGAGCTCGTGAACCGCGGCTTCACCGTCGACGTGGCCCCCATCGGCGACGTCAAGTGGGTCGAGATCGACAACCACGACGACCTCGCGAAGGGCCGTGAGATCGCGTGCCTGTACTGACCCGACTGATCCCGTCCCCCGTCGTCGTCGACATCGGACCAGGGGCGCTGGACGACCTGGCCGGTCTCCTCGCCGACCAGCGGATCTCCAGCTCCGGCCGGCTCGCCGTCGCGATCAGCGGCGGCTCCGGCAAGGCGCTGCGCGAACGGCTGGCACCGGTCCTGCCCGGCGCCGACTGGTACTCGGTCGCCGACGGCACGATCGACTCGGCCGTACAGCTGGCCGACGACATCAAGGGCAAGCGATACGACGCGGTCGTCGGCCTCGGCGGCGGAAAGATCATCGACGTGGCGAAGTACGCCGCGGCCCGCGTCGGCATGCCGATGGTCGCAGTCGCCACGAACCTCGCGCACGACGGGCTCTGCTCCCCGGTCGCCACGCTCGACAACGACAACGGCCGGGGCTCCTACGGAGTCCCCACGCCGATCGCCGTCGTCATCGACCTGGATGTGGTCCGCGACGCCCCGGTGCGCTACGTGCGTTCCGGCATCGGTGACGCGATCTCGAACATCTCGTGTGTCGCCGACTGGGAGCTCTCCCACCGGCTGACCGGCGAATCCATCGACGGACTGGCCGCCGCAATGGCCCGTCAGGCCGGCGAGGCAGTGCTCCGGCATCCCGGTGGCATCGGTGACGACGCCTTCCTCACCGTCCTCGCCGAAGGGCTGGTCCTGACGGGTATCTCGATGTCGGTAGCCGGCGACAGCCGGCCCGCCTCCGGTGCCTGCCACGAGATCAACCACGCCTTCGACCTGCTGTACCCCAAGCGCTCAGCGCTCCACGGCGAGCAGGTGGGCCTCGGCGCCGCCTTCGCGATGCATCTGCGCGGTGCCCGCGAGGACGCGGGACTCTTCGCCGAGGTGCTGCGCAGACACGGCCTGCCAGTGCTGCCCGAGGAAATCGGGTTCTCCACGGACGAGTTCGTCAAGGCCGTGGAGTACGCACCGCAGACCCGTCCGGGCCGCTTCACCATCCTCGAGCACCTTGACCTCACCACCGATCAGATCAGGGACGCGTACGCCGACTATGCCAAGACCATCAGTAGCTGAACTCCGTCCGGTCGTTCACCCGGAGGGAGTGAAGGACCGGCGAAGCGGCGAGCACTGGGGCGGCCGCCTGTACATGCGCGAGATCTCCCTGCGCATCACCCGCCGCCTGGTCACCACGAAGGTCACGCCGAACCAGCTGACCTACCTGATGACCCTCTGCGGCGTCCTCGCGGCCCCCGCCCTGCTCGTCCCGGGCGTCTGGGGCGCCGTCCTCGGCGTCGTGGCGGTCCAGCTCTACCTGCTGCTCGACTGCGTCGACGGCGAGGTCGCCCGCTGGAAGAAGCAGTTCTCGCTCTCCGGCGTGTACCTGGACCGCGTCGGCGCCTACCTGTGCGACGCGGCGGTCCTGGTCGGCTTCGGCCTGCGCGCCTCCGACCTGTGGGGCCCCGGGCGGATCGACTGGCTGTGGGCCTTCCTCGGCACCCTCGCCGCGCTCGGCGCGATCCTGATCAAGGCCGAGACCGACCTGGTCGGGGTCGCCCGCCACCAGGGCGGGCTGCCGCCGGTCAAGGAGGCGGCGTCCGAGCCCCGCTCGTCCGGCATGGCACTGGCCCGCCGGGCCGCCGGCGCGCTGAAGTTCCACCGGCTCGTCCTCGGCATCGAGGCGTCCCTGCTCATCCTGGTGCTCGCCGTCCTGGACGCGGTCCGGGGCGACCTGTTCTTCTCGCGCCTCGGCGTCGCCGTGCTGGCCGGCATCGCGCTGCTCCAGACGCTGCTGCACCTGGTGTCCATCCTGGCCTCGAGCAGGCTCAAGTGAGTACGCCCATGAAGCTCGGCGCGGTCATCATCACGATGGGTAACCGCCCCGACGATCTGCGCGCTCTCCTCGACTCGGTCGCCAAGCAGGACGGCGACCCGATCGAGGTGGTCGTCGTCGGCAACGGCGCCCCGGTGACCGATGTCCCCGAGGGTGTACGCACCGTGGACCTGCCCGACAACCTGGGCATCCCGGGCGGTCGCAACGTCGGCATCGAGGCCTTCGGCCCGTCCGGCTCAGGCGTCGACGTACTGCTGTTCCTGGACGACGACGGACTGCTGCCCAACAGCGACACCGGCGAGCTGGTGCGCCAGGCCTTCGAGGCCGATCCGAAGCTGGGCATCGTCAGCTTCCGGATCGCCGACCCGGAGACCGGGCTCACCCAGCGCCGCCACGTCCCGCGGCTGCGTGCCTCCGACCCGATGCGCTCCTCGCGGGTGACGACCTTCCTGGGCGGCGCCAATGCCGTGCGTACGGAGGTCCTCGCCGAGGTCGGCGGACTGCCCGACGAGTTCTTCTACGCTCATGAGGAGACGGATCTCGCCTGGCGGGCGCTGGATGCCGGCTGGGCGATCGACTACCGCTCGGACATGGTGCTGTTCCACCCGACGATGCCGCCCTCCCGGCACGCTGTATACCACCGCATGGTGGCCCGCAACCGGGTCTGGCTCGCCCGCCGGAATCTCCCGGCGCCGCTGGTCCCCGTCTATCTCGGTGTCTGGGTGCTTCTCACGCTGGCCCGGCGCCCTTCGGTGTCCGCGCTGAAGGCCTGGTTCCGCGGCTTCGGAGAGGGCTGGCGGACGCCCTGCGGTCCCCGTCGGCCCATGAAGTGGCGTACGGTATGGCGGCTCACCCGACTGGGCCGACCTCCCATCGTCTGACAAGCTCGGGTCTGGGACCATCGGGCGTACTCCCAGGACCGGGGACGTCCGAAGCAGAGCACGACCTGCCGCGCATCTTGAACACGAAAGTTTCAACTTGTGAGTGACACAACCCATGACGGTGCGATTGCGATGAGCGCCCCGCCATCTCCCGACGAAGGCCTGACCTCGGCGCAGCTCGCGGCCAAGTACGGCCTGTCGGTGAGCGGTGCCCGACCGGGGCTCGTCGAATACATCGGGCAGCTCTGGGGCCGACGCCACTTCATCCTGGCGTTCTCCTCGGCGAAGCTGACCGCGCAGTACAGCCAGGCCAAGCTGGGCCAGCTCTGGCAGGTGGCGACCCCGCTGCTGAACGCGGCGGTCTACTACATGATCTTCGGCTTGATCCTCAACTCGGGCCGGGGGATGGACAAGGCCGTCTTCATCCCCTTCCTTGTGACGGGTGTGTTCGTCTTCACCTTCACCCAGACCTCGGTGATGGCCGGTGTCCGGGCGATCTCGGGCAATGTGGGGCTGGTGAGGGCGCTGCACTTCCCTCGCGCGGCGCTGCCGATCTCGTTCGCGTTGCAGCAGCTGCAGCAGCTGATGTTCTCGATGATCGTGCTGTTCGTCATCGCGGCCTCGTTCGGCAGCTATCCGTCGCTCAGCTGGCTGCTGATCGTGCCCGCGCTCGCGATGCAGTTCGTGTTCAACATCGGACTGGCCCTGATCATGGCGAGGCTGGGCAGCAATACGCCGGACCTGGCGCAGCTGATGCCGTTCATCATGCGCACCTGGATGTACGCCTCGGGCGTCATGTTCTCCATCTCGGTGATGCTCGAGGGCAAGCCGCCCTGGATCGCCGAGGTGCTCATGTACAACCCGGCGGCCATCTACATGGACCTGATCCGGTTCGCGCTGATCGACGGGTACGACTCGTCCAACCTGCCGTCGCACGTCTGGCTGGCAGGTGCCCTCTGGGCCGTGCTGCTGGGCATCGCCGGCTTTGTGTATTTCTGGAAGGCTGAGGAGCGGTACGGCCGTGGCTGACAACAACCAGGGACGCATCCCGACCGTCATCGCCGACGATGTGCACATCGTCTACCGGGTCAGCGGCGGCAGCGGCGGCAAGGGCAGCGCCACCGCGGCGCTGAGCCGCATTCTCCGCCGCGAAAAGGGCGAGGCCCGCGGCATCCGCAAGGTGCACGCGGTTCGCGGTGTCTCCTTCACCGCGTACCGCGGCGAGGCGATCGGTCTGATCGGCACCAACGGCTCCGGCAAGTCGACCCTGTTGCGGGCCATCGCGGGTCTGCTGCCGACGGAGAGCGGCAAGGTCTACACCGACGGTCAGCCGTCCCTGCTCGGCGTCAATGCCGCGCTCATGGGCGATCTGACCGGCGAGCGCAATGTCATTCTCGGTGGACTGGCCATGGGTATGACGCGTGAGGAGATCCGCGATCGCTACGAGGGGATCGTGGACTTCTCCGGTATCAACGAGAAGGGGGACTTCATCACCCTTCCGATGCGCACCTACTCCTCCGGCATGGGAGCGAGGCTCCGCTTCTCCATCGCCGCGGCCAAGAACCACGACGTCCTGATGATCGACGAGGCTCTGGCGACCGGTGACCGCAAGTTCCAGATCCGTTCCGAGGAACGGATCCGGGAGCTCCGCCAGGAGGCGGGAACGGTCTTCCTGGTCTCTCACGGTGCCAAGTCGATCAGGGACACCTGCGACCGCGTCCTGTGGCTGGAGAGGGGCGAACTCCTGATGGACGGCCCGACCGATGAGGTCATCAGGGCGTACGAGAAGGAGACCGGCAAGTAGTCCGGCCCCGGAGCCTCGATCAAGGTTCCGCCCGACGTTCCGTTCACAGTCGCGTTCAAAGGCTCCCGTCGTGACATCCAGGCGGGGGCCTTTCGCGTCCTTCGAGGCGACGGCCGGACAGGAGCCGTCGACGGCACCGGGCGGGGACCGTCACATCAAGGTCAAGTTCCGGGGTGCCAGGGATGGTTGGACGGGATTGACGTGTTCTTGTAACGCGCGCAACACCCCGACGTATCACTGGGCGTTGTACAACGTAAGCTGTACCGGTGCTGAATTGCGGCAAGTAGGGCGATACTCCCTAGGAATCCTGTCCGCCGGGCGGTCTCTCAGCGGGGAGGACGGGCGGCGTGTCCGAAATAGGATGTATTGGGTCGGCAGTGTAGAACGGGAGATGTGACGGCAATGACGGAAAATCTCCAGCTCCGCGAGGCTTTCGCCGTCCCCGCACCGGGCAGCGCGCCATGACTGGCACCCGGGAGGCGCGCCCCGAGACATCCGCGCGCGCCACACTCGACAAGGCCGCGGACGAGAACTTCCCCGTGGCCCCCTTCTTCCTGCCGCGCGCCTGGCGCGACGACCTGATGGCCGTGTACGGCTACGCCCGCCTCGTCGACGACATCGGCGACGGTGACCTCGCTCCCGGCGGCGCGGACGCCCGTCACCTAGGCGTGGACCCGGCACTGGCCGAGGACCGGCTGGCCGTGCTGGACGCCTTCGAGGCCGATCTGCGGCGCGTCTTCGACGCCACGCCGCGTCACCCCCTGCTGCGTGCCCTTCAGCCGACGGTGCGCCGCAGCTCGCTCCCCGCCGAGCCCTTCCTCGGCCTGATCGAGGCCAACCGCCAGGACCAGCTGGTACGGCGCTACAAGACGTACGACGAGCTCGTCGCCTACTGCGAGCTGTCCGCCAACCCCGTCGGCCGCCTGGTGCTGCAGATCACCGGGACCGCGACCCCCGAGCGTGTACGCCGCTCCGACGCCGTGTGCACCGCGCTCCAGATCATCGAGCACCTCCAGGACGTGACCGAGGACCTGGGGCGCGACCGCGTCTATCTGCCGGCCGAGGACATGCAGCGGTTCCGCGTCACGGAGGCCGACCTGGCCGCGGGAACCGGGAGCGCGTCGGTGCGCGTCCTGGTCGCATACGAAGCCGAACGCGCCCGGCGCCTGCTGAATGAAGGCACCCCGCTGGTGGGTAGCGTCCACGGCAGGCTGCGGCTGCTGCTTGCCGGTTTCGTGGCCGGCGGGCGCGCCGCCCTCACCGCGATCGCGGACGCCGGACACGATGTCCTGCCAGGACCGCCCAAGCCCACCAAGGCGAATCTGCTGCGTGAAGTGGGAGCGGTCTTGCGAAGAGCGCGTAGAGAGGGGTGAGCCGGACGATGGAGGGACCGACGGAGGTGTCCGCACCGGTGCAGGCCGCGTACAGCTACTGCGAGGCCGTCACCGGACAGCAGGCGCGTAACTTCGCCTACGGCATCAGGCTGCTGCCGACCGAGAAGCGCCAGGCGATGTCGGCGCTGTACGCGTTCTCGCGACGCGTCGACGACATCGGCGACGGCTCGCTCGAGCCGAAGGCCAAGCAGGACAGGCTCGAGGGCACCCGGGACCTGCTGGACCGGATCCGGCAGGACGCGGTCGACGAGGACGACATCGACCCGGTCGCCGTGGCGCTCGCGGACGCGGCGCGCCGCTTCCCGATCCCGCTCGGCGGGCTCGACGAACTCATCAACGGCGTGCTGATGGACGTGCACGGCGGGACGTACGAGACCTGGGACGACCTCAAGGTCTACTGCCGGTGTGTCGCGGGTGCGATCGGGCGGCTCTCGCTCGGCGTGTTCGGCACCCAGCCCGGTGCGCCCGGCGCCGAGCGCGCAGCCGAGTACGCCGACACCCTCGGACTCGCCCTCCAACTCACCAACATCCTCAGGGACATTCGCGAGGACGCGGGCAGCGGACGCACCTACCTCCCCGCCGACGACCTCGCCAAGTTCGGCTGCTCCGTGGGCTTCCACACCGCGACCCCGCCGCCCGGGTCCGACTTCGTCGGCCTGGTGCACTTCGAAGTCCGGCGCGCCCGCACACTCTTCGCCGAGGGCTACCGGCTGCTGCCGATGCTCGACCGGCGCAGCGGCGCCTGTGTAGCGGCGATGGCGGGCATCTACCGCCGCCTGCTCGACCGCATCGAGCGCGACCCCGAGGCGGTGCTGCGTGGCCGCGTGTCCCTGCCCGGACGCGAGAAGGCGTACGTCGCCGTGCGCGGCCTGTCCGGACTCGACGCCCGCCACATCACCCGGCGGACCCTCAGGGGGCGTTCCTGATGCCGGCGTACGCGCACAGACGGCGGGCAACCGTCCGCCGCGGCGCGGCGTCCCTGACTGCAACGGCCGGAGGGGAGGTCGCATGACGGACGACGACAACATGCGGTCCCGGCACGCGGTGGTGGTCGGCGGGGGACTCGCCGGAGTCACCGCGGCACTGCAGCTCGCCGGCGCGGGAGTCCGCGTCACGCTGGTCGAAGGCCGTCCTCGTCTGGGCGGCCTCGCCTTCTCCTTCCGCCGCGGCGACCTCACCGTCGACAACGGCCAGCATGTGTATCTGCGCTGCTGCACCGCGTACCGCTGGTTTCTCGAGCGGGTCGGGGGTGCTCATCTCGCCCCGCTCCAGGACCGGTTGGACGTACCCGTACTGGATGTCGCGCCCGCGCGCGGCCCGCGGCTCGGACGGCTGCGCCGCACCGGGCTGCCCGTGCCACTGCACCTGGCGGCCGGCCTTGCCTCCTACCCGCACCTCTCGCTCGCCGAGCGGGCGAGTGTCGGGCGCGCCGCGCTCGCCCTGGGGAAGCTCGACCCGGCCGACCCGGCGCTGGACGGTATCGACTTCGCCACCTGGCTGGGCCGCCACGGCCAGTCCCAGCGCACCATCGACGCCCTCTGGGACCTCGTCGGCGTGGCGACCCTGAACGCCACCGCGCCGAACGCTTCGATGGGCCTTGCCGCGATGGTCTTCAAGACCGGGCTGCTCTCCGAGCCCGGCGCCGCCGACATCGGCTGGGCGCGTGTGCCGCTCGGCGAACTCCATGACACGCTGGCGCGCAAGGCCCTCGACTCGGCAGGAGTACGTACCGAACTGTCGACCCGCGTCAGGGGCATCTCCCGGGCGGGGCACGGGCGCTGGCACGTCGAAGTGGACGGCGAGCAGCTGGAGGCGGACACCGTCGTGCTCGCCGTACCGCAGCGTGAGACCCACGCGCTGCTGCCCGAAGGGGCCCTCGAGGACCCCGACCGGCTGCTCGACATCGGCACCGCGCCGATCCTCAACATCCATGTCCTGTACGACCGCAAGGTGCTGCGGCGGCCCTTCTTCGCCGCGCTCGGTACTCCGGTCCAGTGGGTCTTCGACCGCACCGAAGCCTCGGGGCTGCGGCACGGCCAGTATCTGGCGCTGTCCCAGTCCGCCGCCGAGGCCGAGATCGACACGCCCGTACCCGTACTGCGCGAGCGGTATCTTCCCGAGCTGGAACGGCTGTTGCCCGCCGCGCGAGGCGCGGGCGTACGCGACTTCTTCGTGACCCGGGAGCGGACGGCAACCTTCGCCCCGGCCCCGGGAGTCGGCAGGCTGCGACCCGGCGCGCGGACCCGCGCCCCCGGCCTGTACCTTGCGGGCTCGTGGACCGCCACCGGCTGGCCCGCGACCATGGAGAGTGCCGTGCGCAGCGGCTTCAGTGCCGCGGGTGCCGCACTCTCCGCGCTCGGCCGCCCCCATGAACATCCGCTCAAGGAGGCGGCGTGAGCCTGAGTACTGGAACAAGAGGAGAGACCGTGCCGACTGTGCCCTCGGCGAATCCGGCCTGTGACACCACAGCCGGAGGAGAGAGCCTGGACACCCTTGCGCTGCTCGAACGCGGGCGGACCATGTCCACCCCGGTGCTGCGCGCCGCCGTGGACCGGCTCGCGCCGCCCATGGACACCGTCGCGGCCTATCACTTCGGATGGATCGACGCGGAGGGACGTCCCTCGGCCGGGGACGGCGGCAAGGCCGTACGGCCGGCGCTCGCACTGCTCTCCGCGGAGGCGGCCGGAGCAGCGCCCGAGGTGGGCGTGCCCGGCGCGGTCGCCGTGGAGCTGGTGCACAACTTCTCGCTGCTGCACGACGACCTGATGGACGGCGACGAGCAGCGCCGCCACCGCGACACCGTCTGGAAGGTCCACGGCCCGGCCCAGGCGATCCTCGTCGGCGACGCGCTCTTCGCGCTCGCCAACGAGGTCCTGCTCGAGCTCGGCACGGTCGAGGCGGGGCGCGCCACACGCAGGCTGACCACCGCCACGCGCAAGCTGATCGACGGCCAGGCCCAGGACATCTCCTACGAGCACCGCGAGCGGGTCACCGTCGAGGAGTGCCTGGAGATGGAGGGCAACAAGACCGGCGCGCTGCTGGCCTGTGCCGTCTCCATCGGCGCGGTGCTCGGCGGGGCGGACGACAAGACCGCGGACACGCTGGAGGCGTACGGCTACCACCTCGGCCTCGCCTTCCAGGCCGTCGACGATCTGCTCGGCATCTGGGGCGACCCCGTCTCCACCGGCAAGCAGACCTGGAGCGATCTGCGCCAGCGCAAGAAGTCCCTGCCGGTCGTCGCCGCGCTCGCCGCGGGCGGTCCGGCCTCACAGCGTCTCGGAGAGCTGCTCGCGGCCGACGCCAAGAGCCATGACTTCGACAGCTTCTCCGAGAAGGAGTTCGCCACCAGGGCGGCCCTGATCGAGCAGGCGGGCGGCCGCGAGTGGACCTCGCAGGAGGCCCGCAGACAGCACGCCGTCGCGATCGAGGCCCTCAGCGGTGTCGACATGCCGGAACAGGTGCGTGCGCAGCTCGTCGCGCTCGCGGACTTCGTCGTTGTACGGAAGAGATGATCGATATCGCCTGCCTCATATGAATCGCAGTCGCCGGCCGGTGCACGGGCATCCGTGCACCGGCCGACGGAGACCCCAGCACGGCAGAGAACCACTGCATCGAAGGGGAAGCCATGACAGCGACGACCGACGGAAGCAGCGGGCCCGCGGGGGCCGCCGTAACCGCGGCCAGTGAAACAACCGGGACGACATCCGCAGCGAGCGGCATTCTCGAAGCCGCCGGGCGGGCCGCGGAGCGCTCAGTGGAGCATCTGCTGGGTCGCCAGGACGCCCAGGGCTGGTGGAAGGGCGACCTCGAAACCAATGTGACGATGGACGCGGAGGATTTGCTGCTCCGTCAGTTCCTCGGCATCCAGGACGCGCTGACCACCGAGGCGTCCGCCCGTTTCATCCGCGGCGAGCAGCGCGAGGACGGCACCTGGGCCACCTTCTACGGCGGTCCCGGTGAACTCTCCACCACCATTGAGGCGTACGTCGCCCTGCGGCTGGCCGGCGACCTGCCCGAGGCCCCGCACATGGCTCGCGCCTCCGGCTGGATCCGCGAGCAGGGGGGCATCGCCGCGAGCAGGGTCTTCACCCGGATCTGGCTGGCCCTCTTCGGCTGGTGGAAGTGGGACGACCTGCCCGAGCTGCCGCCCGAGCTGATCTTCCTGCCCAAGTGGTTCCCGCTGAACATCTACGACTTCGGCTGCTGGGCCCGGCAGACCATCGTTCCGCTCACCGTGGTCTCCGCGAAGCGGCCGGTGCGGCCCGCGCCGTTCGCGCTCGATGAGCTGCACATCGACGCCCGGGTGCCGAACCCGCCCAAACCGCTTGCGCCCGCAGCGAGTTGGGACGGGTTCTTCCAGCGCGCGGACAAGGCGCTGCACGCGTACCACAAGCTCGCACCGCGCCGGCTGCGGCGCGTCGCTATGAACGCCGCCGCTCGCTGGATCATCGAGCGTCAGGAGAACGACGGCTGCTGGGGCGGAATCCAGCCCCCCGCCGTGTACTCCGTGATCGCCCTGCATCTCCTCGGCTACGACCTCCAGCATCCCGTCATGCGGGCGGGTCTGGAGTCGCTGGACCGCTTCGCCGTGTGGCGCGAGGACGGCGCCCGCATGATCGAGGCCTGCCAGTCACCGGTCTGGGACACCTGCCTCGCCACCATCGCGCTCGCCGACGCCGGGGTGACAGCGGACCACCCCGCGCTCGTGAAGGCGGCCGACTGGATGCTGGGCGAGGAGATCGTACGGCCCGGCGACTGGTCCGTACGCAGGCCCGGACTCGCCCCGGGCGGCTGGGCGTTCGAGTTCCACAACGACAACTACCCGGACATCGACGACACCGCCGAAGTCATCCTCGCCCTGAGGAGGGTCAAGCACCCCGACCCGGCGCAGGTCGATGTGGTGATCGGGCGGGGCGCGCGCTGGACCATGGGCATGCAGTCCAGGAACGGTGCGTGGGCCGCATTCGACGCCGACAACACCAGCGCGTTCCCCAACCGGCTGCCGTTCTGCGACTTCGGCGAGGTCATCGACCCGCCGTCGGCCGACGTCACCGCGCATGTCGTCGAGATGCTGGCCCACGAGGGCATGGCCCACCACCCCCGTACCCGGCGTGGCATCGAGTGGCTGCTCGCCGAACAGGAGACCAACGGCGCCTGGTTCGGGCGCTGGGGTGTCAACTACGTATACGGGACAGGGTCGGTGGTGCCGGCGCTGATCGCGGCCGGAATGTCCGCCGCGCACCCCGCCGTCCGCCGTGCGGTCCGCTGGCTCACATCCGTTCAGAACGACGACGGAGGCTGGGGCGAGGATCTGCGCTCCTACCTCCCCCAGAGACTTCGTCCTGGGGGGACCCCCATGGAGCAGGGGATCGGCCACGGCGCCTCCACCGCGTCCCAGACCGCCTGGGCGCTGCTCGCCCTGCTCGCGGCGGGGGAGCGGGAGAGCACGTCGGTGGAGCGGGGAGTGGCCTGGCTCGTCGAGACCCAGCAGGCGGACGGCTCCTGGGACGAGCCGCACTTCACCGGTACCGGCTTCCCCTGGGACTTCTCCATCAACTACCACCTCTACCGCCAGGTCTTCCCGCTCACGGCGCTCGGCCGCTATGTGCACGGAGAGCTGTTCACCGGTCTTACGGACAGCCGCAAGGGGGGCTGATGGAAGCGTCCTCGGAGCTGTCCGGCTCCGCCGTGCCGCTGTTGATCGCCTGTGCGCTCGGCATCGAGAAGCTCGCCCTTCGCAGCGGCGACCACAGTGGCAACCGCGGTGGCGCGCGCGGCCCGGTCACCGTGCTCCGTACGGGTATGGGGCCGGACAACGCGGAGCGCGCGGTTCTCGGTGCGTTGCGCGACGGTCTGCTGGGCGGAGCGGCCGTGGTCGCGTCCGGTTTCTGTGCGGGCCTCGCCCCGGGCATGCACCCGGGGGATCTCGTCGTGGCCGACGAGACTCGCGACACTACCGGCGTCACGGCCTGCACAAACACGGACGTGCTGGTCAAGGCGGTGGCCCGGGCCGTGCCCGGACGCGCCGTGCACACCGGCACGCTGACCGGGTCCGACCATGTCGTACGCGGTCAGGAGCGTGCCGAGCTGCGTGCCACCGGGGCGATTGCGGTGGACATGGAGTCCGCGGCCACGCTGCGCGGCGCTCTGAGCACCGGGCCCCGCCCGGTTGCGGCCGTCCGGGTGGTCGTGGACGCTCCGGAGCATGAACTGGTCCGTATCAGCACGGTGCGCGGTGGAATATCAGCCTTCCGCGTTCTTCGCGCCGTCCTTCCCGCTTTCTATGAATGGCACCGTTCTTTGCTGCTCCCCAGGAGGTGAGCTAGATGGCCATGCCGCTCCGTCAGACCATCAGGGTCGGGACGTACCTCTTTGAACAGAAGCTCCGCAAGCGTGAGAAGTTTCCGCTCATCGTCGAGCTGGAGCCGCTCTTCGCCTGCAATCTGAAGTGCGAGGGCTGCGGGAAGATCCAGCACCCGGCCGGGATTCTGAAGCAGCGCATGCCGGTCGCGCAGGCGGTCGGGGCGGTGCTCGAGTCAGGGGCCCCGATGGTCTCGATCGCGGGCGGCGAGCCGCTGATGCACCCTCAGATCGATGAGATCGTCCGGCAATTGGTGGCCAGGAAGAAGTACGTATTCCTCTGCACCAATGCCATGCTGCTGCGCAAGAAGATCGAGAACTTCACTCCTTCTCGCTATTTCGCCTTTGCCGTGCACATCGACGGGCTGCGCGAACGGCACGACGAGTCGGTCGCCAAGGAAGGCGTGTTCGACGAGGCGGTGGAGGCGATCAAGGAGGCCAAGAAGCGCGGTTTCCGGGTCACCACCAACTCCACCTTCTTCAACACCGACACGCCGCAGACCGTCATCGAGGTACTCAACTACCTCAATGACGACCTGAAGGTGGACGAGATGATGATCTCGCCCGCGTACGCCTACGAGAAGGCGCCCGATCAGGAGCACTTCCTGGGCGTAGAGCAGACCCGTGAGCTGTTCAAGAAGTCCTTCGCGGGCGGCAATCGGCGACGCTGGCGGCTCAATCACTCGCCGCTCTTCCTCGACTTCCTCGAGGGCAAGGCGGACTTCCCGTGCACGGCGTGGGCGATCCCCAACTACTCACTCTTCGGCTGGCAGCGCCCCTGCTATCTGATGGCCGACGGATACGTCCCCACCTACCGGGAGCTCATCGAGGACACCGACTGGAGCAAGTACGGCCGCGGCAAAGACCCGCGCTGCGCCAACTGCATGGCGCACTGCGGCTACGAGCCCACCGCCGTCCTCGCCACCATGGGCTCCCTCAAGGAGTCTCTCCGGGCGGCGCGCGACACCGTCTCGGGAAACCGCGGGTGACGTGATGTCTGCAGGGAAGCCAGTCGCACTGGGGCTGCCCGAGCTGCCGGCCAGGCCGATCGCGGTGCGCCGCACGTCGCGGCGCATCGAGGTCGGCACCGTGGCCGTCGGCGGGGACGCTCCCGTATCGGTGCAGTCGATGACGACCACGCGCACCTCCGACATCGGCGCGACGCTGCAGCAGATCGCCGAACTGACCGCGTCCGGCTGCCAGATCGTACGGGTCGCCTGTCCCACCCAGGACGACGCGGACGCGCTGGCCACCATCGCGCGCAAGTCGCAGATCCCGGTGATCGCGGACATCCACTTCCAGCCGAAGTACGTCTTCGCCGCGATCGACGCCGGCTGCGCGGCGGTCCGGGTCAATCCGGGCAACATCAAGCAGTTCGACGACAAGGTCAAGGAGATCGCCCGCGCGGCCGGCGAGACCGGCACCCCGATCCGTATCGGGGTCAATGCCGGATCGCTCGATGCCCGGCTTCTCGCCAAGTACGGCAAGGCGACGCCTGAGGCGCTCGTCGAGTCCGCGCTGTGGGAGGCGTCCCTCTTCGAGGAGCACGGCTTCCGCGACATCAAGATCTCGGTCAAGCACAACGACCCGGTGGTGATGGTGGGCGCCTACCGGCAGCTCGCGGCCGCCTGCGACTATCCGCTGCATCTGGGCGTCACGGAGGCGGGACCGGCGTTCCAGGGCACCATCAAGTCGGCCGTCGCCTTCGGCGCGCTGCTCAGCGAGGGTATCGGCGACACCATCCGGGTCTCGCTCTCCGCCCCGCCCGCCGAAGAGGTCAAGGTCGGTATCCAGATCCTGGAGTCGCTGAATCTGCGGCAGCGCCGTCTGGAGATCGTTTCCTGCCCCTCCTGCGGCCGCGCGCAGGTGGATGTGTACAAGCTCGCCGACCAGGTCACGGCGGGTCTCGAGGGGATGGAGGTGCCGTTGCGCGTCGCCGTCATGGGCTGCGTCGTCAACGGCCCCGGCGAGGCCCGCGAGGCCGACCTCGGCGTCGCCTCAGGAAACGGCAAGGGCCAGATCTTCGTGAAGGGCGAGGTCATCAAGACCGTCCCCGAGTCGAAGATCGTCGAGACCCTCATCGAAGAGGCGATGAAGATCGCCCAATCCATGGAGGACGCGGGGGTTGCCTCCGGGCAGCCCGCCGTCACCGTGAGCTGAACAGCATGTGAAGGGGGACGGACCGTGACGATTCTTGAGAGCATCCGGGGGCCGCGCGATCTCAAGGCGCTGACAGATGCGGAACTCGAAGAACTCGCGAAGGAGATCAGAGAGTTCCTGGTCCAGGCGGTGGCCCGAACCGGGGGCCATCTGGGACCGAACCTCGGGGTGGTGGAACTGACCGTCGCCCTGCACCGGGTTTTCGACTCGCCCGTCGACCGCATCCTCTGGGACACCGGGCACCAGAGCTACGTACACAAACTGCTCACCGGCCGGCAGGACTTCTCCAAGCTGCGCGGCAAGGGCGGTCTCTCCGGCTACCCCTCCCGCGAGGAGTCCGAGCACGACGTCATCGAGAACTCCCACGCCTCGACCGTGCTCGGCTGGGCGGACGGCCTGGCCAAGGCGCATCAGGTGCTGGGCAGCAGCGACCATGTCGTCGCGGTCATCGGCGACGGCGCGCTCACCGGCGGTATGGCCTGGGAGGCGCTCAACAACATCGCCGCCGCCAGGGACCGGCCGCTGATCATCGTGGTGAACGACAACGAGCGGTCCTACGCGCCGACCATCGGCGGTCTCGCCAACCACCTCGCCACACTGCGTACCACCGACGGTTACGAGCGGGTCCTGGCCTGGGGCAAAGACGTCCTCCAGCACACACCCGTGGTCGGGAAGCCGCTGTACGAATCGCTGCACGGCGCGAAGAAGGGGTTCAAGGACGCCTTCGCGCCGCAGGGGATGTTCGAGGATCTGGGCCTGAAATACGTGGGGCCGATCGACGGGCACGACATAGCGGCCGTCGAGTCCGCGCTGCGCCGGGCGAAACGCTTCCACGGGCCCGTGCTGGTGCACTGCCTGACCGAGAAGGGGCGGGGCTACCAGCCGGCGCTGGAGGACGAGGCCGACCGCTTCCACACCGTCGGGATGATGGACCCGCTCACCTGCGAACCGCTCGCACCCTCCAACGGGCCTTCCTGGACATCGGTGTTCGGGGAGGAGATCGCCGAGATCGGCGCGGAACGGCCGGACGTCGTGGCGATCACCGCCGCGATGCTGCATCCCGTCGGGCTGACCAAGTTCGCCGAGCGGTTCCCCGGGCGGGTGTGGGACGTCGGGATCGCCGAGCAGCACGCCGCAGTCTCGGCGGCAGGGCTGGCCACCGGCGGACTGCACCCGGTCGTCGCCGTGTACGCCACCTTTCTCAACCGCGCCTTCGACCAGCTGCTGATGGATGTCGCCCTGCACAAGTGCGGGGTGACCTTCGTGCTGGACCGGGCCGGCGTCACCGGGGTCGACGGGCCCTCCCACAACGGCATGTGGGACATGTCGATCCTGCAGGTCGTCCCAGGGCTGCGGATCGCCGCGCCGCGCGACGCCGACCGGCTGCGCCAGGAGCTGCGCGAGGCCGTCGCCGTGGATGACGCCCCGACGGTGCTGCGCTTCCCCAAGGAGTCGGTGGGCGAGCCCATCGAGGCGATCGGGCGGATCGGCGGGATGGACGTACTGCACCGGGCCGACGACGCCGAGGTGCTGCTGGTCTCGGTCGGCGCGCTTGCCGCCGTCTGTCTGCAGGCGGTGGAGCTGCTCAGGGGCCGCGGTCTCCGCTGCACCGTGGTGGACCCGCGCTGGGTCAAGCCCGTCGACGAACAGCTCGCGCCGCTCGCCGCCCAGCACCGGCTGGTGGCGGTGGTCGAGGACAACAGCCGCAACGGCGGTGTCGGCTCGGCCGTCGGGCAGTCGCTGCGCGACGCCGGCGTGGATGTGCCGCTGCGCACCTTCGGCATCCCCGAACAGTTCCTCGCGCACGCCAAACGCGGCGAGGTGCTGGCCGACATCGGACTCACCCCGGTCGAGATCGCGGGACGGATCAGTGCCGCCATGGCAGTCAAGGAGAGCTGAGGAATGACCGAGCCGCTCAAGGGCTTCGATCTGGCGAGACTCCTCGCGGAGCGCGGAGCCGAGCGCTACGAGCTGCATGCGCGACATCTCAACCACCAGCTGCCGCGCATGCTGCACACCATCGGCTTCGACAAGGTCTACGAGCGAGCCGAAGGGGCGTACTTCTGGGACGCCGACGGCAACGACTACCTCGATATGCTCGCGGGCTTCGGGGTGATGGGGCTCGGGCGGCACCATCCCGTTGTACGCAAGGCGCTGCACGACGTGCTCGATGCCTCGCTCGCGGACCTGACCCGCTTCGACTGCCAGCCGCTGCCGGGGCTGCTGGCGGAGAAGCTGCTGAGGCAGAGTCCGCACCTGGAGCGGGTGTTCTTCGGCAACAGCGGTACGGAGGCGGTGGAGACGGCGCTGAAGTTCGCCCGGTACGCGACCGGGAAGCCGAGGATCCTCTACTGCTCGCACGCCTTCCACGGACTGACCACCGGGTCGCTGTCGGTCAACGGGGAGGCCGGCTTCCGGGACGGCTTCGCGCCGCTGCTGCCCGACACCGCGATCGAGCTCGGCGACCTGGCCGCGCTGGAGCGGGAGTTGACGCGGGGCGATGTGGCGGGCCTCGTGGTGGAGCCGATCCAGGGCAAGGGCGTGCATGCGACGCCTCCCGGATTCCTCTACGCCGCACAGGAGTTGCTGCACAAGCACAAGGCGCTGCTGATCGCCGACGAGGTGCAGACCGGCCTCGGCAGGACCGGTGACTTCTACGCGTACCAGTACGAGGCGGGGGTCGAGCCGGATCTGGTCTGTGTGGCGAAGGCGCTCTCGGGCGGGTATGTGCCGGTCGGTGCGACCCTCGGCAAGGACTGGATCTTCAAGAAGGTCTACTCGTCGATGGACCGGGTGCTGGTGCACTCCGCCAGCTTCGGCTCCAACGCGCAGGCGATGGCTGCCGGGCTCGCAGTGCTCTCGGTGCTGGAGGACGAGCATGTCGTGGCGAACGCGCGGGTGACCGGAGAGCTGCTCAGGTCACGGCTGGCCGCGCTCGTCGACCGTTACGAGCTGCTGCACGAGGTGCGCGGCCGGGGCCTGATGATCGGCATCGAGTTCGGCCGTCCGGACTCGATCAAGCTGCGCAGCCGCTGGACCATGCTGCAGGCGGCCCGCAAGGGTCTCTTCGCGCAGATGGTGGTGGTGCCGCTGCTGCAGAAGCACCGGATCCTCACCCAGGTCTCGGGCGACCACATGGAAGTGATCAAGCTGATTCCGCCGTTGACCATCGGAGAGCGGGAGGTCGAGCGGTTCGTGGTGGCCTTCACCGCGGTGATGGACGATGCGCACGGGGGTGGCGGGCTGATGTGGGACTTCGGCAAGACGCTGGTGAAGCAGGCAGTCGCCAACCGCTGACTTTTGCCTCCGGGGCAAGAAATTTGCCTCGGAGGAAAGTCCCTGGCGCAATGGAGGCATGAGCTCTCCCGAAGAAGCAGCCACCCCGCTGCCGGATGTCGCGCCGCGGCTTCGAGATCTGCGCCGCCGCCGCGGCCTCACCCTGGAAGCCGCAGCCCAGCGTGCGGGGCTTTCTCCCGCCCACCTCTCCCGGCTCGAGACAGGCCATCGTCAGCCGTCGCTGCCGATGCTGCTCGGTCTCGCCAGACTCTACGGTTCGACAGTAGCGGAGCTCCTCGGCGAGCTCGCGCCGGAGCGCGAGCCGATCATCCGCGCCGGCAGCCGCGAGCCCTCCGAGGCGGACGGCTGGACCTACCACCAGACCGGCGGCGCCGGCCGGGCGATGCAGGCCCTGCGGCTGGTGGTCCCGTACGGCAGCCAGGGCGAGCTCGTCCGGGTGCACCCCGGGGAGGAGTGGCTCCATGTCCTCAAGGGCCGACTGCGCCTGAGTCTGGGTGACGCTGTCCACGAGCTGGCTCCCGGGGACAGCGCGCACTTCGACTCACTGACCCCGCACCGCCTCGCGGCGGCCGGGCGTGAGGGGGCCGAGCTGCTGTTCGTCCACACACTGCTGCAGAGCCCCGACCTCCATGCGCACAACTGACTTCAGAGAGGCCCGCGATGTCCGAACGTAAGACCGCGATGACCAAAAGTGACAATGAAGAGCGGAAGTTTCCCCGAGGGCTGGTGATCCGGCTCTTCGCCTATCTGGTGGCGGGCCATCTGTTCGCCGGGTTTCTCTACCTTCTGTTCACGCTGGGCGGTCAGAGCTAGCTCTCCGGCTCCGCGGTCGCCTACGCCTCGTCGATGAGGCGTAGGCGCAGGCGCTCGCGTGTCTCCGGGGTGACCTTCAGGCCCTCGGTGAGGTACCGCTCCGTCGTGCCCCAGGTCTGCTCGATCGTCTCGAAGGCCGCCGCGAGGTACTCGGCGCGCGCGTCGAAGAGCGGGCTCAGTAGCTCCATCACTTCGGGGGACATCCCGGCCGGGGAGTTGTCGCTGCGGCGCACCAGGTAACGGCGGTGCGGGTCATTGGACTTGAGGTAGTCCGCCTCGATGGCCTCGCGCTCAACGCCGACCGCGAGCAGCGACACGGCGATCGAAATGCCGGCGCGGTCCTTGCCCGCCGCACAGTGCATCAGTGCCGGAACGCTGTCCTCCGCGAGCGCGTGCAGTACGCGGCTGTGCTCGGCGGTGCGCTGCTTGACGATCGCCCGGTACGACGCCGACATCCGGCCCGCCGCCTTGCCGTCCGCGAGGATCGACTTCAGCTCGTCGAGATTACCCTCCCGGACCATCTTCCAGAACTGGGCGCCGTCGGCCGGGTCGGTGAGCGGCAGATTCACATTGCGCACGCCCGGCAGCTCGACGTCCGGGCCCTCCAGCTTCTGGTCCGCGGCATTGCGGAAGTCGAAGATCGTGTGCAGGCCAAGGGTGGAGAGGAACGCGGTGTCGCCCGCCGTGGCGCTGGCGAGATGGCCGCTGCGGAAGAGCTGTCCGAACCGCACCCGTCGGCCGTCCACGGTCGGCAGGCCGCCCACATCCCGGAAGTTGCGCACTCCGGACAGCTCAGGCTCTGTCGACGGGACCTGCGGCAGCTGCTGTGTCACGGGGGCTCCTGAAGTGACAGCCGTCGGCGCTGCTCGCCGACGATGGCGCGTTTCCCGACGATACGACATTGCTTCATCGGGCAATCATCTCGGTCCGTTCCCGCAAGGGCGTTGCACCGGCGGCGGCTTCCGTCGGATGATGTTCGGGCCTGTGCGGACCTGTGAGAATCTGAGGGGTTGGGATGATCGAGAGCGTTGGCAAGGGCCGTACGTGGGTTCTCTCCGGACCGACGAGCAGTTATGCGCTGTGCCTCACAGAAGCCGACGAACTGCTCCATCTCCACTGGGGGCCACGGATCTCCGGCGCCGACGCGGAGGCCCTCGCGGCCCAGAGCCTGCCGCCCTACTGGCCGTTCGAGTCACAGCTCGACGGACACGAGGAGTATCCCGTCGAGGGCGGGCCACGCTTCGTACGACCGGCGCTCTCCATCCGTACGGACACGGTGCGCGGCACCGAGTGGACCTTCGCCGGCGCGGAGAAGGTGGCCGGCGACGAGTTGAGGCTCCGCTTCACCGACGCCGTACACGGCCTCGGCCTCACCCTGCATCACCGGATGCGCGACGACACGGACGTCATCGAGCGCTGGGTCACCCTCACACATGAGGGCGAAGGCCCCGACCTGGAACTCCTGCGCGCCGACGCCGCCACGTGGACACTCCCGCAGCGCGACAGCTGGCGGCTCAGCCAGCTGCACGGCCGGTGGGCGGCCGAGTCGCTGCTCGTACGCTCGGAGCTGACGTACGGCGAGAAAGTGCTGAGCAGCAGGCGCGGCCACACCGGCCACCAGCATCTGCCCTGGGTCGCGCTGGACGCGGAAGGGGCCACGGAGGAGCGGGGCGAGGTGTACGGCGTCGCCCTCGCCTGGTCCGGGTCCTGGCGGATCTCCGTGGCGCGGCTGCCCGACGGACTCGTACAGATAACCGGCGGGGCCGGCTACGACGACTCCGGGCTGCTGCGGCTCGCACCGGGCCAGTCGTACACCTCGCCCGTCTTCGCCGGACTGTGGAGCGAAGGAGGGTTCGGCGGATCCAGCAGGGCCTGGCACGCCTGGCAGCTGGCGCATGTGATCCCGGACGCCCAGGCCGACCGGCCCGTGCTCTACAACTCCTGGGAGGCCACCGGCTTCGATATCTCCGAGGAGCAGCAGCGGGCGCTCGCGCGGCGGGCCGCGGCCCTGGGCGTCGAGCTGTTCGTGGTGGATGACGCCTGGTTCGGGCAGCGCACCAGCGACCGCGCCGGACTCGGCGACTGGACCCCCAACGCCGAGCGCTTTCCGCGGGGGCTGGAGCCGCTCGCCGACGAAGTGCACGCGCTGGGCATGCAGTTCGGGATCTGGGTCGAGCCGGAGATGGTCAACGCCGACAGCGATCTCTACCGCGCGCATCCGGACTGGGTCCAGCACCACCCGGGCCGGACACGGACGGAGTTCCGCAACCAGCTCGTACTGAACCTGGCGCGCGAGGACGTACAGGCCCACCTCTGGGAGCAGTTGGACGGACTGCTCGCCGGCGCGCCCATCGACTATGTGAAATGGGACTTCAACCGCTGTTTCACGGACGCCGGCTGGCCCGGCGAGAGATATCCGCAGAGGCTGTGGGTCGAGCATGTGCACGCGCTGTACGCGCTCCTCGACAGGCTGCGCGCCGCGCATCCCTCGGTCGCCTTCGAGTCCTGCTCGGGCGGCGGCGGCCGGATCGACCTCGGGATCCTCTCCCGCACCGATCAGGTGTGGACCTCCGACAACACCGATCCGCTGGACCGGCTCGCCATCCAGCAGGGCTTCACCCAGCTGCACCCGGTACGGGCCATGGCGGCCTGGGTGACCGACAGCCCCAACGTCCAGCTCAATGGCCGCGTGAGCACACTCCGTTTCCGCTTTGTGAGCGCCATGGCAGGAGTGCTCGGAGTCGGCGGCGATCTCACCGAGTGGAGCGCGGAGGAGCTCGCCGAGGCACACGTCTGGGTGGAGCTCTACAAGAAGATCAGGCCTGTGGTGCAGCACGGCGAGCTGTACCGGCTGCGGGCGCCGGAGGGCGGACTGAGTGCCGTGCAGTACCTACGAGGTGACGAGACAGTCGTCCTCGCCTGGCTCCAGGCGCAGCACTACGGCGAACAGCCGCCCAGGCTCAGGCTGCGCGGGCTCGATCCGGCAGCCGTGTACGAGTGCCCGGACTCCGGTGCTGCGCATCGCGGATCCCTGCTGCTGCACCAGGGGCTGCACACCGGACTGAAGGGGGACATGGACGCCACGGTGATCCGGCTCCGGCGCCGCTGAGTGAGCGCGGCCGCTTCGGCCCGGCTGACAGGAGCGGACCCGGCTACAACGCATTCCGGTGGCTGCTCCGGCTCAATCCCCGACGAAATTCCGATGGGCGTGGCATGAATTGGGCAGTAAGGGGGATCGCAGGCTATAAACAGACCATTTCCATTAAATGCCTGTTATGTCCGAATTGGACGATTAGGCATAACGTGCCCCGCCTGTAGGGGAGTGGGGGCGTGGCCCGTGAGCGGGATCATATTCGTGACGGTGCGCGACGGTGCGACGGGGGTTAATTCCGTTGCCTGGGCGGACGGCGAAGATCATCTATTTACGGAGGGTGACGGGAATTTCGCGGCGATATCAGACGGATCATTGGCGGGCGAAAGCGACAGCTTGTCCCGGTCCACCCATTCGTTTACGGTCACGACCAATCCGGACGGACCGCCTAATCCTGCCGCCGTCCGGAATTCCACCCAACAACGTGCGGCAGGAGCGGGGGACCCAGGTAGTACGCCGATTCCGGACTTCCGGACGGCTTGGGGTGAAGTCGCGCAACTGCGCGGCCGGGCATCTCCAGCCCGAACCCGACAGCTCACCACGCCGGCGCCGGAGAGGAATTCGCCATGCCCAAGAAGGGCAAGCACCGCCGCCCCAAGGTCAGCCCGATCACGCGCGGATTCGTCACCGCCGGTACGGGTGGCGCCGCCATCGCACTTCCGCTGATAGGCGCCGCCGGCGCCCACGCGGCGGAAAAGGCCGCTCCGGCCGTGGCCCCGGAAAAGGCTGTGACCGCCGCCGCATCCTCTCCTTTCTCTGCCGGGTCCGCCGCCGCGACCCACGTGGCGCAGAAGAAGGCCTCTCCCACCACGTACTCAGTCGTCCCCGGCGACTATCTGGCCAAGATCGCCGACGAGCACGATGTCCGCGGCGGCTGGAAGAAGCTGTACGCGGACAACCGGGAGCGGGTCGGCGACAACCCGTCGCTGATCCACCCCGGGCTCAAGCTCACCCTCGGCGCGAAGGCGAAGGCTCCGGAGAAGTCGCAGAGCCCGGCAAGCCCGGAGCGGTCCTCCTCGAAGCCGTCCTCCTCGAAGCCGTCCTCGGACTCGGGCTCCTCGGACTCGGGCTCGGCCGTGCAGTCCTCCGCGCCGTCCTCGTCCGGCGACTCGGCGAGCAGCGGCGCCGCCACGCAGACCAGCGCCTCCGGCTTCACCACCCCCGTCGACGGCGCGACCGTCATCACCCCGTACCACCTCGCCGGCGCCATGTGGTCCAGCGGTTACCACACCGGTCTCGACTTCGCGGCATCCTCCGGCACGACCGTCAAGGCAGTCGGCCAGGGCACCGTCGTCTCCGCCGGCTGGGCCGGTGCGTACGGCAACCAGATCGTCATCCAGCAAAGCGATGGCACCTACTCGCAGTACGCCCACCTCTCCTCCCTCGCCGTCTCCTCCGGCCAGAGCGTGAGCGGCGGCCAGCCGATCGGCCTCTCCGGCACCACCGGCAACTCCACCGGCCCGCACCTGCACTTCGAGATCCGCACCGGCCCCAGCTATGGCTCGGACATCGACCCGGTGGCCTACCTGCGCCAGCACGGTGTCTCCATCTGATCCGGCCGATGCGCGTCGTCGCCCTTCCTCCCCTCGTGCCGCCGCCCGCGGCGTGGGGGGAGTCGGCGTATTCCGGGTTGGACGAATCTTGACCGGTGGTCTATATCACCCCTCGTCAACCCCTCCTTACGGTCGCGTAGGTCACATCCGTAAGGGAAAAATGAGGTCTCGTGGCAGACGATTCGAGAACAGAGAACAGTGGCGTATTCGGGTCGTACGCGGCGATCGGTGACAGCTTCACCGAGGGCGTCGGCGACCCGGGCCCCGACGGGATGTACGTCGGCTGGGCGGACCGGTTCGCGGTCCTGCTCGACGACCGGATGCCGGAGCACACCTTCCGGTACGCCAATCTCGCCGTACGCGGCCGTCTCCTTGACCAGATCGTCGAGGAACAGGTCCCGCGGGCGAAGGAACTCGCCCCGGATCTGGTGACCTTCTGCGCAGGCGGCAATGACATCATCCGGCCCGGCAGCAACCCCGACGACGTGGCCGAGCGCTTCGAGCGGGCCGTCGCCGACCTCACCAGCTCGGTCGGCACCGTCATGGTGACCACCGGCTTCGACACCCGTGGCGTGCCGGTACTGCGTCATCTGCGCGGCAAGATCGCCACGTACACCGCGCATGTACGGGCCATCGCCGACCGCTACGACTGCCCCGTACTCGACCTGTGGTCGCTCAAGTCCATCCAGGAAAGGCGGGCTTGGGACGCCGACCGGCTGCATCTGTCGCCCGAGGGCCACACCCGGGTCGCACTGCGTGCCGCCCAGGTGCTCGGACTCGAGGTGCCCGCCGACCCCGACCAGGCGTGGCCGCCCCTGCCGCCGCGCGGACCGTTCGAGGTGCGCCGCGACGACATCAACTGGGCGCGCGAGCACCTGGTGCCGTGGATCGGACGACGGCTGCGCGGCGAGAGCTCCGGCGACCATGTCGAGGCCAAGCGCCCGGACCTGCTGCCTCTGTGACAGCGGACGGCTGGGGCGTAGCGGACCTGCCCCGGCTCACCGGACGTACGGCCCTGGTCACCGGTGCCCGCCGCGGGATCGGCCTCGCGGTCGCCACGGACTCGCCGGAGCAGGAGCGCGGCTGCTCCTTTGCGCCCGCGACCCGGAGCGCGGTGCGGCCGCCGTCGAGCGGCCGCACCGGCAGTGATCGCGCCGCCCCGCCGCCGCACCGGATCATCAACTGCGCGGTGCGCACCTTCGGTTCGGACGCTGCGGGCGGCGCCCTCCCGGCGCTGCGGGCCGCCGCCGACCCGGACGCGCGGGCCGGGGAGCACTACGGCCCTTCCGGCCTCGGCTCCTTCGAAGGCGCGCCGAAGCACACCACGTTCTCCGCGCGCACAGGATCCCGCGGTCGCGCGCCGGCTGTGACAGGTGTGGCGCGAGGCTGACAGGGCTCGCCTTTCCCGCCCCGTACGACGACTGAGGCCGTGCGACGAATGAGGCTCGGTGGCGTACGAACCGGTGCGTCAGACCACGACCGACGACAACAGTTCGGCCGGTCCGATCAGCGCCGTACTGCCCTCGCCCGTACAGGCATGGGCACCGGCCACCGCACCCAGCCTCGCGCTCTCCTCCAGATCGCGGCCCGACAGCTGCCCGTACAGAAAGCCGCAGACGTAGGCGTCACCCGCGCCGTTGGAGTCGACCACCGGAGCGGGCGGGACGACCGCCGGGACCGGGCGCGGGGTGCTTCCCCCGTCGCGGCTGAGGAGATACGAGCCGCCGGCACCCGCCGTCGCGACCACCGCCCGCGCCCGGCCGTCGCGCAGGATCTCCCGCATCACCGACGCTATCCGCTCGCCCGCGCCGGCAGCGCTGAGGAAGACCAGGTCCGAGCGGAGTGCGAACTCCTTCTGGTGGTCGGCCAGTCCGTCCCAGTCGTGCAGATCGGTGGAGACCGGCACACCCAGCGCTTCGATGTCGTCGTAGAGGAACCGCGCGAAGTTCATGATCGAGAGATGGATGTGGCGAGCGCGACGCAGATGAGGGAGGTAGAAGTCGCGCGGCATCCGCAGCTCGCCGGGATCCCGGGCGTCGTAGAAGGACATCCGACGGCCCGCCGGGTCGACGAGGTTGACCGCGCGCCGCGTCCCCGCCGGCGAGATCAGAGGCTCGAAATTCACGCCCCCCGAGGCGAGTTGCTCCCTGACCTGACGGCCCGGCCAGTCGTCGCCGATGTAGTCGATGAGGGTGGCATTCAGCCCGAGGGCCCGGCAGCCGAGGGCCACATTGCCACCGGTGTGGCCCGGCCATTCACGGATCGGGCCGACGCCGACCGAATCCGCGAGCGGGACCGGCAGGGAGTCGACACGGACGACCGTGTCCACACCGCTGCCGCCGACCACCAGCACATCGTGCGGGAGGCGATCCGTCGGCTGTTCGGGCTGCTGATACGTCTGATGCTGCGACTGGTGAGACACAGTTGCCCAGTATGGGGGCTGCGGGCCCGGGCGTTCAGCCGTTCGTCGTTCAGGCGTTCAGCGTGCCGCGGCGGTCAGTGCGTCACGGTGGACGCCGAGCTCACGGGCGAGCGCGTCGTCCGTCCACTGCAGCATCGCGGCGCGCGACAGCGACCCCGCGTACGAAGTCATCTGCACGGCGAGCCCGTCCAGGAATGCCGTCAGCCGCCAGGCCGTTGCCGCCGGGTCCTCGCACGGGAACTCGCCCGCCGCCGCACCCTCCGCGATGACCTCGGTCAGGGCCGCCTTCCACTGCTGGTCCAGATCGCGGGCGACGTCCCGCAGCGCCGGCTCGCGCAGCGCGGCCGCCCAGCCCTCGATCCACAGCCGCCAGCCCTTGGCCTGTCCGGTCGGCGCGTACCAGCGGACCGCGGCGCGCAGCCGGCGCAGTGCCGAGGTGCGGCGGCCCAGCAGTTTGCGCAGATGCGCGAGGTCACCGTCGGCGGCGTAGGCGAAGGCGGCCGCGACCAGCTTCTCCTTGGTCGAGAAGTGGTAGAGCACCAGGGCATTGCTCACACCGAGGGCCGACGCGACGTCGGCGATCCGCACGGCCGCCACACCGTGTTCCTCGATCTGTTCGACGGCAGCCCTCAGCAGCTCTTCCCGCCGCTCCGCCACGCTCAACCGGACTCTTGTCACATCGTCACCCTACACAGGCGATCTTGGATATCATCCCTCACCGCCGGTGACGGTGGCCCGCCCACGTGGGCGATCTGCACGGCCCCGCCGCCGCCTTGGTCCTGTGAGCCGGTCCCATCGCCTCGAGGACGGGCGGATACCCGGTGCCGCGAGCGGCTTCGGCGGCCGCCTCGGCGAGCGAAGCCGTCATCTGTACCAGCCGAAGCGCTCGGCGATGACCGGCAGCCGCTCGGCGACGATCGCGTGCGCGGCGGCCCGCGCCGTGGTCCCGTCAGCCTCCGCGCGCGCCAGCATCTGGCCGATCAGCGCGCGCATCGACTGACGGGTGTACGCGAAGGCCTCGTCCGCGTCGGCCCCGATGTCCCCGAACAGGGTCCACCACCACCAGGCGTTCGTACCGGAGTTGACGACGACGTCGGGCAGTACGGTGATGCCGCGCCGCGTGAGCAGCTCCTCCGCGTCCGGCAGCACCGGCATGTTCGCCGCCTCGACGATCCAACGCGCGGTGATCTGCGCCTGATTGGTGGTGTCCACGGCGTACGAGACCGCGGCCGGCACCAGCACCTCCGCGTCGACCGACAGCCACGCGTCGCCCGGCAGCTCGAGATCGTCCGGGCGCAGCGCCGTACGGTCGACCGTCCCGTACGAGTCACGGGCCGCGAGCAGCGCATCGACATCCAGCCCGGCCGGATTGGCGACGGTACCCTTGATGTCGGCGACGGCCACGATCTTCAGCCCGGCGCGGGCGAGGAACCGTGCTGTCGCCCCGCCCATCGTGCCGAGGCCCTGGACACAGACGCGGGTCCCTTCGTACGCCACGCCCGCCCGGTCCAGTGCGACCAGTACCGACTCGGCGACACCGCAGCCGCCGACGAGTTCGTCGAGACCGATGCCGTCCACCTCGACGGCGAACGCGTCCGCGAGGCGACGGCGGGCCGTCGCCTCGTCGTCCAGCAGCGGATAGACCGCCTGGATGGAGGAGACCAGACCGGCTTCGGCCGCGGCCCTGTCGACGATGTCCTGAGTCAGCCCGAGGTCCTCGCCGGTGGTCCACATGGTCTCGATGTACGGGCGCACGGCGCGCAGATAGCGGACCAGGATTCCGTACGCCTGCGGATCCTGCGGGTCGCAGTCGATGCCGCCCTTGGCGCCGCCGAGCGGGATGTATCTGACCGTTGGGTCGTCAGCGTTGTAGTGGAGGGCCTCCTTCATCGTCATCCCGCGGGCCAGCCCGGCCACCTCGTCCAGCGTGCAGCCCTCGCGCATCCGCAGGCCGCCGCTGGAGACCCCGCGCACCAGCCGGTCGATCACCAGGTGGCCCCGGCGGCCGGTGACATGGTCTGTCCAGGTGAGCGACAGCAGGGGAGTGGTCATCTGGTGGTCTCCTCGGGAACGGTGATCACGGTGGGGCCGGGTGCGGCGAGGGCCCGGGTGAGGGCGGCTGCGAGCGCTTCGGGGGTTCCGGCGTGCTCGCCGTGCCCGCCGTACGCGCGGGCCAGGGCGGGCAGGTCGACGGGCGCCGGATCGACGGCGGCGGGAGTGTCGCCGCGTGCGGCCATCTCGTCGCGGATCTCGCCGTAGCCGCCGTTGTCGAACACCACGACGGGCAGCGGAAGCCGGAGCTGGGCGGCGGTGCCGAGCTCCTGTATGGAGAACTGCAGCCCGCCGTCGCCGCTGAGCGCGATCACCTGCCGGTCCGGGTGCGCGGTCTTGGCGCCGATCGCCGCGGGCAGCGCATAGCCGAGCGTGCCGAACCCGGTCGGATGCAGATAGCGGGCGTCCGGGCCGACGGTAAGGTGCGGGAGCGCGCCGTAGTAGCAGCACTGGGCGCTGTCGGAGGTGATGACGGCGTTGCTGTCGAGGACGGTACGTATGGCCCGGAGGTACGGCAGCCAGCGGGCGTCCCTGTCACTGGTCTCGGCGTCGCGGGCGCGCCGCAGTTCGGCGACGGTCCGGTGGGCGGAACCCAGGGCTTCCGCGCGGACGTCGCGGGCCAAGTGCAGCTCGTTGACGGCGTGGTCCGCGGAGCCCGTGGCCCGGATGCGGAGGTCCCGGTCGTCGGCCTCGACGTTTCGTACGAGCCGCAGACCCGCGGCACGCGGTAGGACAGCTGCGGCGTGGGTGTCCCCGGCTGGGTGCGGTTCGGCCCTGCCACGGCCGGCGGCGGCCGAGCCCGGGTCCGGAACCGGTCCGACGTTCCGATACGCGGCCAGCAGCTCGCGCACCGAGTGCCGTGCGTCGCCGACCAGCGACACATCCGCCGGCACCGCCGCGTACATCTGCGCCGGATCCACATCGATGCGCACCAGTGTGCCGCTCAACTCCGGCGGTGCGGACCACAGATCGGACTCGGCCAGCTCGGTGCCGACGGCCAGCACCAGATCGCTGTCCGCCAGCCATGTCTGTACGGCCGGGCTGTGCAGCGAGACGCCCAGCGACAGCGGATGGGATTCGTCCACGATGCCCTTGCCATTGGCGGTGGTGACCACCGGTGCGGCCAACTCCTCGGCCAGAGCGAGCAGTTCGGTGGCGGCGGTGCGCGCGCCGCCGCCCAGTACGAGCGCGGGCCGGCTCGCCGTACGCAGAGCGTCGACGGCCCGCCCGAGCTCGCCGGGCGCGGGCCCGGCCGGCCCGGTCGGTGCGGCGATCCGTACGTCTCCCACCGGCTCCGCCGTCTCCAGCAGATCGAGCGGGATCTCGATGTGCACGGGCCGCGGCCGCTCGGAGCCGAAGAGTGTGAAGGCGCGGGCGACCGCCGCACCTATCTCCTCGACCGTCGACACCCGGTGGCTGAACGCCGCGACACCGCGCAGCGCCTCGGTCTGGCTGCGCATCTCGTGCAGCAGCCCGGTCGACTGGCGGGGGTGGCGCAGCGGCATCCCGGGAGAGACGACGAGCAGTGGCACGCTGTCCGAGTACGCCTGGCCGACGGCGGCGGCGATGTTCAGCAGCGCGGGCCCGGTAGTAGTGATCGCGACGCCGGGCCGGCCGGTCACCCGGGCGTACCCGTCCGCCGCGTATCCCGCGCCCTGCTCATGGCGCGGCGTCACATGCGCGACGCCGTAGACCGCGAGATGCCGGTAGATCTCCAGGTTGTGTGTGCCAGGAATCCCGAAGGCCTGCGTGACGCCGTGCGCGGCCAGCGCCCCTACGACGGCTTCGCCGCCCGTCAGAACCGTCGACGCCATCTCACATGCTCCTCGAGAGGACCAGCCGCACGATGTCCGAGGCCGTCGTCTCCGAGGTCATCGGCCGCGCCTGCTCGATGCGAAGGTGCGGCCGGCTTCGGCGATGTCGCGCTGTTCTGCGATGGGCGGGACCAGCTCGGTGGGGAGCTCGGACATGCTGCCTCCGGACGCGACGACGATTAACTGAATCGTCAGTCAGTATCCGGAGCTGGGAGCTCCCCTGTCAACATGATCGTCAACAGATTGCCGAGCGGGGGTCCCGCGGCACGCGGCTCAGCGGGCGGGGGTTCCCTCACCGGCCGGAATGTCGCAGTGATCCTTGAAGCCCTGGCTGGTCAGACCCAGTGCGGCGTTCATCCGCGAGCGCAGGTTCTCCACCGCCACCATCGCGGTCAGCTCGACGAACGCGGCCTCGCCGAGGGCGCTGAGCAGCCTGGCCGCCGACTCGTCCCCGACCTCCGGCGGATTGGCGGTCATCGCCTCCGCGTACTCCATGACATCGCGCTCCAGCGGGGTGTAGACGTCGCTGTCGCGCCACACCGGCACATCGCGGAGCTTGCGCACGTCCATGCCGCGCTCCTGGCTCTCCCAGTGCCCGAAGTCCATGCACCAGCTGCACCCGATCGACGCCGCCGAGGCCATCACGGCCAGTGCCTTCAGACCGGAGTCGAGCTCCTTCCACTTGGCGAGCGACTGCTCGAAACGCAGATCGCTCCACAGCACCCGTGGGTTGTGAGCCAGCGCCCTCGCGGGGTCGATGACTTTTCCGTACGCGCGCCTGGAGTACCACTCCACTGCGCGGAACAGGAGCGAACGGCGCGGGGTGAGTGAGATACGGGCCATGACGGGCCTCCAGAAGTTTGGACAATGTCCTTGCACGCGTACGACGGTCCGGGTGCACCCGGATGTGACATCGGAGAGGAAAGATCTTCAGGAACACCCGTGCCGGGTGAGACGTTGCTGTGGTCATGACGGACATCGGCGCTCCGCAGGACCCCGAAAGAGACCCGCAGCAGGAAGCCCTGTTGAAGCTGGTCTCCGAGTGCGACGGAGGGGTACTGGTCACGCTCAAGCGGGACGGCAGGCCCCAGCTCTCCAATGTGAACCACGCGTACTACCCCGACGAGCGGACCATCCGGGTGTCCGTCACCGATGACCGGGCCAAGACCAGGAACCTGCGCCGCGACCCGCGCGCCGGGTACCACGTCACCAGCGGCGACCGCTGGGCATGGACCGTCGTCGAGGGCGCCGCGGAGCTCTCGCCGGTCGCGGCAGACCCGTACGACGCCACCGTCGAAGAGCTGATCACCCTCTACCGGGACGTCGTGGGCGAACACCCGGACTGGGACGACTACCGGCGTGCGATGGTCCGCGACAAGCGCCTCGTTCTCCGGCTGCGCGTCGAACGGGCCTATGGCCAGCCCCGCGGCTGAGCCGGTCATGGCGCCCGCGCTCCGGCCTCGACACTTGCGATGTCCCGTCAGGGAGGCCGATGGCGCCGAGGCCCGTAACGGGCCCGTTCCCGTCCTGACGTACCCCCCGCTCATAATGAACAAGACACCGACACCAGGAGGTGCCGTGACCGGCACTGGATCCCCCCACCATCCGCTGAGCTCCCGGCTGCGCGCGCTGCGGCCCGCCGCATTCGGCGCGGACCCGTCCGGAGAGCGGTGGGAGCGGATCCGCCGCTCGCCGAACTTCGTGGACGGCGTCTTCCAGAACCCTGTAGGGGCCAGGACCAGGCCGTCCGGCGCCTCCATGATCGAATTCGCGAAGATCTACTTCCGGAAGGAAGCGCGGGCGCACCGGTCCCCGATCGGGCTCGTGCCCATCCACGCCACCACTCTCGCCGATATCGCGAAGCCTCCGGCCTCGGGGCTGCGGCTCACGTGGATGGGGCATTCGAGCGTTCTCGCCGAGATCGACGGCCGGCGGGTGCTCTTCGACCCGGTCTGGGGCGAGCGCTGCTCCCCCTTCCCCTTCGCGGGCCCCAAGCGGCTGCACCCCGTGCCCGTACCACTGGCCGCCCTCGGCCCGGTCGACATCGTCGTGATCTCCCACGACCACTACGACCACCTCGATCTGCCCACCATCCGCGCTCTGGCATCCACGGACACGGTCTTCGCCGTGCCGCTCGGCGTGGGCGCGCACCTGGAGCGCTGGGGTGTCCCCGCCGACCGGCTGCGCGAGCTGGACTGGAACGAGTCGACCGAGGTGGCCGGTCTCCGGCTGACCGCCACCCCCGCCCGCCACTTCTGCGGTCGTGGTCTGCGCAATCAGCAGCACACCCTCTGGGCGTCCTGGGCCGTCGCGGGTCCCGAGCACCGGATCTACCACAGCGGCGACACCGGGTACTTCCCCGGCTTCAAGGACATCGGCGCCGAGCACGGCCCGTTCGACGCCACCATGATCCAGATCGGTGCGTACAGCGAGTACTGGCCCGACATCCATATGACACCCGCCGAAGGTATGCGCGCCCATCTCGATCTGCAGGGCGGTAAGGCGTCCGGTGCGATGCTGCCGATCCACTGGGGGACGTTCAATCTCGCGCCGCACCCGTGGGCAGAGCCCGGCGAGGGCACGGTCGCGGCAGCGGCCGTGGAGGGGGCGCGCATCGCGCTGCCCCGGCCCGGCGAGCCGTTCGAGCCGACGGTCCAGGGCATTCCGTCCGAGCCGTGGTGGCGCGCGGTGGCGACCGCGCCCGCCACGGGCTGGACCGAGTCGGCCGGTACGGGCAGCCACGAGGTGGCACCGAGCGCCTGACCCGCGACGCCCGGCCCTGCGGACCTCGACCCGCGACGCCTGGCACCGCGGCGTCCGACTCTGCCGCGGCCTCCGACGCGCGGCGTCCGACCCTGCCGCGGCGGCCGAGCCGTAGCGCCCGATTCTGCGCGTTCGACGCGCGGGACGGACCCCGTGGCGTCCGTCCCGCGGCATCCGCCCCCTTTGGCCGCCGTAGCGACCAGAGGGGGCACTCCGCATTTTCGGGCTGGCGTACGAGGCCTCATACCAGAGCGGGACGAATGACGGGCAAGTTTGTCAACTGCCCGTCGCACGTGCGCGCTTGGCGACTACCGTGTGTTGCCGGTGATCAGCGGTGGGCTCATGTTGTGCATGACGAGTCCTCCGGGAGCCGAAGCTGACCACTTGCAGTACGCCGATTCCTGGGGCCCACGTACCAAGGACGCTGATGTCTCAACTACGCGCACCCGCCGCGCGGCCGGACCGCCGTGAGGGCGGGCGCCACCGGCCAGGCGCCCGCTCCCTGTCATCGGCGGGGAGGCCGCACTCCGTGCCGTCGTCACCGGAAGCCCGCATACGCCCTCGACTCCTGCGCACCGCAGTCCTGCCCGCGGTCGTCACCGCGCTCAGCGGCACGATCGCGGTGATCTTCGCGATCCGCTACGACGATTCCCAGCCCTCCACCAACCTGTGGGCCGTGCTCACCGGTTCCGCCGTGCTGGCCATCGCTTCCGTGGTGGCGGCGGCGATGGGCGCGGACCGCATGGCCAGATCCGTACACGACCGCTGCGCCGAGCTGCGCCGGTCCACCGTCCGTGGACAGACCGAGCTGCGCACCGTGGTCGAGCAGCTCAGACGGGGCGAAGGGCCGCCCGCTCGCCGGACACCACAGCCCGCAGCGCCGGGCGGGGACGAATTCGATCTGCTGACGGAGGAGTTGAGCCGCTCCCACGAGGCCGCTGTGGCGGCGGTGGTGCAGGCGTCCCGGCTCTCCAGCAGCGTCGGCAACGAACAGAAGGTCGAAGTCTTCGTCAATCTGGCCCGCCGGCTGCAGTCACTGGTCCACCGCGAGATCCAGCTGCTCGACGAGCTGGAGAACGAGGTCGAGGATCCCGAGCTGCTCAAGGGCCTCTTCCACGTCGACCACCTGGCCACCCGCATCCGCAGACACGCCGAGAACCTCGCCGTACTCGGCGGCGCCATCTCCCGCCGGCAGTGGTCCAACCCGGTCACCATGACCGAGGTGCTCCGATCTGCCATCGCAGAGGTGGAGCAGTACCCGAGAGTCAAACTGGTACCGCCGATCGACGGCACCCTGCGCGGCCACGCCGTCGCCGACGTGATCCACCTGCTGGCCGAACTGGTCGAGAACGCCACGCTGTTCTCCGCCCCGCACACCCAGGTGCTGATGCGCGCCCAGCACGTCACGGCCGGGCTCGCCGTCGAGGTCGAGGACCGTGGCCTCGGTATGCCCGCCGCCGAACAGAACAAGATGAACGCCCTGCTCGCCGACCCCGACCAGGTGAATGTCGCCCATATGCTGCAGGACGGCCGGATCGGCCTGTTCGTCGTCTCCGCGCTCGCCCGCAGACACGGCATCGCGGTACGGCTTCAGACCAATATCTACGGCGGTGTGCAGGCCATCCTCGTACTGCCGCAGGGACTTCTCGGTGCCGAGCCCGATGGACTCCCGCAGTCCGAGGCCGCCGCGGCGCACGAGAGCGCGAACCACCTCGCGGCCCAGCCCGACGCGGCTCAGGCGGCCGTGGCCCCGCCGCTGATCCCGCACCAGCTTCACTCAACGCCTCACCAGCCACCGGCCTTTCAACCACCCGAACATCCACCGCACTCACAACCGCAACCGCACTCACAACCGGAGTCGCAACCGCAACCGCCACTTCAACAGCCGCAGCGCGCACCGGTGCACGCCGCGCTCGGCGCGGGCCTGCTCAACGTACGCGGAGAACAGAGCGACCGCCCCAACCCTGCCGCCGCCCGCCCCGGCGTCAACCACACGGCGCCCGCGGAGACCTCGTCCGCCGAGCAGTTTGTCCACACCACCGCAGGACCGCCTTCCGGCGGAACGGTGCCCGGCCCCATGGGCCGCCCCCAGCTGCCCAGGCGCCGCAGCCAGGAACACCTCGTGCCCCAGCTCAGGGACGCCCCAACGCCCCGCAAGGACGACGAGAACACCCTCCACGACCCGGGCCTGATGGCGGCTTTCCAGCGCGGCATCGGCCTGGCCGAGTCCCAGTCCGTCGCGGATCCCGCCCCACAGCGCCGCGACAACACCCCCAAGGAGTAGATGCACCATGGTGAGCGATGCGCCTAACGGCCATGTCTCGGACCTCGACTGGCTGCTCAGCGGCCTGGTCCAGCGTGTGCCGTACACACGCAATGCGGTGCTGCTCTCCTCCGACGGGCTGGTGAAATCGGTGCACGGCCTGGATGCCGACAGCGCCGACCATATGGCGGCACTTGCCTCCGGCCTCTACTCACTGGGCCGCAGCGCCGGAGCGCGTTTCGGCGACGGCGGCGAGGTGCGTCAGGTGGTCGTGGAGCTGGATTCCACGCTGCTGTTCGTCTCCACCGCCGGCTCCGGCACCTGTCTCGCCGTGCTCGCCGGGCGCGAGGCGGACGCAGCGGTCCTCGGATACGAGATGGCGATGCTGGTCAAGAGCGTACGGCCGTACCTGACCACCCCGGCCAGACAATCGGCGGGGGCGCCGAGCGCCGCGGGGCAATGAACGTGCCGGTCCCCAAGGACGGGCCGTTGCTCGACGACGCGGCCGGCCGGCTCATCCGCCCCTACACGGTGAGCGGCGGTCGCACCCGCCCCACGGCCACGCTGGATCTGCTCTCCCTGGTGATGGCCACGGGAAGCGTGCCGCAGACGCATCTCGGCCCCGAGCACGCCTTGGCGCTCGGGCTGTGCGACGGGCCGACCTCGGTCGCCGAGATCTCGGCCCACCTCAGGCTCCCGGCGGTGGTCACCAAGGTGCTGCTCTCCGATCTCGTGGACTGCGGGGCGGTCACAGCGCGGGCACCCCGCCGCCACCACGACTCACCCACCGACCGATCTTTGCTGGAGGCGGTGCTGGATGGCCTACGACGACGACTGTGAGCTTGCCGACCCCTTTCCCGCCGCACTGAAGATCCTCGTCGCGGGCGGATTCGGGGTCGGCAAGACGACTTTCGTGGGAGCGGTCAGTGAGATCGAACCACTGAGTACGGAGGAGCTCCTGACCCAGGTCAGCGTGGCGACCGACAGCCTGGACGGCATTGAGTCCAAGACCACCACAACCGTCGCCATGGACTTCGGCCGGATCACCCTGGACCGCAGTCATGTGCTCTATCTCTTCGGAACACCCGGCCAGGAGCGCTTCTGGTTCATGTGGGACGAGCTCTCCGAAGGCGCGCTCGGCGCGGTCATTCTCGCCGACACGCGCCGCCTCGAGAACTCATTCTCCGCGGTGGACTTCTTCGAGCGGCGCGGCATCGGATTCGTCGTCGCCGTCAACGAGTTCGACGGCGCCTACCGCTATGAACCGGAAGAGGTACGGGCCGCGCTCGACCTCAAACCGGAGGTGCCGGTCGTGCTGTGCGACGCGCGGATCGCCAGCTCGGGGATAGGGACCCTGGTCACCCTCGTCCAGCATCTGCTCACCACCACCGCGGTGCCGGCCATGGCACCGAGCTACGGAGCACCAACATGACGTACGACCCGACCGGCCATCTGCTGCTCACGCCCGTAGACCGCGAAGCGCCCGTCCGCGTAAGGCGGCTGCGTCAGCTGGGTTTCGGGGACCGGCCGGACCCGGCCTTCGACGAATTCGCGCACAAACTCGCCGAGGTGACCGGCGCGCCGTACTCCATGGTCAACTTCATTGACGAGAACCAGCAGTTCTTCGCCGGTCTGCACACCCCGTCCGGTGCGCACTCCGGCACCGACCTGGGTGCGACGGCCGCGACGGGCGACGGTGGTGTCAGCCGGTTCATGGCGCGGGACCACGGCTACTGCCCGCACGTGGTCGTACGGCGCAAGGCGCTGGTCCTGGAGGACGTCTGCGACTATCCGCGGTTCGCGGGAAACCCGGTGGTGGACGAGATCGGCATCCGTTCCTATCTCGGTGCGCCGTTGATCGACCGCACGGGGATCGCACTGGGCACGATCTGTGTGGTCGACACCGAGCCGCGGCCCTGGGGCCGGGCGGGGCTCGAGACCATCAAGTCGCTCGCCGCGGAACTGATCGACCAGATCCACCGGCGTGAGGACGGCAGTATCTGAAGTCCCACCGATTCTGGTGAAGTGACGTCCCCGGGCTGCCCGACGCGCTCCCGGGGACGTCACCCGCTGCGGGTCGGTCAGACGGCGGCGTCCAGCCGGACCACGTCGGACAGCTGCTGCGACCACTGGCCCTTCGCCGTGCCCAGCGCCACCTCCGCCAGGCGCAGCAGTTGTACGTCGGACGTGCCGGCCGGGGCGAACATATGGAGCGCGTCCCGCAGATACCGCTCGATGGGGCGGTCGGTGAAGAGCCCTGCCGCGGCATGGATCTCCATGGCGTTACGCGCTGAGTCGATCGCCGACTCGACATTGACCAGCTTTGCGTTCATCAGCTCCGCATCGCACGGCAGCCCCTCGTCGAGCAGATGCACGGCGTGGTACGCGGCGAGCCTGGAGGTCATCAACCGGGACTGTAACGACCCCAACTTCAGTTTGACGGACGGAAGTTCATGGAGCGGCTTGCCGTAACGCCGCCGATCGGAGCAGAACCTCGTGGTCTCCTCCAGGATCGCCTGGTGGATGCCGAGCGATACGGCGGTGAGATTGGCGCGTCCGTAGAGCACGCTGGAGGAGTACGCCACGGCCAGCCCGTCGCCCTCCTCGCCGAGGCGGTTCGGCGCGGGGACACGGCAGTTGTCGAAGTGCAACTCGCCGAAGCTGAAGCCGTGCAGACCCATGGTCGGCCGCTGCTCGCCGATCCCGAAGCCCGGCCGGTCCGACTCGACCAGGAAGGCCGTTAACCCCCTGGATCCGGGTCCGGTCCTGACCACCACGCCGTGCAGATCACCGATATGGCTGTTGCCGACGAACACCTTTCGGCCATTGAGAACGTAGTCGTCGCCGTCCCGTACGGCGGTGGCGCTCATGCCCAGCACATGGCCGCCCGACTCGGGTTCGGTGACCGCGATCGTCGGGAGGCAGTCGCCGGCGGCGATGGAGGGGAGCCAGGTCTTCTTCTGCTCGTCGTTGCCGAAGTGGACAATCTTGGCAACGCCCAGCTGGGAGGCCTGCACCATCGCGCCCATCGCGCCGCTGACCCGGGACAGCTCCTCGATGATGATGGTCTTGGCGAGGTGTCCCATCCCCATCCCGCCGTGCTCCTTGCCGATCGTGGCGCCGAGCCAGCCCTGCCGGGCGATGAGCCGGGACAGTTCGTGGTGGACGGCACGGGCTGCCTCCATCGCTGGGATCCGCGGACGTATCTCCTTCTCTGCGAAGTCACGCACATGATCACGTAGTTGCTGATGTAGTCGACTGGCGAAGTAACCGTCCATCGCGAGCCCTCCTCTGCGAAACGCCTGCTCGGGCGGTTGTTCGAGCAGGTGGTGCATCGGCAGTGGTCCCGTCCCGAACAGGCCGACCACATCATGGTGTTGATCGTTTCAGGGTGGCACAAGATCGACGCCAACTCTGGCCAAATTGCGGACCGTTGACGTTTGATTGAGGCTGCTTTCCGTGTGGTACGGGCCCGTCCGGTCCTGCCGTACGGCATTCCCCGTCTGTGTCTTTCTGCCACATGCCAACGGCAAAGGTTTCGTGGGTATATGGCACTGAGGGACAAGAAGGCACCTCGGACCTGCACAGCGGTGACATCCGGGAACACCAGCAGAACCGATACGGCTCAGACCTGGACCGAAAAGAACGCACTCCGGCCCGGCGGACCGGCTGGGCACCGGCGCTCATACGCGCCCGTCCGGCGCTCGGAGCACAAGAGGGTGCCAGAGGCGCGCGCCCCGGCGCGTACAACAGGCGGGCGCTGTCACGCCCGGTGCTCCACGGTGAAGGGGATGGTGTCGCCGAAGCTGAGCATGACATGGGTCGGGTTCGCCTCCGTCGAGTCGACGGTGGCCTTCCCGTCGGAGTCCCAGGCGTATGTCACCGGTTTGCCGCCCGGCAGCCCGGAACGTGGTGCAGAAAGCGCTATCTGTAACGTTGCGCAGCGTAGGTTGCGGCTATACAGGGGGTCAAAGGGCCTGAGGGGTCCTGTGTGGCAATGGGGGCGAGTGTCAGTGTCGCGTCGTACCGTCTTCGCATGGCCACTGCTGACGATGTGCGCAGGCTCGCGCTCGGCCTCCCCGGCGCGGTGGAGAAGCTCGCCTGGGGCAGGCCCACGTTCCGCTTGGAGGGCGGCGGCAAGATCTTCGCCTCGCTCGATGACGACGACAGGGTGATGGGCGTGAAGTGCCCCCAGGAGGACCGGGAGGAGCTGATCGCCTCCGAGCCCGAGAAGTTCTTCATGCGCGCGGGACATGACGACAACTACGCCTGGCTGCGGGTGCGGCTGGCCGCCGTGGAGGACGATGAGGAGCTGTACGCGATCCTGCTCGACTCCTGGCGCCAGGCCGCACCTCGCAGACTGGTCGACGCACACCCCGAGCTCGGACGGCCTTCCGCAGGGTGACCGCGCCTGGTCCGTACGGGCCGTGATGGCCCGGGGCCCATCAGTTCGCTGACCACTCTCCGTGCGTGCTCGATAGCCTCACGTGAGGGCGGTGGAAACCCGAGCCGACCAGTGGCTGCTCGCCGACGGTGATCATCCGGTCCGGCCGGCGGAATGGGGTTCGTGACCACCCGCCGAAGTGCGGTATTGTTCTCATGCGTGTTCGGCCGGGGGAAACCCCAGGTCAGACGGGCACCGGGACGTGGCGCAGCTTGGTAGCGCACTTGACTGGGGGTCAAGGGGTCGCAGGTTCAAATCCTGTCGTCCCGACGGTGCTGAGGGTCTTCACAGGTCAGAGCCTGTGGAGGCCCTCTCTTCGTGTCCTGGCTCCGGATGTCGGGTCGGGTGTGTCGCTCATGTCCAGTCCGGACGCCGGCGACAGCGAGGTCGGACAGGCACTCCCCATAGGGTCCCTACGGCGGGGCGAGGGTGGGTGGGCGTACCGGATTTGGGCAGTGCCGTGGCTGCCGCGGGCGCCTCCCGCCGGTCCGGACCGACGTGTCAGGCCATCCAGAAGAAGACCGCTGTCATGCGCTTGTCCTCCAAGGCCCTGCCCCAGTAACCGGTGGCGCTGTGCATCATGTTTGCGGTGTAGAGGAGCAGACGGTTGTACCGGTGCGGCACGCGCACATCCTCGGTGAAAGAGTCGGGCGGGACGAAGCGTGTGCCCAGGGCGTCGACAAGGTCGTTGTGTGGCGCTGTCACCAGGTTTCCGCCGAGTCGTCCGCCAGGCAGACTCTGCCGGTAAAAACTGGTTCCGCAGCCCTTGGGCACGTTCGGATTGAGATAGAGCACCGCGGCGTAACGACACAGCGCACGTGAATCGGTGTGTGGGCGCGGCTCGCATTCGTCCTTGCCGACGATCTGGATGCAGTTGTGGTTGAGCGTGCCGCCACCAGGGTTCGTTTGCTGCCATATCCGGCGCGCGCCGATGGCCCTCTTCACCAGTTCTTCGACCTGGGAGAGTTCCTCCGGTTCGAGCCCCGGCATCGTGCGCAGGCCGGGCCAGCTCTGGGGCTTGTGCGGGTGGCCCTCGACCCAGTCCTCCTTGGCGAGGCAGCGGGCCCGGACGGCATCCACGTCGGGCAGCACATCGTTCAGCACCCAATAGTCCCGGCCGGGTGTGGGTTTGCGGTAGGGGAGTACCGGGAGCGCCGGGGTCCGCGGGGGGTGTGGGGGCATGCGGCCGACCCTAGGGTCTCCGTGCGTCACCGCTCCCCCCGTGAATTGGCCAATCTTCCGCCAACTCAAAGCGGTCGTCCCCTGGCCGTGCACGTGGTGAGTCATGGGCACCGACGTGGTCCACTCTGGGCTCCGAGCCCTGGAGCGAGCGTCGTGCGGGGACTCGTCGAGGAAGCCGGCGGTGCCGACGCCGCTGTCGCCCCGGGTGTGAGCCACTCCTTCCCGTGGGAGGTGGACCGGTCGGCGGGCTGCGCGGTCTTGGCCGGTTCGAGCGGCGAGTTGGCTGCGTCCGGGCGGTCTGCTCGCGGACTGTCGGTCGGCATCTGGGCCCCAGGCACTCCATCCGACCAAATACCATCAATACGTGATATTTGGGCCTAGTGTTCGACGTCGGGCGGCGGCCTGCCGTTCCGTGAACCGCACAAGGGATCCCATGGGCGACACACACGGCAAGGACGAGCCTTCCCCGAAGAATGAGCCGGCCGCGAGCACAGGCGAGCCGGGTGCGCGCGGCGCGGACGAGAGGTCAACGCGGCGAGAGGAGGCGACGAACGTGCACCCGGGCGGGGTGAGCGGCGCCGCGTCGTCTGCGGGACACGAGGGATCCGGCGGCCGGGGTCACGGTCCCGCCGCGGGGGACGGGCCCGACGGGCCCGAAAGAGGTGCCCGCTCCCCGGCGACTCCGGCGGCCGGTTCGCGCCCGACAGTGTCGAGGGCGCGCCTTGCGGACTTGCTGCGGGAAGGCCCGCCGACCGGTCCGTCACGGCCGGGCTTTTGGCGCAGTCCTCTGCGGGGGCCGTGGCTGACCTCTGTTTTCGGCGCGGTTCTGCTCGTCGGCATCCCGGTGTTGTTCGTGACCGGGCTGCTCTCCTACGCCGCCTACAACCCGGATCTTGCGGGCAATGACCAGACCCCCGACAGGGGGTGGCTGGGCTTCTGTCTGTTCGCCTGGCCGACCGATCCGTACTGGCTCTACCGCCTCAACCAGGGCGTCCATGTCACGCTCGGCATCGTCCTGATCCCAGTGCTCCTGGCGAAGCTGTGGTCGGTGATCCCCCGACTGTTCGCCTGGCCTCCTGTGAGCTCGGTCAGCCAGGCGCTCGAACGCCTGTCGCTGCTCCTGCTCGTGGGCGGGGTGTTGTTCGAGTTCGCCACGGGTGTGCTCAATATCCAGCTGGACTACATCTTCCCCGGCTCCTTCTACGTTCTGCACTTCTACGGGGCCTGGGTGTTCATCGGCGCCTTCGTCGTGCATATCGCCTTCCGCGTGCCCCTGGTGATCCGGACACTGCGCAGCCGCGCCCTCCGCAATGAGCTGCGCATGCCCGGCCGCACGAACGCAGCACCAGGGGACGAAACCGGTCTCGTGAGCCCCAACCAGACCCCGCCGACAATCTCGCGGCGGGGTGCTCTGGGCATGGTGGGCGCGGGCTCCCTGGTACTGCTCGCAGTGACGGCCGGGCAGAGCATCGGCGGCTCCCTCAGATCCACCGCCCTGCTTGCCCCGCACGGCCAGGAGCCCGGGCCCGGTCCGAACGGTTTCCAGATCAACAAGACCGCGGCAGGCGTGGGAATTCGTGCCCGCGACATCGGCCCCGGGTGGCGCCTGGTCGTACGGGGCGGGGGCCGCGAACGGATCTTCACCCGCGAACAGGTGCTGGCGTTGCCGCAACACGGCGCGGCGCTGCCCATCGCCTGCGTGGAAGGGTGGTCCACCGACGACCAGGAGTGGAGCGGGGTGCGGCTGGCCGACCTGGCCGCACTTGTCGGCTTCGCGGACCGAGTGCCGGGTGTGTTCGTCGAATCCGCCCAGCGCAGCGGGGCCTTCCGCTCGGCCATGCTGCGCGACAACCAGGTCCGCGATGTGCGCTCGCTGCTGGCCCTGCGGGTCAATGGAGCCGACCTGTCGCCGGATCACGGGTATCCGGCGCGCGTCATCGTCCCGGCCAACCCGGGTGTCCACAACACCAAATGGGTCACCCGGCTGACCTTCGGGGAGAGCGCATGAGCGGTTTCCGGGCGCGCTACGGAGCCTCCCCCCTGCACCTGCTGCTGGTGCTCTGCTCCTTCGCTCTGACCGCCTACGCGGGAATCCGGCTGCTGGCCGGAGACCAACCCTGGATGGTCGTGGTGTGGTTCGTCGGAGCGGCTCTCCTGCACGATCTGGTCCTGCTGCCCCTCTACACGGTCACCGACCGCGCCGCCCAGACCGTACTGGGCCGCCGTCGGGAACCGGCGGTTGAGGGCAACCCGCCGATGCGGGGATGGATCAACTACGTCCGGGTGCCGGTCTTCCTCTCCGGCATCCTGCTGCTGACCTACTTTCCCCTGATCCTGGGACAGGTGGACAACTTCACCGCTTACACCGGCCTCCCCGATGACGTGTTCCTCGGCCGCTGGCTACTGATCACCGCCGTACTGTTCGGCCTCTCCGCTCTCCTGCTGCTGGCCCGCATGTGGTCCGCCCGCCCGGTCCCGCCGCCCCCCTAGCCCGGCGCGCCGAGGAGCTTGTGCGACAGGTGGGGGCGGGCCCCAGGGCGGTAGCCCCTCAACCGCAGGGTCGGAAGGGGCCGTGGAGCTCGCCGAGCCGGTCGGTCAGTCGCAAGTTCTCGGAGTGGTCGATGCGGCAGCCGATCACGGACGACTTCGTCGCCCGGCCGGCTCGGCGACCAACTACCGTGTCTGCTTCGGCAGTTCATGCGCGCCGCGGACGATGCCACAGACCGGCAGTGCCCCTTCCCGATGCGGCGGGGCTCCGGCACCATGGCCGGACGTGCCCTGGCCGGACATCCGGACGACCGGTGCGCCCAGTGCAGGAACCTTCCTTCCGACCCGGAGGCGCCGCGTGGCGAGCAAAGATCACGCCAGGCTCGACGAGCTGCAACGCGATCCCTATCCGCTCTACGCGCGGGCGCGCCGGGCCGAGGGCCTGACCTTCGTTCCCGAGCTGGATGCCTGGCTCGTCGCGCGGGACACGGACGTACGGGAAGTGCTGCGCCGGCCCGAGGAGTTCTCGTCGGTGCGCGCGCTGCTCCCCGATGTCATGCCCTCGCCCGCCGCGCTGGAGGTCCTGGCCAAGGGCTACGGGAAGCGCCCCACCGTCGTCTCCACCGACGGCCCCGCCCATCAGCGCCACCGGGCTCCGCTCAACAGCGGCCTGTCCGCCGTCCGGATCGCCGCGCTGGTGCCGTACGCCGCCGAGCGCGCCGAGGCACTGGTCGACGGCTTCGCGCAGGACGGCGGAGTCGAACTGATGGAGGCGTACGCCCGACAGCTGCCCGGCCAGGTGATCGGGCGGCTCATCGGGCTCGACCCGGCGGACGTGCCGGCCGCGGTGCACGGCGGCTACCGCGCCGAAGAACTGCTGTTCCGGCCGCTGGACCCGGACGAGCAGGTCCGGGCCGCCGAGGATGTCGTCGCGCTGCAGCAGCTCCTCGACACCTATGTAAGGGACCGGCGGATGAGCCCGCGCGACGACCTCTGCTCGGCGATGGTCGCCGCGCTCGCGCCCGGAAGCGGCGATCTCACCCTCGACCAGCGCCACGAGCTGGTGTCGAACCTCCAGAACTTCCTGATCGCCGGACATCTCACGACCACCGCGCTCATCGGTACGACGCTGCTTCATCTGCTGAGCGACCGACGGCAGTGGGAACTGGTCTGCGCCGACCGGGAGTTGATACCGGCAGCCGTGGAGGAGGCCGCGCGGTTCGACAGTCCGGTCCAGGGCTTCAGGCGGACCACCACCCGGGCTGTGACGATCGCCGGCACCGAACTCCCCGCCGGGGAAACGGTGTTCGTGGCGTACGGATCGGCCAACCGCGACGAGGAACGTTACGAGCGGCCCGAGGTCTTCGACATGACCCGGCCCCTTTCCCGGCAGCATGTCGCCTTCGGCCACGGGGCCCACGGCTGCCCCGGCTCCCAGCTCGCCCGTGAGCAGCTCCGGCTGACCATTGGGCTGTTCGCCCGCAGGCTGCCCGGCCTGCGGGTCGAGGAGGACAGGCTGCCGGTCGCGATGCGGCCCACCCTGATCCATCGCTCGCCCGAAGCACTCCATCTGACCTGGTGAACCGATCCGTCTCGGACGATCCGTCTCGGACGGTGCGTGTCGGCCGGCAGCGTGTCGGCACCCTGCGAGCGCCCCTGATCCCACCGGGCCGATGCCGGGCGGCCTCACCGCTGTACGCACTGACGGCGGCGGCCGGACTCGGGCTGCCGCAGCACTCCGCCCAGGAGCATCACGAGCTGCCGAAAACGCTCCTGACCCGCGACGAAGGGGCGGTACGCGCGGTCGTGACCCGTCACCTCGCGCACGTACGCGATCTGTGGGCGAAGTAGCCTCGACGCCATGCCCGGCACGTACATCCTGATCCTCGGCGGCACGGCCGAAGCCCGGCAGCTCGCCGCCGAGCTGACCGGGCGCGGTGGCCTCCGTGTCACCACCTCGCTCGCCGGTCGGGTGGCGCAGCCCCGGATGCCCGCCGGAGAGGTACGCATCGGCGGTTTCGGTGGGCCGGAAGGTCTCGCAGACTGGCTGCGCGAGCACCGCGTCCATGCCGTCGTCGATGCCACGCACCCGTTTGCCGCCGTCATCAGCGCCAACGCCGCGCAGGCCGCGGCAGCCGTCGGCATCCCGCTCTGCATGCTGCGGCGGCCCGGCTGGAGCGCCGGCCCCGGGGACTTCTGGCATTCGGCCCTCTCGCTCGCCGACGCCGCCGCGCAGCTGCCCGCGCTGGGCCGGCGCGTCTTCCTCACCACCGGTCGCCTCGGCCTCGCCGCCTTCGCAGGCCTCGACCAGCTGCGATTTCTCGTGCGGTCGGTGGAGCCGCCCGAGCCGCCGCTGCCCCGCCACACCCGGGTTCTCCTGGACCGCGGACCGTTCACCGTCGAGGGCGAGCGGGAGCTGCTCCGTACGCAGGGAATCGATGTCCTGGTGACGAAGGACAGCGGCGGACCCGCCACCTCCGCCAAGCTCGTCGCCGCGCGTGAGCTCGGCGTGCCCGTGGTGGTGGTCCGGCGTCCGTCCGCGCCGCCCGAGGTGCCCTTCGCGCCGGACGTGGCGGGCGTACTCGAGTTCCTCGCACAGCTCGGACAGCTCTGACGGCTCGAGCTGCTCGGACGGCTCGGACAGCTCTGACGGCTCGAGCTGCTCGGACCGCTCAGCCGCGCCGCAGCAGATAGGTGTCCATGATCCAGCCCTTCCGGGCGCGCGCCTCGGCCCTCAGTTCCTCGATCCGGCCGGAGACCTCCGCCAGCCGCCCCGACACCAGGATCTCGTCCTCGGTGCCCACATAGGCGCCCCAGTAGATGAAGAGGTCCTGGTCGAGATGGCGGGTGAAGGCCTGCCGGGCGTCGAGCATCACGACCACATCGTCGACGCCGTCCGGCCAGCCTTCGGCGAGCCTCCTGCCTGTGGTGATCTGCACAGGACGCGCGACCCGGTTGAGACCGGTACGGTGTCTGGCCAGCAGCGCCGAGACACTGCTGATGCCCGGAACCACCTCATGGTCGAAGGCGACCGCGCCGCGTTCGAGGATCTCCTCCAGGATGCCGAGGGTGGAGTCGTACAGCGCCGGATCGCCCCAGACGAGGAAGGCCCCGCACTCGTCCTCGCCCAGCTCCTCGGCGATGAACCGCTCATAGAGGTCGGCCCGGCGGTGGCGCCAGTCGTCGACCGCGGGGGAGTAGTCCGATGTTTTCCGGTCCCGCTCCGGATCCCGCGCCTCGACCAGACGGTACGAAGGATCCTCGATGTGCGCGTCCAGAATGTCGCGCCGCAGTCGCGTCAGATCCGACTTCTCCTCGCCCTTGTCGAGGATGAAGAACGCATCCGCCTTGTTCAGCGCCTTGACTGCCTGCAGCGTCAGATGGTCGGGGTCACCCGCGCCGATGCCGATCACATAGATCTTTCTCACCCTGTCGAGTCTGCCGTACCCGGCTGTTCGTGGGAGCTACCGGGTCCGTCAGAAGCGGCATATCCTCCGACCATGCGTGTCGCACTCTTCGTCACCTGCGTCAATGACGCGTTGTACCCGGCCACGGGCATCGCGACGGTGAGACTCCTGGAGCGGCTGGGCGTAGAGGTGGACTTCCCGGCCGCGCAGACCTGCTGCGGACAGCCGCAGTTCAACACCGGCTACCGGCGCGAGACCGAGCCCCTGGTACGCCGGACGACGCGGGCCTTCGAGGGGTACGAGTACGTCGTGACGCCGTCGGGATCGTGCGTGGCCATGGTGCGTGACCACTACCCCAAGTTCGGTGAGACCTCGCTCCCCTCCCGTACGTACGAACTCACCGAGTTTCTTGTCGACGTCCTCGGCGTCACCGACGTCGGCGCCTACTTCCCGCACACCGTCACCTACCACCCCTCCTGTCACGGTCTGCGGATGCTCGGCCTCGGCGACCGGCCGCGAAAGCTCCTCGACGCGGTGAAGGGCCTTGAGCTGCGCGAACTGCCCGGCGCCGAGGAGTGCTGCGGTTTCGGCGGCACCTTCGCCGTCAAGAATGCCGAGGTCTCCGCCGCCATGGGGCGGGACAAGGTCCGCAATGCGGTCTCCACCGGAGCGGATGTGCTGTGCGGAGCCGACAACTCCTGCCTGATGCACATCGACGGCATCCTGCGCCGCCAGGCTGTGCCCACGCAGGGTGTGCCGCTGCGAGCCCTGCACATCGCGGACATCCTCGCCAGTACCGAAGAGGAGCCCTACGTATGAGCGCTACGTATCTAGGGATGCCGTCCTTCCCCGAGGCGGCCGGGGAGGCCCTGCACAATGTGACGCTGCGCGCCAATCTGCGGCACGCCACCCACACCATCCGCGACAAGCGGGCCCGTGCGGTGGCGGAACTCGCCGACTGGGCCGAGCTGCGGGAGGCCGGAAAGCAGATCAAGAACCGGACACTCCGGCATCTCGACCGCTATCTGGAGCAGTTGGAGACGGCGGTCACCGAGGCCGGAGGCACCGTGCACTGGGCCGCCGACGCGGAGGAGGCCAACCGGATCGTCGCCGATCTGGTGAAGGCGACCGGAGAGCGCGAGGTCGTCAAGGTCAAGTCGATGGCCACACAGGAGATCGGGCTCAACGAAGCCCTGGAGGCCGAAGGCATCTCGGCCTACGAGACCGACCTCGCCGAACTCATCGTGCAGCTCGGCGACGACCGGCCCTCGCACATCCTGGTGCCGGCCATCCACCGCAACCGTGGCGAGATCCGCGACATCTTCGCGGAGAAGATGGCGAACTGGGGACGGCCCGCCCCCGACGGCCTCTCCGACAGCCCCGCCGAACTCGCCGAGGCCGCACGCCTGCACCTCCGCGAGAAGTTCCTGCGGGCGAAGGTCGGTATCTCCGGTGCCAACTTCATGGTCGCCGAGACCGGCACGCTCGTGGTCTTCGAGTCCGAGGGCAACGGCCGGATGTGCCTGACCCTCCCCGAAACGCTGATCTCGGTCGTCGGCATCGAGAAGGTGGTGCCGAGCTGGCGCGATCTGGAAGTCTTCCTGCAGACGCTGCCGCGCTCATCGACCGCCGAGCGCATGAACCCGTACACCTCCATGTGGACAGGCACCGCTGATACCGACGGACCGCAGACCTTCCATCTGGTCCTCCTCGACAACGGCCGCACCGACGCACTCGCCGACGAGGTCGGCCGGCAGGCGCTGCGCTGCATCCGCTGTTCCGCCTGCCTCAATGTCTGCCCGGTGTACGAGCGGGCCGGCGGGCATGCGTACGGCTCGGTCTACCCCGGCCCGATCGGCGCCATCCTCAGCCCCCAACTGCGCGGCATCCAGAGCGAGATCGACGCCTCGCTGCCGTACGCGTCCACCCTCTGCGGGGCCTGCTACGAGGTGTGCCCGGTCGCCATCGACATTCCCGAAGTCCTCGTCCACCTCCGCGAGAAGGTCGCCGACCAGGGAGGCAAGGGCCACCGCTTGGAGAAGGCCGCGATCAAGGCCGCCGGCTGGGTCCTCGACCATCCCGCCGCGCTCGCCGCCGGGGAACGCGCCGCGTCCAGGACCCGCAAGCTGCACCCGAAGAGACTGCCGGGCGCAGGTGCCTGGACCGCCGCCCGCGAACTGCCCGAACTGCCCGCCGAATCCTTCCGTGACTGGTGGAAGAAGAACCGCACATGAGCGCCGGACCCTACTCCCGTACGAGCTCCCGCGACCGCATCCTCGCCCGAGTGCGCAGCGCGGTCGCCGACGCGCCCGAGGCCCCCGAGCCGGCCCGCGACTACCTCACCACCCACACTCCCGACGACCCGGCCGCGGTCCTCGACCTCCTCCACGAGAACCTCGCGGACTACCGGGCCATCGTCCACCGGACCACCCCGGACGAAATGCCGTGGCTGCTCATGCGGCTGCTCGCGGAGCGGGGCTCAGCGACCGTGCTCGTACCGCCCGGACTCCCGCCCGAGTGGCTTTCCGCCGCCGACGCGACCCGGATCCACGACCGTTCGGTCTCCACCGCACAGGAACTCGACGCCGTCGACAGTGTCGTCACAGGATGCGCGCTCGCCATCGCCGAGACCGGCACGATCGTGCTGGACGCCGGCCCCGGACAGGGCCGTCGGCGCATCACGCTCATCCCCGACCATCACATCTGTGTCGTACGCGTCCCGGACCAGGTCGTCGCGTCCGTACCGCAGGCGATGTCCCGCCTCGACCCGACCCGCCCGCTGACCTGGATCTCGGGACCCTCGGCGACCAGCGACATCGAACTCGACCGGGTCGAGGGCGTCCACGGCCCGCGCACCCTTGAAGTGGTCCTGCTACAGGGCTGAGGTCAGCCGGGGTGCCTCGGCGCCCGCGTCCACCGGTCCTTGGACGCGGGCCGCGAGTTCACGCGCCCAGGCGGTCAGCCCGGTCACATCGATGTCGTACGGGTCGCGGTAGCCGGCGATCCGGTCCGCGCCTCTGAGCAGCAGCCGCGCGCCGCCCGCCGTATTGCCGCGGGCGGCATGGGTGAGCCCCACCGCCAGCTGCGCGAGTCCTCGCCACAGCTCACGCTCGGCCTCGGGACCGGACTTCCAGGCGTCCTCGAAGACCTCGTGCGCGTGGAAGGGCATGCCCGCGTCGAGCAGCCGCTGCGCCTCCGTCAGTGTCTGACCGGGTGTACGCACCACACCCTCGGGCTGCCGCTCCACCCCCGGTGTTCCGTAGGGGAGTGGGCGTCCCAGTCCATCGCGAGGACGGGCGTTGCGTGCGCGCCCTTCGGGGTCGCGGTCCCTCGGTGCGTTGTCCACACCTCGATTGTCCACCGTGGTCCGTCGGATCGATTGTCCACCGTGGTCCGTCGGACGCCTGCCGTCGGGCGTCCGACGTCTGCCGGGCGCCGGGCGCGATGCCGGAGGCAGTGTGTGGCAACCCAGTGGGTGTGAAGGCGTGCACCAGAGAGGACGGCACGCTTCCCGCGCTGCCGCCGGACTCGCGCGGCAGGCCGTGTGCGATCGCGGCATCGCTGCAGGTCGTCGCTGAGAAGTGGGCGCTGCCGGCCATCAGGGAGATCGGCTTCGGCAATCGCCGGTGCGCCGCGATCGCCCGCAACGTCGGCGCTCCCCGCGATGTTCTCGCCGTGCGCCTGCGTCATCCGGAGTCCGCCGGCGTCCTCGTCCGGCTGCCGTACAGCGAGCACCCTCCGCGCTTCGGCCGGTCGAGCCGCCGGTTGTCGAGTGGCCCGCCGAACCCTGGCCCCCCGAGGAGCGGGGGTGGGGCCCTCACTGGCGTGGCCTGTGCGGGCCGCATGACCGCAGGCGGGACGTCGGGGGGCCCTGCGGAGTGGGGTAATGTTCTCTTGCGTGCTCGGCCGGAAATCCGGAAGAAACGCACACCGGGACGTGGCGCAGCTTGGTAGCGCACTTGACTGGGGGTCAAGGGGTCGCAGGTTCAAATCCTGTCGTCCCGACTTTTCGAAGTCGCAGGTCAGAGGCCGCATCGAAGAGATTCGATGCGGCCTCTGACCGTTTTGCGGACCAGTGGCGGGCCGTGTTCCCGCCCGCTCGGTGGCGAAGGCGAAGGCGAACTGGCGGCCGGCGCCGGACTTCTCGCGCCTGACGCCCTGACACCAGTAATGCGTGATCCACATCACATTCAACCGCTGACCCGTGATGTTTCGTCAGCTCGGTGCGCTGGGTAGCTCAGGCCGCCCATGTGACGGGTGCGCCGCAAGTGAACTTTCTGGAGAGGTGGGGCACTTGAGCCCGCGTACGTCGCATGCGTACAGACCATTGAGCATGAAGCGCCGAGCCTGGCTGACCGTCGGCGCCGTCGTGCTGGGCGGGGCGGGGGTGGTCACGATCGCCGTGGCCAACCCGTCCGACCCGCCCAAGAAGCCGCATCAGCAGGAGCGTGCGGCGAAACTCCGTACGCTCCAGCTGGACAAGGGTGGAGTCACCGAGCGGGAGCTGCCGGCCACCGGCACCGATCCGTTCTCCCTCGTCGGCATCGGCTGGGACAGTGCCACGGTCGAGGTCAAAGGCACGGCACAGGTCCGTACGCGCAATGCCGAGACCGGCAAGTGGTCCGGCTGGCAGGCGCTCGAACTGGACGCACACCGACCGGACGGGGCCGAGGCCACGGCACACGGAGCGTCCGAGCCGCTGTGGGTCGGACCGTCCACAGGGGTGCAGGTACGCGTCGACTCGGGCAAGGCGCTGCCCAAGAACCTGAAGCTGCACATGGTCGACCCCGGTGTGAGCGGTACCGAGGCCAAGAACCCCGCCGCCACGGTCATGGACAACGCCGCGTTCGCCGTGGACGAGACTCCGTCGGCATCCCCGGGCGATCCGGTCACCCCGACGGCTCCCGCGTCGCCGACGGACACCGCGGCTCCCACAGACTCGGCCACGCCGACGAGTTCTCCGACCGACACGGCCGAACCGACCGCGACTCCCACAGTGACGCCGAGCCCGACGCCCACCAAGCCGACCGCACCGCCGTCGACGGTGAAGCAGCCGCCGATCATCGGCCGCGCCCAGTGGGGTGCCGACGAGGCGATGGTCGACGACCCCGCCGAGTACATCGACAAGGTGCAGGCGGTCTTCATCCACCACACCGTCGGCACGAACAACTACAGCTGCGCCGAGTCGGCCGCCCTGGTACGGGGCATCATGACCTACCACGTCAAGACCGAGGGCTGGAACGACCTCGGCTACAACTTCCTGGTCGACAAGTGCGGCCAGATCTTCGAGGGCCGGGCCGGCGGCGTCGACCTGCCGGTCAAGGGTGCGCACACCTACGGATTCAACAGCTACTCCACCGGCATCGCTCTGCTCGGTGACTTCGAGGGCGATACGGCCACCGCAAAGCCTGCCGGAAAGCCGACCACGGCCGCTCTGCAGTCGGCCGCCCGTCTCGCCGCCTGGAAGCTCGGCCAGTACGGCGGCAACCCGAAGGCCACGGTCACGCTCACGGCCCAGGGCAACACCGGCAAGTGGACCGAGGGCCAGCAGGCCACGATGAATGTGATCTCCGGCCACCGCGATGCCTTCGCGACCGCGTGCCCGGGCAAGAACCTGTACGCCAAGCTCTCGTCGATCCGTGACTTCGCTGTGAGCGCGGGCCGCAACTCCGCGATCCCCACCTCCGACTTCGACCGGAACGGCATCACGGACCTGGCTGTCGGCCTGCCGAAGATCGCTGCCACCGGTGGCACGGTGAGTGTCCTGCCCGGCGGCACGAACGGGCCGGTCGCCACGGCCCGACGCACCCTCACCCAGGCCTCACCCGGCGTCCCCGGCGAGAACGAGACCAGCGACAACTTCGGTTCCTCGTCGGCGTACGGCGACGTCAACGGTGACGGCTACGCCGACCTCGCCATCGGCGCGCTCGGTGAGGACGACGACTCCGGCCATGGAGACACCGGTTCGGTCACAGTCATGTACGGTCCGGGGCTCGACACCGGCAAGCAGTACATGACCTCTCCCGCGTACCGGCTGATCAGCGAGAAGCTCGGCTCCGCCGTCACCGTGGGCGACTTCAACGCGGACGGCAGGGCCGACGTTCTGACCGTCGCTCCGGGCAAGCCCGGCCGCTGGTGGGTGTTCGAGGACAAGTCCGAGTACGCCACGAAGGCCGGCTTCCTCGGCACCTCCGCGTACACCGCTGCGACGAGCCTCTCCTCCGCCGTGACCGGTGACTTCAACAGGGACGGCTATGCCGATGTGGCGATCAGTTTCCGCGATCCGGGCGGTATCGCACGCCTGCTCTGGCTGAAGGGCTCCTCCACCGGTCTGCAGCGGGTCGGCATCCTGGACGCCAAGGGCGGCCGCTCCCTCGCCGCCGGTGACCTCAACGGCGACGGCTATGCCGATCTCGCCGTGGGCCAGCCCGTCGCCGCCGAGTCCGGTCACACCGCCAAGGGCGGAGCGGTCACCGCGGTGTTCGGCTCGGCGACCGGGCTGACCTCGACCGGCAGGCTGACATTCAGCCAGGACACCACCGGCGTCCCGGACACCGGCGAGACCGGCGACGACATGGGTGCGTCGATCTCCATCGGCGACGTCAACCTCGACGGATACGGCGACATCCTCACCGGACTTCCGGGCGAGGACATCACCCGCGGCGGAGTCGCCCGGACCAATGCGGGCCAGGTGATCCTGCTCCGCGGTTCGGCCACGGGACCGACGGCCACGGGCTCGGTCGCGTATCACCAGGACACCGCCGGTGTGCCGGGTGACACCGAGACCAACGACCGTCTCGGTTCATCCGTTTCACTGACTGACCTGTCCGGCTACACGCGGGCGGATCTGGCCATCGGCGCGGACGGCGAGGACGCGAACGACGGCGCGGTCCTTCAGATCGACAACAGCGGTACGTCCGGCGTGATCCCCTCGTCGGGCGTCTACTACGGCGTCACGGTTCTCGGCGCGCCGACAGGCGCACGCGTCGGCCTGGTACTGACGCCGTAGCCCGACGGCCGCTCATGGACTGCGGCCGGGGTCCCACGGAGAAGGGGATCCCGGCCGCGCGCACACGGGCACAGGGTGCCTGCGTCAGTTCGTCAGTTCGCCCGGGTCCAGGGCGGCCTCTGCCCGGGAGCGCCACCTTGCTCCGGTCCCTTCGGCTGCCCGGCAGGCACGGGCGGGTCCTTCTTCTCGTCCGGGGACGGAGTTGTGCGGGGTGGCCGCTTGAGAGGCTGCTCGCTCAACAGCCGCGCGCAGTACGCGGCAACGGCGCCGGGACCGCCGGCGGCGTTTTCGAGACGCTGCCGCGCAGTACTGTCCAGCGCCCGGCCCGGTCCCTGCTTCGACCCGTACACACGGCATTGAGCCAGTTGGTCCTGCGCGGTGGGTGGACGCTCGCCGGGAGGGCGCGCGGCCGGTCCGGCCGCCGACGGCACGGGGCCGGAGGGGCGCACCCGGCCCGGGCTCTCCATGTCCTGGGGCGAGGAAGCGCCCGGCCTCGGTCCAGGCTTCTCAAGCGTATCGCCGAACGGCGTGGGGATCGCGCCGGCCGCCATCGCCACCCCGCCCAGCGCCAGCCCGGCCACGAGAGTGCCGAGTCCCACCTTGATCCAGCGGGTGCCGATCCGCGGCGCCACGGGCCGCCAGTCGTCCATGCGCCGGGTGGGCGCTGTCGGCCCACCTTCGTCGCGCGCCGTCCGGAAGGCGGCGACGGCTCGCTCCTCGGCCTCCGGTGCGGCGGGTGCCGGGCGGGCGGCAGCAGCGAGCAGCTCATCCAGCGCCTGCGCCTGCGTCTGCGTCGGAGTTGGCGTCGGCGGCTCGTCCCCGGAGTCCATGGCACCTCTGGATCGGTTTTCGGTCATGTCGCATCTCCCAGCGCACGGGAGTCCGAATCTGTCACACGGTTTCGTTCGCGCGTCGCCAGGTGTTTCCCCAGCCGCCTCAGCCCGCGGTGCGTGGCGGACCGTACCGCGCCGGGCCGCTTGCCCAGCACCCGCGCGGCCGCCGCCCCGTCAAGTCCGATGACGGTCTGGAGGAGCACCGCTTCCGCCTGCTGTCGGGGCAGGGTCGCGATCAGCGCGAGGGCATGCTCCGTCGAGATGGTTTCGAAGGCCTCTCCGGCTGTGTCCTGCGCGGCCGGCAGCTCCCGCAGATCCTGTTCGAGAAGCGTGCCGCGCGGCCTGCTCTTCAGCCGTCGCAGATGGTCGATGGCCCGGTTGCGCGCGATGCTCGCCGTCCACGCACGGAAACCGGCACCGTCCCCTCGGAACCGCCCCAGGTCACGCGCGATCTCGAGCCAGGCATCGGACGCAACGTCCTCGGCATCGTCCCTCACCAGGCCACGCAGATAGCCGAGCAGAGGAGGGTGTACGAGTCTGTAGGCAGCGGCGAAAGCACCTTCGTCCCCCTCCTGTGCTCGCGCGACATATTCACCGAGATCCGCGTCGTACGTCTCCGCACGGCGGCCGCTCCCCACCTTGCCCACTCGTTCCTCTTCGTCGCGCCGCACGGCAGACCCTTGCCGATGTCCCCCACAGATGACAGCGCCTGGACCTGCGGAAATGTCACAGCCGTTCGAAGACTTCCCGCGGGCCCGGCGGAACCACGGGCCGCGGACCGGCCGGTCGGGCCGTGATCGTTTCGGTCCCGCTCTCGCCGCTGCGCCCCAAGGCCGCCGCGACCGGGTGAGGCGCCTGCGGCGGTCGGGTCTCTATGCCTGCTCCGCCGCTGTCTTCAGCTGCCGGAGCCAGGCCTCGAGCGACTCGTTGTCAGGCGTCATCGCGTTAGTTATGCACCGTAACAGACGCTAGGATGATTTGCGTCATCGAGGGAAGGACGTGGCTGTGGCGCCGACCACGCAGGGCCCCCGGGCTCGTTACCGGGAGCAGACCCGTGCGGAGATCAAGGAAGCCGCGCTGCGACAGCTGGCCGAAGGCGGCCTGGCGGCCATCGCTCTGACCCGTATCGCCAAGGAAATGGGCATGTCGGGGCCCGCTCTCTACCGCTACTTCGCCAACCGTGACGACCTGCTGAGCGCGCTGATCCGGGATGCGTACGACGACCTCGCCGCGGCCATCGGTGTCGCCGCGGAGGCCTGCGCCGACGCCTTGCCGCGCGTACGGCTGCACGCGCTGGCCGCCGCGTTCCGGGCCTGGGGCGTCGAGCAGCCGCACCGCTATCTGCTGATCGCCGGGCCGCCCCTGCCCGGCTACAGCGCACCGGCCGACACGGTGACGCGGGCGCGGGCGGCGCTCGGTCCGTTCCTGAGTGTCTTCGTCGCGGGGGAGCCGTCGGGACCGGCGGTTGAGCTCGTCGAGCAGATGACCGCCTGGGCGGAGCGGGAGCCCGCCGTGGCGTCGTGGGCGGAGCAGTACACAGAGGTGCCGGTGTCAGCCGGCGGTGTGGGCCGGGCGCTGGCGGGAGCCGTGCTCGCCTGGTCCCAGATGCATGGCGCGGTCAGCCTCGAAGTGGCCGGTCAGTTCACCGGCATGGGGCACGATCCGGGGACTCTGCTCGACGCCCAGGTCGACGCACTCGCGGACGCGTTCCGGCTGGACTGACGGGCGACGGCCGGCACGGCGGCCGATGTGTCGCTCGACTGGCTCGGTCGTGCCAACTGCCACGGCAGCGGCGCCGGGTGGACCACGGGCGCATCGTTCACCCAGCGCTGGGGGTCATTGAGCGGGACTGCCACAGCCTGTTCGGGGAGGACGGAAGCCGGCGGCATCGAGGTGGAGGCGCGTGGCTTCGGCTCGTGCGACAACGTGGGCAGCCTGCGCGACCTCAAGGTCACCGGGAAGCCTGCCGGCAAGTGGCACCACGCCGTCAGGGCCCCTCTTCGGACGGGCCCTGACGGCGTGGCAGTCGAGCGTGGTGCCGAGTGACGCGTCAGACGATGTTCTCCGCGATCTCCGCCTGCTCACGGGCGGATCCGTACGCGGACGGCGTGCCGTACGAGCGGCGTGCCACGAACCACCCCACGGTGGCCAGCACCAGCACAGCGACCAGCGCGATCGAGGCGTAGTTCATCGTGTCGACGGTGACCGGGTTGGACTGCGGCAGGCAGAACAGCACCGTCACACACGCCACCCACACCACGGCTACCCAGCCGACCGGCTTGCTCCAGCGGCCCAGGCTCCACGGGCCCGGTTCGAAACGGTCTCCGGCGCGCAGCTTCAGATAGATCGGGATCGCGTACGCCGGCGTGATGCCGATGACGTTGATCGCCGTCACCGCGCCGTACGCGGTCGTGGAGTACAGGGACGGCAGGGCCAGCAGGCAGGCGAAGACGACCGACAGCCATACCGCGGGGACCGGGGTCTGGCTACGGCTGCTGACCTTCCGCCACAGCGCGGAACCGGGCAGCGCGTTGTCGCGGCTGAACGCGAACACCATGCGGCTGGCCGCTGCCACCTCGGCGTTGCCGCAGAACAGCTGCGCCACGATCACGACGAGCAGCAGGGCCGTCGCGCCTCCGGTGCCGAGCGCGTCGAGCAGGATCTGGGCCGGGGGTACGCCGGTGGCGCTCGTCAGGGTGCCCTCGTAGTCCTGGATGGCGAAGGTGAGACCGGCCAGCAGGGCGAAACCGGCGATCCAGGAGACCCAGATGGATCGCACGATGCCGCGGGCGGCGGAGACGGACGCGTTGGAGGTCTCCTCCGAAAGGTGCGCGGAGGCGTCGTAGCCGGAGAAGGTGTACTGCGCCAACAGCAGACCGATCGCGGCCACATAGATGGGACTGTTCCAGCCGGTGCCGTTGACGAACTCGGTGAAGACGAATTCGGGCGACTGGTGGTCGGAAGGCACGATGGCCAGTGCGCCGACGATCAGGGCGACGCCGCCTAGGTGCCACCACACGCTGACCGAGTTGAGCAGGCTGACCAGCCGCACCCCGAACAGGTTCAGGACGGCGTGGAGCAGCAGAATGCACATGAAAATGATCATGGTGGAGCCGGGTGTGGGGTGGAATCCCCACTGTAGATTCAGAAACGCGCCGGTGAACAGGGCGCAGCCGTAGTCGATACCGGCGATCGCACCCAGCAGGCCGAGGAGATTCAGCCAGCCGGTGTACCAGCCCCACTTGCGGCCGCCGAGCCGGTCGGCCATGTAGTACAGCGCGCCCGACGTGGGGTACGCGCTGGTCACCTCGGCGAGCGCCATGCCGACGCACAGGACGAACAGGCCGACGCCCGCCCAGCCCCAGAGCATCACCGCGGGGCCGCCGGTGTTCAGCCCGAAGCCGTACAGGGTCATGCAGCCGGACAGGATCGAGATGACGGAGAAACTGATGGCGAAATTGCCGAAGCCACCCATACGGCGCGCGAGAACCGGCTGATAACCGAGCTCCCGCAGGCGTTCCTCCTCGTCCTTGGGGGGAGTCCGGTCCGGACTCGACCACTTCGGCGGGGATATGGACATCGAAGAACCTCCGGGGAAAGGGTGATGCACTGAGCGGACAGGGGCAGGGGCAGGGCGAGGTGCGGGGTACGGGGTACGGGTGCCCGTCTCTCGTACGCGTGCCGGGAGGACGGTGGATCAGCCGTGCGGCCGGTGCGCGGTCAGGGGCCCGCGCCGCGCGCGGCGGCGAGACAACGGCCGCGGGCGCGCAGGAATACTTCTTCCGCCAGGCCCGCGTCAGCGGGGGTGTGAGTGCGGTAGGCCCACGGCAGGGTGGTGTAGTACGGGCCCAGAGCCTCGAAGACCGGTGCGGCGTCGAGGAATTGGAGCGCGCCCCACAGGGCGTGGGACAGGTAGTTGAGATCGAGCAGCGAACGCCAGGCCGGGCGCACCTGGTTGAACCAGCTGTGCAGGGCGCGCTGGGCGTCCCGGGCCGCGTCCTCCGTCACCCAGTGGAGATCCAGCGCCTTCTCCTGACCCTGCTCCCGGCGGTAGCGCTCCACGCGTACATAGAGCGGGAGCGCGTGCAGCGGTGAACCGGATGGTGCGGAAGACGCCGCCCACTGAACGAAGTTGACTGCCTCGGACAGCTGCCCGCCGGACCTGCGTGCGTAGACGAACTGCAGCATCCGGTGGTACGCCTCGCGGTTGAACGGATCGCGTTTGTCGGCCTCCGCCAGCAGACCCCACGGGCCCGGGAACAGCATCGGACCCGGCGGTGCCGTACGGTGCTCCTCCATCAGCTGCTTCTCGTCCAGCTGGGCCAGCGCCAGCAGACAGACCCACGGCACCGGATCCTCCGGAGCCTGGTGAGCGGCGATCCGGCAGGCCTCCCAGGCCTCGTGCCACAGCTCCTGAGTGCGCCGGTGGCCCTCACGGTGGGCGCGCAGTGCCCGCTCCACCACGACCCGGCAGTGCATCACGGTCGCCGCGAGCGAGCGGGGCTCCTCCGTGCGCCAGGCCTGCACCGCGTCGGAACCGGCGGCCACCGCAGCGAGCACCTGGGTCCGCTGGGTCCACAGCGCCCAGTCGGAGGTGGCGGTCAGCAGGTTCCGCATCGACATCCACCGGCCGGTGCGTAAGTCCTGCATGACGGTGCGCAGTTCACTGTCGTGACCCGCCGGGTGGTACACCGGGCGTAACTCGTCGTCGGACATCAGCCCGCTACAGGTCTCGTCATGGTGGTCATAAGCCCTCTGGTGACGGTGAGCAGTTGAGGCGGTTCTTTGCGGTGATCTTACTCAACCATGGGGTGGCGGCAAGCAGTTGATGATGTATCAGGAACCGGTTGAGGATTGGACATGTCGGGGGGTCGCAGGTCCGCCGGGGGACACTTGACTGCGGGCCCGGACCTGCTCCACGCTTTCCGTAAGCGATCAAGGTTTCTCTGCGTTTCTTCTGCCGGATTCCTTCTACCGAAGAGGGGTGGCCCGATGACAGGCCCAGTGCTGGCCGTCGACCAGGGCACGTCGGGCACGAAGGCACTGGTCATCTGCCCCGAGCGCGGTGTCATCGGCACCGGCTCCGCGCCGGTGAACCCCCGCTACCAGAGCGGCGGGCGCGTGGAAGTCGACCCCGCCTCGCTGCTCTCCTCGGTCGTCGAGGCCGGACGCCAGGCCCTCTCCCGCGCCGGAGAGCCGGTCGCTGCTGTCGGCCTCGCCAACCAGGGCGAGACCGTCCTGGCCTGGGATCCGGACACGGGCGAACCGCTGACCGAGGCGATCGTCTGGCAGGACCGGCGGGCCGAGCCGATCTGTGCGGAACTCGCCCCGCACGCCGAAGAATTGGCGCAGCTGACCGGACTGCCGCTCGACCCGTACTTCGCCGCACCCAAAATGGCCTGGGTGCGCCGCGAGCTCACCCGTGAAGGCGTCGTCACCACCAGCGACGCCTGGCTGATCCACCGGCTGACCGGCGCCTTCGTCACAGATGCGGCGACCGCAGGACGCACCCAGCTCCTCGACCTCGACCGTGTCGCCTGGTCGCCGCGGGCACTCGACATCCACGGCCTGACCGGCGAACGGATGCCGGAGATCGTCGACTCGGACGGCCCCGTCGGCATCACCGAAGCCTTCGGCACCAAAATCCCGCTCACCGGACTCCTGGTCGACCAGCAGGCCGCGCTGCTCGCCCAGAGCGTCACCGAACCGGGCACCGCCAAGTGCACCTACGGCACCGGTGCGTTCCTCCTCGCCCAGACCGGGTCCCGCCCGCGCCGTACCAGCAACGGCCTGGTCAGCTGTGTCGCCTGGCGGCTCGGTGGACGCACCAGCTACTGCCTGGACGGACAGGTCTATACGGCCGCCTCCGCCGTCCGCTGGCTGACCGAGCTCGGAGTGATCTCCGGGGCCGCGGACCTGGACCCCGTCGGCTCGGCCGTGCCGGACAGTGGCGGAGTCACCTTCGTCCCGGCCCTCGCCGGCCTCGCGGCCCCCTGGTGGCGCGGCGATCTGCGCGGCTCGCTGACCGGCCTCGGACTGGACACCGGCCCCGGACATCTGGTGCGTGCGCTGTGCGAAGGCATCGCCGCTCAGGTCGTCGGGCTCACCGACGCGGTCGCCGCGGACCTCGGGACGCCTCTCACGGGTCTGCGCGTCGACGGAGGCCTGACCCGCTCGGCCCTGCTGATGCAGACACAGGCCGATCTGCTTCAACTGCCCGTCGAGGTATCGGCGTTGCCCGATGTGACCGCACTCGGGGTCGGAGCGGTGGCGCGGCTGGGCCTGGAACCGGGCCTGACCGTCGAGCAGGCGGTACCCGCCTGGAAACCGTCCGCCGTCTATGAGCCGGGAATCAGCGCGGCACAGGCGGCCGAGCGCCTCGCGGCCTTCCGCGCGGAGGTGGCCGCGCTGCTGGACCGTACGCCGACTGCCCCATGAATCCCGCCTGTTCCATGAAGCCGCGCCGGGGCCCGTACGCACGACCAGGACCAGGAGCGCCATGACCGTCACGACCGCCGGGCCGCTGCCGGACGCCATGCACGACGTGATCGTGGTCGGCGCCGGCGTGGTCGGCTCGGCCATCGCCCGCGAACTCGCCCGCCACCGGCTCTGTGCCGCCTTCGTGGACGCCTGTGACGACGTCGGCAACGGCACGTCGAAAGCGAACACGGCGATCCTGCACACCGGATTCGACGCCGTCCCCGGCTCGTTGGAGTCCCGGCTCGTACGCGAGGGACAGCGGCGGCTCGCCACGTACGCCGCGGAAACAGGCATCCCCGTCGAACCGCTCGGTGCGCTCCTCGTCGCCTGGGACCAGGAGCAGCTCGCCGCGCTCCCCGCCCTCGCCGCCAAGGCGGAGCGCAACGGCTACCACGACGCACGGCTCATCGGCCCGGACGAGGTACGCGCACGCGAGCCGCACCTCGGGCCGGGGGCGCTCGGCGCGCTCGACGTCCCGGGCGAGAGCATCATCTGTCCCTGGACCACCACACTCGCGTACGCCACCCAAGCCGTCCGCGGCGGCGTCGACCTGCATCTGAACTGCCGGGTGGAGAGCGTGACCAGTGGCGGCAGCCACCATGAACTCGCAACCGACCGCGGCCTGTTGCGCACCCGCTACCTCGTCAACGCGGCCGGACTGTACGCCGACGAACTGGACCGGGAGCTCGGCCACACCGACTTCACCGTCACTCCGCGCCGGGGTCAGCTCATCGTCTTCGACAAGCTTGCCCGGGAGCTGGTCCGCCACATCCTGCTGCCGGTGCCGACCGCGCTCGGCAAAGGCGTACTGGTGGCGCCCACCGTGTACGGCAATGTGATGCTCGGCCCGACGGCCGAGGACCTCAGCGACAAGGAAGCCACCGGATCGACCGCAGAAGGACTCGACTTCCTGAGGGAGAAGGGCCGACGGATCGTGCCGGAGCTGCTCGATGAGGAGATCACTGCCGTCTACGCGGGCCTGCGCGCCGCCACCGAGCACGACGACTACCGGATCCGGGCCCACGCGCGGCAGCGGTACATAGCCGTCGGCGGCATCCGCTCCACGGGACTGACCGCCTCGATGGCCATCGCCGCCCACGTCACCGACCTGCTCGGAGACGTCGGCCTCGACCTCGGGGACGCGGGTGAACCGGAGCCCGTACGTATGCCGAACCTCGGGGAGGCGTTCCCGCGCCCGTACCGGAGTGCCGATCTCATCGCCGCGGATCCCGAGTACGGCACGCTCGTCTGCCACTGCGAACACGTCTCCCGCGGAGAGATCCGCGACGCGCTGGCCAGTACGGTCCCGCCGGGCTCGCTCGACGGACTCCGGCGCCGTACGCGCGCACGCGGCGGTCGCTGCCAGGGCTTCTACTGCGGGTCCGCGGTGCGCGAGCTCTTCGAGGCACGCCGATGAGCCGGCCCGCGCGTACCGTCGACGTCCTCGTCGTCGGCGCGGGACCGGCCGGTCTCGCGGCAGCCGCCCGGCTCGGCCGGGCGGGAGCGGGCGCCGTCGAGATCGTCGAGCGCGAGCAACAGGCCGGCGGCATCCCGCGCCACTGCGGCCACGGCGGCTTCGGGCCGCGCGAACAGCGCCGTGCGATGAGCGGTCCGCAGTACGCCCGCCAGCTCGTCGACAACGCCGTACGTGCCGGAGCGGACCTGCGCACCGGCGTCACCGTCACCGGCTGGTCCGGCCCGCGCACCCTGGACACCACAAGCCCGGCAGGGCTGGAACGGATCACCGCGCGTGCCGTCGTGCTCGCCACCGGCGCACGCGAACGGCCGCGCAGCGCCCGGCTGGTGCCCGGCACCCGGCCGGCGGGTGTGCTCACCACGGGCGAACTGCAGCAGGCGGTCCACCTCCACGGCCGGCGGGTCGGCAGCCGCGCGATCGTCGTGGGAGCGGAGCCGATCGCCTTCTCCGCGGTACGCACTCTGTGGGCCGCCGGAGTCGAGGTCCTCGCCATGGTGACCGACCAGGAGCGCCGGCCACCGCGCCCGCTGCTGGAGCGCCGTGTCCCGCTGCTCACCGGCGCCACCGTGACCGAACTGACCGGCCGCGGCAGACTGACGGGAGTGGGACTGCGGCACCGGGACGGCAGAAGCACCACCGTCGGCTGCGACACGGTCGTGTTCACCGGCGACTGGATCCCCGACCATGAACTGGCCAGACGCGGCGGGATCCCGCTCGACCCCGGCACCCGCGGCCCCGCCGTCGACACCGCGTTCCGCACCGCCGGGGCAGGCGTCTTCGCCGCCGGCAACCTGCTGCACGGAGTCGAGTCGGCCGGCACCGCGTCCGAGGAGGGCCGGTACGTCGCGGACCGGGTGCTGCGGCACCTGAGCGGGGACGCGTGGCCGGACGGCGGGCTGCGGGTCCAGGTTGCCGGACCGTTGCAGTGGGTGGCGCCGAACCGCATCGCCCCGGACGGCCCCCGTCCGCTGCGGGGCCGCTTCCTCCTGCGCATCCGCGAGCCCCTCGCCCGGCCTGTCCTCGTCGTCAGCCAGGACGGCCGGGTGCTCCGCCGGCAGCGTCTGCTGCGTACCGCACTGCCCGGCGGCGGACTCCACCTCCGCGCCGACTGGATCGGGAGTGCTGATCCGGGCGGCGGCCCGGTGGAGATCACCGCCTACTGAGGCCGTGGGACCGGCCGCGGTGAACGCTCGGGCCGGAGAAGCCGTAATACACGGCAGGCTGTTGAGCCCATCAAGGAGGTCTGCCGCGGATGACTGCCCATCGAACTGCCGCCGCCGCTGCGCTCGCCGGTGCCCTGCCGCTCCTGCTGACGGCCGTGGCCGCCGGGACTGCGCAGGCGCACGGGGCGCCGACCGATCCCGTCAGCCGGGTGGCCGCATGCGGTCCCGAGGGTGCCCAGGGTGCGTCGGCCGCCTGCCGCGCCGCCGTTGCCGCGAACGGGGGATCGGCGTTCGACCAGTGGGACAACCTGCGTGTGGCCGACGTACGGGGCAGAGACCGCGAGGTCGTCCCGGACGGGCAACTGTGCAGCGCGGGCCTCGACGCGTACAGGGGCCTGGACATCGCCCGCGCGGACTGGCCGGCGACGGCCCTGAAGGCCGGCGCCCGGTTCACCCTCACCTACCGGACGACGATCCCGCACGAGGGGACGTTCGACCTGTATCTCACCAAGGAGGGCTACGACCCGGCAGCGCCGCTGCGGTGGGCCGATCTGTCGGCGAAGCCCTTCGCCACGGCCACCGATCCGCAGGTCGTGGACGGCGCGTACCGGATCTCCGGTCGGCTCCCGGCCGGACTGACGGGCCGCCATGTGCTCTACACGGTGTGGCGGAACTCGAGCACGCCGGACACCTACTACTCATGCTCCGACGTGGAGTTTGCGGGTCACAAGGAGCGGGGCGGTGAGCCTGTGGCTCGGCAGCCGGGTTCTCAGCCCGCTGCCGAGCCGTCCTCCGAGCCGGTCGCAGATCCGGCCTCGCAGCCTGCCTCCGATCCCCCCGCGGAGCCGACGGCCTCCCAGCCGGTCACCGCGCCGGGTTCGGCGCCTGCCGACGAGCCCGTCGGGCAGCCGGCCGCGGCGTCGGCGGAAGGCGGCAGCACGGCCGTCCTCCTCGGCGGGGTGGCCGCCGTGCTCGCGCTTCTCGCGCTGGGCGTGTCCGCGTTCCTCCGCCGCCGGTAGCCGGACGGTTCCTCCGCCGCCGGTAGCCGGACGCGACGTCCGAACCCGGGGCCGCGACGGCCGCACAGGACGCGACGGCCGCACGGGACGCGACGGCCGCACGGGACCCCGGACCCGGCGCCCGCACGGGACGGCCGGACGCTACGTCCGATTTCCGCCAGCGGGTGCCCGGCGCGGTGCCCATACTGGCCGTATGACGATCGAGGACAGCAGATACGAGGCGGTGAGCAGCAGGGATGCCCGGTTCGACGGGGTGTTCTTCTTCGCCGTGTCCACCACCGGGATCTACTGCCGGCCGAGCTGTCCCGCGATCACACCCAAGCGCCGGAACGTGTCGTTCTACCGAACGGCCGCGGCGGCCCAGGGCGCGGGCTTCCGGGCCTGCCGCCGCTGCCGTCCCGACGCCGTGCCGGGCTCCGCGGAATGGAACGCCCGCGCCGATGTCGTCGGGCGTGCCATGCGTCTGATCGGTGACGGGATCGTGGACAGGGAAGGTGTGGCAGGCCTTGCCCACCGGCTCGGCTACAGCGCCCGGCAGGTGCAGCGGCAGCTGAACGCAGAACTCGGCGCGGGCCCCATCGCGCTGGCGCGCGCCCAGCGCGGCCACACGGCAAGGGTCCTGCTGCAGACCACCACCATGCAGGCGGCGGAGATCGCCTTCGCCTCGGGGTTCGCGAGCGTACGGCAGTTCAACGACACCATGCGGGAGATCTACGCGGCCACGCCCAGCGAACTCCGCTCCGCCCGGCCCGGCCGCACCTCCCGTTTCGGCCCGGTCGCCCAGGAGAACGGGGCCGCCGCCGGAGTGCCGCTGCGGCTGGCCTACCGCGGTCCGTACGCCGCCGTGGAAGTCTTCGACTATCTGGGCAGCCGCGCGATCACGGGCATTGAGGAGATCGTCGGCGAGCGCGGCTCCCGTTTCTACCGGCGCACCCTGCGGCTGCCGTGCGGGCCCGGCATTGCCGAGGTGGGCGAACAGCCGGGCGCGGGCGGCTGGCTGGAGTGCCGGCTGCACCTCGCGGACCTGCGTGATCTGACGACGGCCACACAGCGGATGCGCCGCCTCTTCGACCTGGACGCCGACCCGTGCGCCGTCGCCGAACGCCTCGGTACGGACCCGGCGCTGGCCCCGCTGGTCGCAGCCCGTCCAGGGCTGCGCGCCCCGGGCGCGGCCGACCCGCACGAACTCGCGGTACGGGCTGTGCTCGGGCAGCAGGATTCGGTGTCCGCGGGGCAAAAGCCCGGCGACGCGCTGGTCGCGGCGTACGGGGAGCCGCTCCCCGAGCCGAGCGGCGGTCTTACGCATCTGTTCCCGCGGGCGGAGAGCCTGGCGGAGGCTTCTCTGGACGAGCTCGGCACGCCCGACGCGCGGCGGGCCACGCTCCGTACGCTGACGGCCGCGCTCGCAAAGGGCACGGTGGTACTGGACCCGGGCGCCGACCGGGACGGGACCGAGCGGCAGCTGCTCGCCCTGCCGGGCATCGGCCCCTGGACGGCGGGCTACATCCGGATGCGGGCCCTCAGCGACCCGGATGTACTCCTGGCGGAGGACGTGGCGGTCCGGGAGGGGATGCGTCGCGCCGGGGTGGCGGCGCAGGACGCGGAGAGGTGGCGGCCGTGGAGTTCGTACGCCATGCATCACTTCTGGAACACGTGAGGCTGTCCCGGTCAGGGCCTTCGAACGCTCACCCACTCGCCCGGTTCGGCGACCGGAAGTCCCCACTCGCGGCAGAGCTCACGGTCATCCGGCAGATGGCTGAGGATCACCATGCCTTCGCTGTCGAGCAAGCGGCGCGCCTCGCGGACCCGCCGGGAGATGTCGCGGAGTCCGGTCACCGTACGCAGCGTGGCGGTGGTGATCCTGCGGCCAGTCACCCGCCTGAAGAGCTCGGACGTCCGGGTGGTGCCGGTCGGCATGGACAGGATCGCCGTACGGTCTGCTTCGGGGAGGTGCAACAGGAGGTTCTCAGGGAGCTCGGCTCTGCGATGGAGCCATTCCACGTGAGGGTCGGCATCACGGGGGAGGGCTCGCTTCCCGTCCTGGTCGACCACGTCTGCCGGCAACCCGTGTCCTGCCCGGATCAGCCCGGCCCACCACGTGGAATTCCCTTCGTTGGCGTACAGGGCGAGCGAGAGCCCGGCCTGCGCCTCAGGCAAGAACAACCCCTGGGGCCCATAGAGCGTGAAGTGGACGTCGAATGGGATGTCCGGCAGGTCGAACCCTGCGCGTACGGCCAGTTCCACGGACTCGGAAAGGCGGCCGTGCTCGGAGGACGTCAGCTCTTCGACGTCGAAGCGACCGGTCCGGGGGCCGTCGAGGGCCTTGTCGATGCAGTCCCTGAGCACATTCGCCAGGCGGCGTCCGTCCGGATCCTCGGCCTGCAACGCTTCGCGCAGGCGCTGGAGTTCTTCGTCCATCGGCGGTCCGGGGTCCGGGATTTGGAGCCACGCTTTCAGCGTGCCGCTCTCGTCGTTGATGCGAAGCTTCGCGAAACGCTCCGTCGACAAGGTGGTGCCGGGGTGTCGCAGAGCGTCCTCCATGGCTGTCGCTGAGACACACAGCGTGCGGGGAGCGCCCGACGCTCGTGCAACGCTGTCGAGGTCATCGCAGCGGAGCAGCTTGAGTGCCGTGTCCACGGCAAGCCCCGTCACCCCGCTCCTCACCCCACCGGCGTGTACTGCGACCCGCAGGCTGAGCCGGGGAGAGCCCCGCCGTTCGTTGACGGCGTCGAGAACCCTCGGCAGGTCGTCCACCAGCCCGGTCAGGATATGAGCGATCGGTACGTCCGCGTCGACGGCGAGGACGACCGTGCCGTCCCAGAAGCGTGGCCTGCGCCGACTCGTGTCCACGCCGACAGCGGCCAGGACCTCGTCCAGCGTATCGAGCAGGATCGGTCGGTCCGCGCTCCGGAACGTGGCGAAGTCCTGGACGTCGACGGCGACGACCGTGGGCCGGGGTTGTTCCGGGACGGCGACTGGCGGCGGCTCCGCCTGCTCGAGCCCCAGCAGTTCTTGGAGCTCCGCTACCCGGCCGCTGTCACCGGTCGTCAGGAGGAGCGCCAGCGCCTCTCGCCAGCGCTGTCGGGCGGTGTCCGTGTCACCCGAGCGATGGAGGATATGCCCCAGTACGGTCAGGGCCTCCGCCTCCTGTGAGGCGCTGCCGGTCTGCACGAGTGTCAACGCCGACGCCTGGGCGGCACTGTGCGCCGACTCAAGATCGCCCACGTCCAGGTGGGTCTGGGCCATGTGCAGCAGCGCCAGGCCTACGGCCTGGTGACTGCGATGTTCCCGGAACAGCCTCACGGCCTCGGAGAGGCACTCCAACACCTCAGTGTGATGGCCGAGTCGGTGGTGTGCGTCGGACAGCACACCCAGCAGCTCGGCGACGCGGAGCGACATGCCCAATGCTCGCAGGAGCTCCAGCCCGCCGGTGGCCGCATCGACCGCGTGAGCGGCCGCCCCGTGCTCCAGGTGGAGCCGGGCAAGGCTGTCGAGCGCCGCCGCCTCCGCGAACCGGTCACGGCAGGAACCGGCGATGGCATGCGCCCGTGTGTAGTGGTCCGCCGCGCGCGCGTAGTCGCCCTCCCGCTGCGCGATGGCCCCGAAGAGATGGGCGACGGTCCCTGCTGTCGCGGGATCTTCCACACCAACCGCCGTCTCCAGGGCGGCCCGCGCCTCCGACATCAGCCCCGCTGAGAAAAGGCTGTGGGCGAGGGCGACCTGAGCCCTCGCACGGCTCACGTCGTCCCCGGCCGTCATGGCGTCGTCGGAGATGGTGAGCGCGGCGCCGCGGTACTGCGCCGCGTGGAGGGGGGAGGTTGCGAGACCCTTGAGCAGCAGGAGCAGATTCGCCCGGATGCGCGGGGCGACGCTGCGGCCGACGTCGTCGGCGGAGAGCACGGTCAGCACATGGGGCAACTCTTCAAGGAGCCGCTCCAGGCCGGTGCCCCTCGCGACGGCGGCCTTGTCGGAGCCGACGAGCCCCAGGCGGTCGGCGAGCAGATCACCCGGGCGGTCCGCCGTGCAGGCACGCACGGCCTCCCTGCCGTAGAGGCTGAGGAGCCGTTCCATGGCATCCGACTCGCCCCAGGCCCGCTGCCGGGTGAAGCGCTGTACTTCGTCGTGGAATTGGTACGGGTATCGATCAGGCAGTCCGGAGCGCTCCAGCAGCCCCTGAAGGACAAGTTCGTTGACGGTCTCGACGGCCGACCGGAGAGGCATGTCGACCACGGCGGCGATCTCCTGAATCGTCAGCTGCGCGGTGTCTATCAGCGCGAGCTGCATCAAAGCCCGCGCGAGCCCGGGGTCCAGATGGCTGAAGTGCAGCTTGAGTGCGGCGTCCAAGGCCGAATCGGTGGGGTCGGTGCTCTTGAGCCCCGGGGCGATCCGGTTCGCAGGAGGTGTACGTCCGACGGCGATCCACTTGGCGATCAGCGCAATGGGCAGCGGCCATCCGCCACAACCCCGAACAATTTCGACGCCGTCGTCGAGTGCCAGGTAGTTCCGCCTCTTCCCCATCAGGTGGCTCAGCAGGCTTACCCCAGACTGGTCAGTCAGCGGGCCGAGTTGGACCACATGCGTGGCGCAGTCAGGCATCGCCGTCCTGCTGGTGACGACGACCGCACAGCCGGGAGTTCCGGCGTCGGGCAGCAGCGGAGCGACTTGAGAGGCGTCGTGGGCGTTGTCGAGTACGACCAGCACACGGCGCCCCGCCATGGTCGTCCGGTAGAGATCGGAGAGCTCGTCCCGGTCCGCCGGAAGCGATTCGAGCGGAACGCCCAAGGCCTGCAGAAAGCCGACCAGCACGGACGACGGATCCAACGGACGGGAACCTGAACCCCGCAGGTCCACGAAGAGCTGGCCGTCCGGGAAGTGCTGCTTCACCAGATGCGCAGCGCGGATGGCGAGCGTGGTCTTCCCGGCGCCGGGAGCACCGCCGGCGGCCCCGATGCACACCACCGGGGACTGGTGCGGTGTGAGGATGCGCAGCAGTTCCTGAAGAGGTCTTTTCCGGTCGATGAAGAACTCAGCCGACTCTGCCGGAAGTTGAGTGGGCATCGGACGTCCCGATCCCGCCCGACGGGGCTCGCGGACCTCCGCCGGCAGCCCCAGCAGCTCCAGCGTCCGCCGCGACGCCTGCCCGAACGGCTGGAGTTCCGCCGGGAGTTCTGTCCTTCCGTCCGGGTCGTGCGCCACCGACGGAAGCTGCCCGCCCCCGTCCCCCTGGGACGACACATGCCGGCTCAGCGCCCGGTTGATACGCCACACGTCGTGCTCCGCGAGCTCCCGCCTCAGCCGTCGTTGTACCTCTTCGGGCAGGGCCAGCTCGACCGTTCCTCCGAGATCCGTGCCGAGCGAGAAGAGCCCGCTGGTGAGCAGCTCCGCGACATCCGCCGTTGCCGCCTCGGGCACCAGCTCCTGGCGGATGAGATGCAGCAGGCGCATGCTCAGCCTGTCGAAGGCGGAGCCCAGCACAGCCAGGCGCGCCGCCGCGGGCGAAGCCGTACGCAGGAAGCCATCGGCACGGGCGTCGGCAGCCGCCGAACGAGAAGCTCGGCGACGAGTCGCCGTGCGGCCACCGGGCGGGACCAGTACCGCACCGCATCCCTCCGGGGCCGCGCGCATCAGTGTCCGCGACCAGCGGTCCAGTGAGTGCGGGGACAGCGACAGCACGGGGATGGGCAGCCAGGCGCCCTCGTCCCCGTCGGGCAGCAATGGCGGTGGATCGAAGACCAGATGTGAATTGACCGATCCCGGAGCGCCCGGCGCGACCCGCACCGTCGGCAGATCAAGACCCGTCCTGCGCCACAGCTTCGTCGGCAGGGGATTCAGCAGCGCGACCGGCGTCGACAGCGACCACTCCCGCAGCTGCCGCCACACCGTCGGCTCTCGCCAGCCCGGTGCCGCGCAGTCGGACACGGCTACCACCAGCCGACGCGCGTCGGGCGCCCGGAGCTGTCCCGGGCCGGTCAACCGACCGTTTGTGTCCCGGAGTTCGGGACCATCGTCCCCGAAGCCGAGATAGCGCACCTGAAGCGTACGGAACGCGCCGAGGCGGTCCAGTACGGCGGCGAAGTCGGCGATCGTCTCCTGCCACACCTGCATCGCGGGGGAGCGGTCCACCACGAGTACGAGGTCGAACCACCGCTCCGGCGCCGCGTTGAACGCCGGGATCAGTTCCCCGCTGCGCGCATAGCCGTCCACCGTGGCGTCGATGTCCAGTGCGGCCCGACGGCCCTGACGCCACGTTCGCTTCCACGGCCGCAGGGCGCGGGTCACCTCCAGCGCCAGCGGCAGGCCCGCGGCCCGTGGCGCGGCCACCGCGTCGCCCCGGATGCGCGAGCTCGCGCCGGCGAGCCGCTCGTGCAGGGGACGCTCGGGGGCAGTGGTTCCCGCACCCGATGACGGCGGCGCGGCAGCCTCCGCCACCGGCTCCGGTGCGCGAGCCGCGTCGGTGGACTGTTCCGGCGAAGGCGCACCGGACACCGCCTCCGCCTGTCCGTTCTCCGCCATCCGGGACGCCAGCCACAGCGCATCGGCCAACGCAGTCCCGTCCAGCTCCGGCGCCGCGGCCCGCAGCGCCGCCACCGCCCGCGCCAGCGACGCCTCCTCAGGCACGCGACAGCTCGCGCAGGACCAGGTCCATGACCTCCTGCTTGTCCTCTCCGGCAGGAGCACTGCCGCCGCTCAGCAGGTGTACGGCGTTGAGGAGCTGGTCGATCGCCAGGCTCTCGCCCGCCGCTACACGCCCGACGAAGGCCTCGATCAGCAGGTCGACCGCCCCGGACCGTTCCGTATCCGTACCGATCCGCAGATGCGCCTCGACCACCCGGCGCAGCGCGTCGACCGTCGGCTGCGGCATGGTGTAGCGGATGCAGCGCCGCAGGAAGGCCGCGGGGAAGTCCCGTTCGCCGTTGCTTGTCATCACGATGAACGGGAAGCTGTCGCACTGGACGAGCCCGCGCTCCACCGGGCGGCGAGCCTCGCCGTCCCACTCGCGCACCTCGACGATCTCACTCTTGTACCGGGCGAGTTCGGGGATCTCGAACTCTCCGCGCTCCAGCACGTCGAGCAGATCACTCGGCAGATCCAGATCGCTCTTGTCGATCTCGTCGATCAGCAGCGCCCGCGGACGCCCGGCCGGGAGGAGTGCCGTGCCCAGCGGGCCCATCTGCAGGAAGGGCGCGATGTCGTCGCTGCCGCCGGGGCCGTCGAGCCGCTGGGCGTGGATGCGGCCCAGAGCGTCGTACCGGTACAGCGCCTCCGTAAGGGTGCTTCGCGAGGTGATGTGCCAGCGCAGTACGTCGCCGAGCTTCAGCTCCGTCGCGACCTGCTCGATCACCGTGGACTTGCCGGAACCCGCCGCGCCCGTCACCAGCAGCGGCCGGCGCAGCGCCAGCGCGGCGTTGACCGCCTTGACCAGACCGGGCGGCGGCTGGAACTGCTTGTGCAGGGCCTGCCGGGGGAAGCTCCGCCACGGAGGCGGCTCGCCGAGGTCGACATCGCGCGGCGTGCCGTCCCCGACGTAGAAAGGCTGCCAGGTCATGCGGAGTTCTCCCCCTCGGTAGTGAACTGCTCGAACCAGTCGCAGAAGTCGAGCCATTCGGCGTCGTGCCACACCGAGCGCCACTGCGCCAGATGTTCCCGGCCGTCCGGTTCGGCCGGCGTGTTTCCCCAGCTGCGGCGGTAGGCCTCGCTGAATTCCGTGGGCAGCAGATGCCAGAACCTGTCGAGGCTGTCCCGGGACCTGTCGGGCACTGTGCCGTCGCCGCCCGGCCACAGCACGATCGGGGCGTACGCCAGGAGCACCTCCATCACCTGCTCGAACCGCGCCGGCCGGTGCTCCAGAGCGACCGCTCGCGCGTACGCGCCGTGCCCGAGCCGCTTCCTGAGCTCCTGGGCCTGTCCGGTCTCCTGCTCGCCGAGCCAGTCCACGGGCGCGCCGCCCGCTCCGCACGCGCTCATCGCCTCGAGCTTCTCCCTGGCCCGTTCATTGATCCACCACAGATGGTCCGGCGGGCACAGCCGCTCGCTCCAGCGCAGTACGACGTCGTACGCGACACCGAGCCGCTCGCCGAAGTCCGTCTCCTCGGGCCGCCAGCGCAGCAGCAGCGCGGCGGAGGCGGCGACCTCGACCCGCTGCAGCCGTACTCCCGTCCTTCTCGCCTGCAGGGAGGCCCACTTCAGCACGCCGACCAGCCGCTGCTCGACCCCGGTCTGGTCGGGGGTGCAGCCGAACTCCTTGTGTGCGTGCACATCGCCGCGGTCGAGAAGCCAGGCGTCGAGGGTCTCAGGCCATTCGTCGGCCACTGCGGCATGCAGGCTGACCACCAGTCGCAGTCGCGATCTGGTGCCCTGCTGCCGCAACGCCTCAAAGGCGTCGTTGAGTTCGACTTCGGCGCCGACGGAGTGCGCCCAGGCGGTGAGCCGGGGACTGTCCGGGGCCGGTTGGTCCTCGGTGGCGAGCGCCGCGACGAAGGCCGCCAGGGGAGTGGTGCGCGTCTCGTCGACACGCGGGGCGCGCAGTCGCAGGTACTCCACGGCGTCCCGCAGCAGTTCGCTCCCCGAGGCGTCGGGCAGCCGTGCACCGGACCGGCCCGCCGCGGCCGACATCGCACGCCGCAGCCGCTCGGACGTAAGCGGCCGGCCCGGCCAGGAAGTGAGCAGGTCAATGGTGCGCAGGCCGTCGAGCAGACCGTCGACGACGCGCAGCGCCCAGGCCAGCTCGGCGGCGCTCCCTGGAGCACGCTCGCGCAGGCTGACGCGCAGCCGCTCCAGCACATCGGCACCGGTGACGGGCGCGGTCAGCAGGGCAGCGCCGCCGAGCGGTTCCAGCGCCTGGTCGAGCTCCTCGGTCGCCAGCGGCCCGAGCACCGACCCGGACCGCAGGAGGTGGCCGGCGTTGCGCGCGAGCCAGGGGCGTTCGCCGAACTGCGCGCCGTCGTACTCCACGAGGCGCGCGTCCTGGCCCGGGACGGCGTCCCGTACGGCATCGAGCACAACCGCGGGCCGCAGGAACTCGCCCGCGCCGCTGACGCCTTCGGCGAGCACATGGACGAGGCCCCGGGTGAAGCCGAGCCGGTACGCGGTCTGCGCGGCACCGACGGACATCAGCAGCGAGAACCGGGTCGCGCCCTGGCGCAACCCGGCGTCCAGCGCTTTGAGGTCAGGCGTGGCGCCCCCGGCGTGGCAGGTGTCGACAAGCGCGATCACGCCGGGCAGTCCCGGTGTCTCAAGGACCTGGGTCAGCAGCTCCCCGACGTTGACCGCGGAGCCGATCACATCGGCCCGCGAGTCGCCCGCCATCAGATACAGCGTGGGGTTCTGGCCGGGCGTGATGCCGTGGCCGATCAATGCGAGGACGAGCACCGCACCCGCTTCGCCCGCCCGCTGGGCAGCGCCGCGGATCGCGGCCTCGATCTGCGCCTGGCCGACGGTCGGGCCGTACAGCAGTGACGACGCGGTGGCCGGAGTGCACCCGCCCGTCCAGCGGTCCGTGAACGAGCCGTGCAGAGACCGCGCCACCTCCTCCAGACCGTCGAGCAGCCCCAACTCCGCGCACTGCGGCGCGATGACCAGAGTGTGGCGGCGGGGAGTGGGCGCTGTCATGCGATCGTGGCTGCCTCGATCGCCTCGACGACCGGTCCGGCGATGGCGGGCTGCGCGAGATATTTGGCGGCGGGGTGCACCCACACGCCGTCGGAGTCGATGCGCCTGCTGACGGGCAGTACGGACCGGTCGTTGGGCCGTACGAACTTCTCCAGCCGCGGCCGTCCCGCGATGAAGTCGTCCCGGTCCCAGAAGTTGAGCCACCGCTCGACAATGCCGGGCACCCGCAACGGCTGCGGGCGCACCTTGGGCTGCACCACCGTGCGCATCCCCATCGGCGAACCGAGGGTGACCAGCAGCGGCACGCGCCCTTGGTATGTGTGCAGCGTCTCCAGCGATACGACGGTGCCCAGAGAGTGGGCGACGACGATGGTGAGCCCGGCGGGGTCCAGTGCCTCCTCGACGCGGCGGCGGATGCGTGTGTCGAGGGTCAGGCCCTCCTCGTCCGGTTCGGCGCGGCGCAGATAGCGGGCCACTTGGCGCAGCTGGAGGACCATCAGCTGGGCGCCGGCCCAGCCGCCGAAGGTGCGCAGCCCGGGCAGCGACAGCAGCGTGTTCGCGGCGTCGAGCACATGCCGGCCGGCCTCACCGAGGCCCTGCGATGCGCCCTCGGGGACGAGTTGGGCCCGGGCGTGGCGCAGCATGCGCACCTCTTCGTCGGTGCCGGGCTCGGCCAGCCGTTCGGCGACGGCTTCCAGCAGCCACTGGCCGACCAGCCGCGTCTCCTCGTCCGACTCGGGGCCGCCCCTCGCACCCTGGGCGCCGCTCGAAGGGAACAGATCGGCGTAGTACGCGAATCGGGCATCCGCCGCCCAGCCCCGCACCAGATCCAGGACCCGGCGCGAATGGCCCGCGGAGCGGGCGCCGTCGGCCAACGCGCGTAACCAGGCGTCGAGTTCGGCGGCGGCGTCCCGCGGACCGCCGATGCCGTGCACAAACACCAGACGCGGCTTCATGATTCCCCCCGAAAGCCCCCGCCCGGGTGCCCCGGGCGAGCTCCGAGAATATCAACCGGCCTGCTGATCGCGGTGTGTATCCGCTCTGTTTGCAGACCTCAGGCGATGGACGCCGAGACGATCGCGGACACGGCGAGATTGCAGGAGGCGGTCACCCACACCGCCGGGTGCGGCTCCACCTCGACCAGCGTCGCGCCGAGCTTGCCCGGCGTGACCAGGTCCACCACCAGGAACGCCACAGCCATCATCACCAGGCCCAGCAGACCGAACGCGGCAGTGGAGGCGAGACCCTTGCCGAAGTTGTCGTACGTCGTCCAGATCGACGTGAACACGATGCCGCCGATACCGAGCAGAGCCGAGCTGAGCAGCAGCGCGGCGTTGCGGTTGCGGTCCTCCCAGATCTGCCTGCCGAGCTTCCCGGGCGTCAGCACGTCGATCAGGACTATGCCGAGGATCAGGAGGACCACACCGAGGGCGCCGTACGCGCTCGCGCGGCCAAGTCCGTTGACGATGTCACTCATTGAGGGGCCGGTCTCCATGTCGAGTAGTTGACGCTGGTCAAGGGCGCGCAAAATCTACCGCATGGTTCCGGCCAGTGGATCACGAGCCCGCATCACCCGTACGGCGCAGCAGCACGGGGTACGGCGGCCCGAACCGGGCGAGAGTGGATCCCGTACGCCGTCCACCCCACCGTGTCCGATCCGGGAGACCCCATGGCCTGCATCAACCGATGTGACCTCGGACTGCTCGTACTGCGCGTCGGCACCGGCGCGGTCCTCGCGGCACATGGCTCGCAGAAGCTGTTCGGCTGGTTCGGGGGTGGCGGGCTGGACGCCACGGCGAAGGGCATGGAGGCCATGGGATTCCACCCGGGCCGGGAGAGCGCCGTCGCCGCCGGGCTCGGCGAGGCGGGCGGTGGCGCACTGCTCGCGCTGGGCCTGGCCACCCCGGCGGCCGGTGCCGCGGCCGCGGGCGCCATGGCCGGCGCGGTGGCGGTGCACGTGCCCGCCGGGTTCTTCAACCAGGCCGGAGGCTTTGAGTACCCGGCCTTCCTGGGCTTCACCTCGGCCGCCATCGGACTCGCCGGGGCCGGCCGCTACTCCCTCGACCACGCGACCGATCACCGCCTCGACCAGCCGTGGGTGGTGGCCGTGGCTTTCCTCGGCAGCGCGCTCGCCGCGGCCGCGGTGCTGGGCAAGCGGGCCTCGAGGCAGTCCGCCGCGCAGTCCGGCGAGGCCCGCGCGGACGCCACCGGGGAGTAGCCCGTACCCGGGGTGGCTGAAGAAGCCCGCGCTCGCCTTCTGCTTGTGGTCGGCGCTGCGGCCGTGGCGCCATCGCCGCCCGGTCTTCGGGTTGATACCGATGATCCGGCACGCCTCGTTGTTGCTCAGGCCGCATGCCGCGCAGGGTGACCGCTCGTATCCTGAAGTGGATGCCTGCGGACGTCCATCTCCACGGGAAGTCGGCTCACCAGGCGCGCAGTGGTCGAGATTCCTGTCCGGTACTCGGTGAAGCGGCGGGAGGTTGTCCCATGAGCAGGCGCTGGACCGCGCGACTGGCCCTGGCGGCGGGCGCAGCGGCGCTTCTGGTGCTGGTGGTCTTCGCCGGGCTCGGAAGCCTCGTGCTCATGGGGGTGGGGTGGGCAGGGCTGGCGCTCACGGCGGCCGGCGGGTGGTGGATGCTCACCCACACCGGCTGGATCAGGGTGCTGGCCGTGCTGCTGGTGGTCGTCGCGCCGCTCGGTGTCCTGGTTCTGTACGCGGCCGCCGGGCTGCTGTGGGTCGTGCTGGTCTCGCTCGGCCTGTGGGCGCTGGCCGTTTCCGCAGGCAGGGCTGCACTTGTCGAAGACACCGCACCGAGCATGCCGGAGTGCTCCGTCAGCCGGGCCGCGCGACCGTTCCTGATCATGAATCCGCACTCAGGTGGCGGAAAGGTCGAGAGGTTTCATCTGGCGGAGCGAGCCAGGGCACTGGGGGCCGAGGTCGTCGTGCTGGATCCGGACCGGCGGCAGGATGTGGCCGAGCTGGCGCGGCGGGCCGTCCAGGATGGAGCCGACCTGCTCGGCGTCGCGGGTGGTGACGGTACGCAGGCCTTGGTCGCTCGTGTGGCCGCAGAGCACGACATTCCCTTCATGGTGATCAGCGCCGGCACCCGCAACCACTTCGCCATGGATCTGGGCCTGGACCGGCAGGATCCCTCCAGGTGTCTGGAGGCACTGACCGACGGCGTCGAGCTGCGCGTCGACCTCGGCTACCTCCATGCGGGAGAGCCTGCGGACCGAAGCGCGGGGCGCGCCTTCATCAACAACGCCTCGTTCGGCGTGTACGCGGAAATCGTGCAGAGTCCCGCCTATCGCGACGACAAGGCCCGCACCATCCTGGAGATGCTGCCGGATCTGCTGACTCGCCGCAGCGGCGCGCGGCTGAGTGTCCGTGCCGGTTCGGTGACCATGGACGGTACCCAGGCCGTGCTGGTGAGCAACAACCCCTATGAGAGTGGCGACCCGGCGGGACTGGGGCGCCGAGAGCGTCTGGACTCCGGCGAGCTGGGGGTGCTTGGTGTCGCCGTCGGCAACGCCGCCGAAGCGACGGAGCTCCTGATGCGGGGCGGGCAGGGCCGCGGGCTGACGGAGGTCACCGCCCGAGAGGTCGTCGTCGACGCCGACGCTCCCGTCATCCCGGTCGGTGTCGACGGCGAGGCCTTGATGCTGCCTACTCCGGTGCACTGTCGTCTCGCGTCCGGCGCTCTGCGCGTGCGCGTGCCCCGGCACCGGCCCGGCGTGCCGCACGGCGCGCCGCCGATGGACTGGCGCCGGGTGCGGCGTCTGGCGCTGACGATGGGGCGGGTCGCGGCAGGGCGCGGTGCCGCTTGATCAACGGCTGGTGTCGGTCCGGCGGACGAACGGCGTGCGGTACGGGTGCGCTACGGGTGCGGCGACGCCCGGGTTCGTCGTCCGGGAGACCACCGGATTTCTCCCATCCGGAGGGCGGTCACTACTCGTTGGCGGGCGGAGGAGCAGGGGCGTCGGGTTTGGGCCGGGCGGGCTGTTCGGCGGTGGTGAGGGGCGTCCACTCCGCTCCGGTGTGCAGGCGGAAGGCGGCGACGGCGGCCTCCACGGTGGGGAAGAAGTGCCGCGGGTCGATGGTGCGGGTGAGCCCGTACCGTTCGATCTTGCGCCGCACGGGGTCCTTGAGCTCGGCGAACACGAGGTGTACGTGGTCTGCGTTGAGCGTCTCGTCGAGCTCCGTCAGAACGTCGGCGGCGGTGGTGTCCACGTCGGTCATGGGCTCCGCCGCGACCACGATCCAGCTCGGCCGTGGGTCCGCGTCGGCCAGTCGCAGGATCTCGTCGCGGAAGGCCCTGGCGTTGGCGAAGATGAGCGGGGCGTCGAACCGGTAGATCGCCAGGCCCGGCAGCTGTTCGGCCTGCGGGTAGGAGCGGACGTCGTGGTAGCCCTCCAGGTCCTGCACCCGCCCCAGCACGGTGTTGTACGGCCACCAGGCGCGCCGGAAGACGTTGAGGACGGACAGGGCCACGGCGATGGCGATCCCGAGCAGCACGCCGAGCAGGGTCACGCCGACGAAGGCCGCGAAGCACAGCAGGAACTCCGTCCGGCGCTGTCGCCACAGCCGTACTGCCCCCGGGACGTCGGCCAGGGACAGTGACGCGGTGATGACCACGGCGGCAAGGGCCGGCTGGGGGAGATTGCGGAACAGGCCCGGAGCCAGCACGAGCATGAGGACGATGAGCGCCGCTCCGACGACCCCGGTGAGCTGACTCCTGGCCCCCGCGCGCTCCGCCACCGCCGTACGGGATCCGCTCGTGCTGACCGGGAAGCCCTGGAAGAGACCGGCCGCCAGGTTGGCCGCACCGACCCCCGCCATCTCCTGGTTGCCGCGGACCTCCTGCCCCGTGCGGGCCGCGAAGGCCGATGCGTTGGAGATCGTGTCGGCCAGGGACACCAGAGCGATGCCCAGCGCACCGCCGAGCAGCAGCGGTAGGTCGGCGAGCCGCACATCGGGGATCGTGAACGGCGGGAAACCCTCGGGTAGTTCTCCGACCAATCCGACGCCGTGCTCACCCAGGTCGAAGACAGTGGCCGCGGCGATCGCCAGGACCACCATCGCGAGCACCGCGGGGACCTTCGGCACGAGGCGCTGCAGGACCAGGATCAGGACGATCCCGCAGCCGCCGACCGCGGCGGCGGCCGGCACCGCCGCCCCGTCGGCGAGTTTCTGCACGAAGCCGACGCACTCGCCGATCAGGTTGTCCGCCTCGACCTTGAAGCCGAGCAGCTTGGGCAGCTGACCGATCAGAATGGTCAGGGCCAGGCCGTTCATGTAGCCGATCATCGTCGGTTTGGAGATCAGATCGGCGATGAAACCGAGCTTCGCCACCGAGGCCAGGATCATGATGGTCGCCACCATGAGCGCGAGCATCGATGCCAGCGCGACAGCCCGGTCAGGATCCCCGTCGGCCGCCACCAGGGGAAGCACGGTGGCGGCGATCATCGGCCCCAGCGAGGAATCCGGGCCCAGCACCAGGATCCGGGACGGCCCGCACACCGCGTATCCGAGCAGGCAGAGAATCGTCGTGTACAGGCCGGTGATGGGCGGCAGGCCCGCCAACTCGGCGTACGCCATGCCCTGCGGCACCAGCAGCGTGGTCAGGACGACTCCCGCAACCAGGTCCTTGACCAGCCACTCGCGCCGGTAGGACGACACCGCACGGATCCCGGGAACAGCCCGCAACCGGGAGAGAAGCTTGCGTCTCTTGTGCTGGTTTGTCACAGACCGTCCTTCCGTTCTGCCTCGCTGCTCCCGGTCCTCTCCGGCCGGCACCACGGGAGTCGGGAGTTCGTGCACGGCGAAGGGCGGCACGCGAATGGTGAGGCCCGTATGCGTGTCGTCGCACAAACTCAACCAACCTGCCTGGGCAGTACACCTAGCCGCGCTTCTTCTTCGTCGGCCGCCCGACGCCGGACGTGCCTCTGGTCCCCGTCGGCCCGTCGCTGCGCCCAGTGGCTCGCGCGGCCGACGGATGCCGGTCGGCGTACGGATCGGCCGGGGCCCCGGCTGGGGCTTCCTGCTCCAGCTCCCGTTTGGTGACGAGCAGATCCTTCCGCGCCTCTTCCCCCACGTCGGGGTACCGAGGATCGATGTCCATCAGGGCGTGCGCGAGGACCGCCGCCGCGCAGATCCGCGCGAACCACTTCCGGTCCGCCGGCACGACGTACCACGGCGCCCACTTCGTACTCGTGGCCGACAGCATTTCGGAGAACGCGTCCTGGTAGTCGTCCCACCGGCGCCGCTCCCGGACGTCGGCCGCAGAGAACTTCCAGTTCTTCTCCGGCAGGTCGATCCGCTTCAGGAAGCGGGTGCGCTGCTCCTCCTTGGACAGGTTCAGGAAGATCTTCACCACTTTGAACCCGTTGTCCGTGAGGTAGCGCTCCCAGTGGTTGATCTCCCGGTAGCGCCGGTCCCACAGGCCCGGCCCACGTGCGTTCTCCGGCAGCTTCTGCCGGACCAGGTTCTCGGGGTGGACCCGCACGACGAGAACCTCCTCGTAGTGCGAGCGATTGAAGATGGCAATCTCGCCGCGCGTGGGCAGCCGCCGGGCGTAACGCCACAGGTAGTCGTGGTCGAGTTCCTCGGCGGAGGGCACCTTGAAGCTGCTGACCCGTACGCCCTGGGGATTGACGCCGCTCATCACGTGGCGGATCGTCCCGTCCTTGCCTCCGGCGTCGAGTGCCTGGAGACAGAGCAGCACGCCGTACGTGTCCTGGGCAGCCAGCCGCTCCTGGTACTCGGCCAGCAACGACACCCCGGTCCGCAGCAGCTCGATCCCGTCCCGCTTCTTCAGGCCGGCCTTGTAGCGAGGATCGAAGTCCCGGTCCAGGCGCACCTTCGACCCCGGTTCCACCCGTAGTGGCTCGATGAAATCCGCGATGCGTTCGGCTCTCTCGTCCGACATCGCCCATCAGTCCTTCGCTGGTCGGGGGTGAGCACGGCGCGTTTCGGGGGCCAGGACGGTCATGGCCCGCTCCTCACCGCTTCCGGGGCCGTCGGAGCGTTCACGACCTCCACCACCCGCGCGGGCGGCTGCGTCCGGCTCTGGGCCGGCCGCAGCCGCCCTGCCGTCGTTGGCCTGACCGGGAGCGGTGCGGCAGGCGGCACTGAGCACCCTCCGGGACCGGCGTTCGACCAGGATCGGGACGTAGGCTCTGACCCTGGCCTGGTGGAACGAGTCGTACGCGGTCCTGACCGTCGCCTCGACGGTGACCGCGTCGACCGAGGGGTAGGCAGCACTCAGCCGTGCCACCATGTTCCGGACGGACGCGAGTTCGTCGTGCGAGCCGGGTGACGGGAGGTTCGGCGGTGCTGTGGGATCGGCGCGCTCCACCGGCCCGGGGCGGCGACTCAAGCCCTCGACGGGAAGGCATGCGCCGACTTGAGGAGTCTGCCCTTCGACCGTCATGGCCCCACCGAACCCATGTCCCACGACCTCCAGACCGCAGAACCACACATCCCGCCACAGCCGCGAGCGGGTCCCTGGCGCTCATTGTCTGCCCGCCTGGACAAGATCGCCCCCTGAGGCCCAGGGGCGGGGAAGCCGTGGAGGGAGGCGTCGGCACTTCGGCCGGGCCGCTGATCGAGCCGCGCTCCGCAGACACGTCCACGACATCTACCGCGACCAGGTCCGTGCCCGCGTTTTCGTGCCGGTCATCGCCCGCCTGGGAACCCTGCACGGTGCCGGGCTGGGGACCTGCCGGCAGGCCCGGCCGATAGCAGGCTGAGCAAAGGCGCCTGACGGCAGAAGCCTGGGTCAGGCGCACACACGCTCGGGTTCGATGGCGGGTTCGATGGCGGGTTCGGCCACGGAGGCGGGGGCGCCTCTCGGTCACACCCCTACCCCGGTCGCCCGCTCCCACCCACGGCTGGGCATCCCAGGAGTGGTTGCGTAGGCTGGGGCGGTCCACGTGGGGTGGGGCGGAAGGCTGCCGACAGCGCCTCCGCACCCAACTGACGTGGTGTCGGACAAGTCGGCAATCGGTCAGCATGAGTCCTGAAAACCTCGTGAATCTGCCCGAGGACGCGACTCGTGATTGGGTATGGAAACCGCCCTTGACCTGCAAAAATGCAGGCAGGGAGCATAGATTCGGGAGTGCCTCGATGTTGCGTACCATGTTCAAGTCCAAGATCCACCGGGCCACCGTGACCCAGGCCGACCTGCACTACGTCGGCTCGGTCACCGTCGACGCCGCGCTGATGGAAGCCGCCGATCTGCTCCCCGGCGAGCTCGTCCACATCGTCGACATCACCAACGGCGCCCGGCTGGAGACGTACGTCATCGAGGGCGAGCGCGGCTCGGGAGTCATCGGTATCAACGGCGCGGCCGCTCACCTTGTGCACCCCGGCGATCTGGTGATCCTGATCAGCTACGCCCAGGTCGACGACGCCGAGGCGCGCACCCTGGTGCCCAGCGTCGTCCATGTCGACGCGGAGAACCGGATCGTCGCCCTCGGCTCGGACGCCTCCGCACCGGTGCCCGGCAGCCGGACGGAACGCAGCCCGCACGCCGTCGTCTGACCTCACGCCGGTGTCCGATCAGCACGCCGAGGTGTCGCCGTACGCGACGCGTCGCCGTATGCCGCCGTGTGACCGTTCCCCGAAGTCCGGGCCCGACCGAAGGAGGCACCCGCCATGGCAGATCCCGATATCCGCGACAACCGTCCGGAGGGACTCCTCCAGGCGTACGAGGACGGCCAGGTCGCCGGTCGCATCGTCTACTTCACCCTCGACGCGACCCCGGCCGCCCTGGTCGCCGTGCACACCGTGGTGGAGCCGGGGCACGAGGGCAAGGGCATCGCGAGCGCGCTGGTACGGGAGTTCTACGCGATGGCGGCACGTGCGGGCGTTCCCGTCGTACCGCTGTGTCCGTACGCCGCCGAGTGGGCCCTCCGTCACCCCGACGAGGCCCCCGAGGCCCCGGCCGAACCGGTACGGGCCGCGCAGGAGCAGCTGAAGGCGAATCCGCAGCTCTGGTGACCGCAGCAGCGGCGTTAGCATGCCGGTCATGCTGGCGCTGCTGCACACCTCCCCGGTCCATGTCCCCGTCTTCGAAGTCCTGCGGGACGAGGACCACCCGGGGCTCGCGCTGCGTCACCTCGTCCACGAGGAACTACTGCAAAGGGCTCGCGAGGAAGGCCCCGCGGCGGTCGCACCCGCGGTCGCGGCCGTGATCGCCGGAGCCGTCGCCGAGGGTGCGACCGCGGTGCTGTGCACCTGCTCCACGATCGGTGGCGTCGCCGAGACATGCGTCGCCGACCCGGGCGTACCGGTTTTGCGGGTCGACCGTCCGATGGCCGCGGCGGCGGCCGGAAAGGGGCGTGTCGTCGTGGTCGCGACTGTGCACAGCACCCTGGACCCGACAGCCGCGCTGATCCGCGAAGAGGCCGCAGGCCGTCATGTCGACCTGCGCACGCTGCTCGTCGACGGTGCCTGGGAGCGCTTCGAGGCGGGCGACCGTGACGGCTTTCTGAACGCGGTGGCAGCCGCCGTCGACGCGGTGCGCGAGGCGGATGTCATCGTTCTGGCCCAGGCATCGATGGCGGGCGCCGCCGACCGTACGAGGACGGCTGTCCCGGTCCTCTCCAGTCCCCGGCAAGGGCTGCGGGCGGCCGCGGAGGCAGTCGCGAACGGATCATGACGCGTGGACGTGGCGCGCGTGGGCACGCGCAACGGGAGACATTGGGAACGCACCACTCCGTACCGTTCTGGAGGCAGGCATGACCCAGCCGCCCGTACCCCCTTCGCCGGTCCCGACGCCGGGCCCGCCCGGACCCGATCCCGGCCCGCTGCCCGGCCCGGTGCCGACTCCCTCGCCCCCGCCCGGACCCGCGCCCGACCCCATTCCGAGGCCGCCGGGCCCTGACCCCGACCCCGTACCGGAGCCGGAGCCCGCGCCGGGACCGGCGGGCTGAATCGCCCGCGGGCCACCGGCGGCGGGCTGACCCGCCCGCCGGTGGCCCGCCCGCCGTGGACGCGGAATCAGTCGGTGCGCACCTCCGAGCGGTCACCGCCCCAGAGGGTGTGGAACGAACCCTCCTGATCGGTCCGCCGGTAGGTGTGCGCGCCGAAGAAGTCGCGCTGGCCCTGGGTGAGCGCCGCGGGCAGCCGCTCGGCACGCAGGGCGTCGTAGTACGCGAGGGCCGCCGAGAAGCCCGGCGTCGGGACGCCCTGCCGGGCGGCTGACGCGATCACTTCGCGCCAGTCGTCCTGCGCCGCGCCGATCTCCTCGGCGAACTGCTTGTCCGAGAGCAGGCTGGGCAGATCACGCTGTGCGTCGTAAGCGCTGCGGATCCGGTCCAGGAACGCCGCCCGGATGATGCAGCCGGCCCGCCAGATCGCGGCGACCGAGCCGAGGTCGATGTTCCAGTCGTACTCCTCGCTGCCCGCCTGGATCTGGTGGAAGCCCTGGGTGTACGACACGATCTTGGACGCGTACAGCGCCTGCTCGACCTGGTCGGCGAAGCGTGCGGCCTCGGCCTCGTTCAGCGGCTCGGCCGTCGGGCCCGGCAGGGTGTGCGAGGCGTTGCGCAGCTCCGCGTGGCCCGACAGCGAGCGGGCGAAGACCGCCTCCGCGATACCGGAGACCGGCACACCCAGATCGAGCGCGATCTGGACGGTCCAGCGGCCCGTGCCCTTCTGCTCCGCCTGGTCGGCGACGATGTCGACAAAGGGCTTTCCGGTCGCAGCGTCCGTATGGGCGAGCACCTCGGCCGTGATCTCGATCAGATACGAGTCCAGCCGCCCCGTGTTCCAGGTGCGGAAGGTCTCGGCGATCTGCGCGGGGGAGTAGCCCGCGACCGCGCGCAGCAGGTGGTACGCCTCGGCGATCAGCTGCATATCGGCGTACTCGATGCCGTTGTGCACCATCTTCACGAAGTGGCCGGCGCCGTCCGGGCCGATGTGCGCGACGGTCGGTGTGCCGTCGGGAGCCTTCGCGGCGATCTTCTCCAGCAGCGGGCTGAGGGAAGCGTACGACTCGGGGGAGCCGCCCGGCATGATGCTCGGCCCGTGCAACGCGCCCTCCTCGCCGCCCGAGATGCCCGCGCCGACGAAGTGGATGCCGCGCTCCCGCAGTTCCTTCTCGCGGCGCCGGGTGTCGGCGAAGTGGGCGTTGCCGCCGTCGATGATGACGTCGCCCTCCTCCAGCAGCGGCGCGAACTCCTGGATCACGGCGTCGGTCGGATCGCCCGCCTTGACCATGATGATCAGGCGGCGCGGGCGCTCCAGGGCCGCGACGAACTCCTCGGCCGACTCCGCGGGCACGAATGTGCCCTCGTGACCGAACTCCTCGACCAGCGCCCGTGTTTTCGCCGCTGTGCGGTTGTGCGCGGCCACCGTGAAGCCGTTGCGGGCGAAGTTACGGGCGAGATTGCGGCCCATCACCGCGAGCCCCGTGACGCCGATCTGGGCTGTACCACTCATACGTGTGCTCCTGGATGTCCGTCGGAAAATCCATCTCCACCTCTACGCATACGTAGGGACGGAGTCAGCCATTCATTGATCCTCAAGCCCTTCGGATTGTTCCGCATTCCGGGCCGCCCGCATCGCGCCGGGGCCCAAGTGTCCGCCCGCGGGCAGGGTTCGGACGCCGCCAGGGCGGGAAGCGGGCAGCGCCATCCACCGCGATGACAGCCCGATGGGGCCCGACCAGCGCCGACGGCTTCGCGGAAACGGGCAGATACGGGCACAGCAGATCCTGTGAAGAGCCTGGTCGAGCGGCCGTGCCTGCTTGTACAAACGACGCATGAGCCCGAACGGACGCCGGGCTCGCAGCACCAGCAGAAGCAAGGAAGTGTGTCGTGGACACCGAGGAACGCCGACGAGGCATTCTCGAGACGGCCCGGCGGGACGGGTCGGTCGACGTCAACCGGCTCGCCGGCCGGTTCCGGGTGGCCAAGGAGACCATCAGGCGGGATCTGCACGCCCTGGAGGAGCACGGCCTGGTCCGGCGCACGCACGGCGGGGCCTACCCCGTCGAGTCCGCCGGATTCGAGACCACGCTCGCCGTTCGTACCACCCGTCACGTGCCGCAGAAGTCCCGGATCGCGGCGGCCGCCGCCGATCTGCTGGGTGACGCGGAGACGGTCTTCGTCGACGAGGGCTTCACCCCGAAGCTCGTCGCCGAAGCGCTGCCGCGGGACCGGCCGCTGACCGTCGTCACCGCGTCCCTGGCGGTGGCGACCGTCCTGGCGGACGCCGAGAAGACCTCCGTGCTGCTGCTGGGCGGACGTGTCCGCGGCGGCACCATGGCCACGGTGGACCACTGGGCCACCCGGATGCTCGCCGGCTTCGTCATCGATCTGGCGTACATCGGCGCGAACGGCATCTCCCGTGAATACGGACTGACCACGCCCGACCCCGCGGTCAGCGAGGTCAAGGCACAGGCCGTGCGGAGCGCCCGCCGGCGGATCTTCGCCGGGATCCATCCGAAGTTCGGCGCGGTGAGCTTCTGCCGCTTCGCCGACGTCGGCGACTTCGAGGCCATCGTCACCGACGCGGGCCTGCCCTCGGCCGAGGCGCAGCGCTACTCCCTCCTCGGCCCCCAGATGATCCGCGTCTGAACCCCGACGCCCCACCGACGCCCGACTTCCTTACCCCATAAGCGCATTGATCCCCGGCCGCCCGGCCGGGGCAGGGTCGTCATGCCCTGAACCACCGATCACCGAGCCGCTACGACCGATCAGGAGAAATCATGCCCCTTCAGCGACGACCACGTGGAATCCGCCTGAGTGCGGGGGCGGCCACGGCCGCCATGGCCCTGCTCACGGGGTGCAGCGGAGCAGGCGCCTCCTCCTCCGGAGAGGGCGAGGCGGTGAACGTACTCATGGTGAACAACCCGCAGATGGCCGAACTGCAGAAGCTGACCGCTGCCAACTTCACCAAGGAGACCGGGATCAAGGTCAACTTCACCGTGCTCCCGGAGAACGACGTCCGCGACAAGATCAGCCAGGACTTCTCCAACCAGGCGGGCCAGTACGACGTCGCCACCATCAGCAACTTCGAAGTGCCGTTCTACGCCAAGAACGGCTGGCTGCACGAGCTCGACGAGTACGCGAAGAAGGACACCGCGTTCGACCAGAACGACATCCTCAAGCCGCTGCGGGAATCGCTCACCGCCCAGGACGGAAAGCTCTACGCCGAGCCCTTCTACGGCGAGTCGTCCTTCCTCATGTACCGCAAGGACGTCCTGGCCAGGAAGGGGCTGACGATGCCGGCGCAGCCCACCTGGCAGCAGGTCGCCGATCTCGCGGCGAAGGCGGACGGCGCAGAGAGCGGCATGAAGGGCATCTGTCTGCGCGGGCTCCCCGGCTGGGGGGAGGTCATCGCCCCGCTCACCACCGTCGTCAACACCATGGGCGGTACCTGGTTCACCAAGGACTGGCAGGCGAAGCTCACCTCCCCGGAGTTCAAGAAGGCCACCCAGTTCTATGTCGACCTGGTACGGGCGCACGGTGAAGCGGGTGCGGCCCAGTCCGGGTACGCCGAGTGCCTCAACAACATGACCCAGGGCAAGACCGCGATGTGGTACGACGCCACCGCCGGGGCCGGCTCCCTGGAGGCGGCCGGGTCCCCGGTCAAGGGCAAGATCGGATACGTACCGGCGCCGGTGGACAAGACCCGTAGCTCCGGCTGGCTCTACACCTGGGCCTGGGGCATGCAGAAGGCGTCCAAGAAGGCCGACAGCGCCTGGAAGTTCATCTCCTGGGCGTCCAGCAAGAAGTACGAGTCGCTGGTCGGCGAGAAGAGCGGCTGGGCCAATGTGCCCGCGGGCAAGCGCGCCTCCACCTACGCCAACCCGGAGTACCGCAAGGCCGCGGGCGCCTTCGCCGGCATCACCGAGAAGGCCATTGCGAGCGCCAACCCGGAGAACCCCGGCACCCAGCCCCGCCCCGCGGCCGGAATCCAGTTCGTCGGCATCCCCGAGTTCACCGACCTCGGCACCAAGGTCTCGCAGGAGATCAGTGCGGCCATCGCCGGCCGCCAGTCCGTCGACCAGGCCCTGGCCGCCTCCCAGAAGCTGGCCGAGAAGATCGGCAAGGAGTACCAGTGAGCACATCCGTCACCGGCCGGCCGCTGTCCCCGCAGATCCGCTCGGAGCAGGCGCGGCAGCCGAAGGAGCGGAAGCGGGGAGTACGGGCCTGGGCCACCCGGGCTCCGCTCCTGCCCGCCCTCGTCTTCCTGATCGCGGTCACCCAACTGCCGTTCGTGGCAACGCTGGTGATATCGCTCTTCGACTGGAACCCGCTCAGCCCGGACGAGCGCGACTTCGCCGGATTCTCCAACTACACCTCCGTGGTCACCGACCCGGAGCTGCGCGACTCGGTCTGCACCACCGTCCTGCTCACCGCGAGTGTCGTCGTCGCCACCGTGGTGCTCGGGCTGCTCCTCGCCCTGCTCCTCGACCGCTCCTTCTTCGGCCGCGGCATGGTGCGCACCCTGCTCATCACGCCCTTCCTGATCGTGCCCGTCTCCGCGGCGCTGCTGTGGAAGCACGCGCTGTACAACCCGGAGTACGGACTGCTCAACGGGGCGCTGACCTGGATCGGTGAGCTGTTCGGCGATACGTCCCCGCCGCAGCCGGACTGGATTTCCGGGATGCCTCTCATCGCCGTCGAAGCCGCGCTCGTGTGGCAGTGGACGCCGTTCATGATGCTGATCCTGCTCGCGGGACTGCAGAGCCGGCCCGCCGAGATGATGGAAGCCGCACGCCTGGACGGCGCCGGCAGCTGGCAGACCTTCCGCTATCTGACCCTGCCGCATCTGCGCCGGTACCTCGAGCTCGGCGTGCTGCTGGGCTCGGTGTACATCGTGCAGAACTTCGACGCGGTGTTCACCATCACCGCCGGAGGGCTGGACACCGCCAACCTTCCGTACACGATCTACCAGACCTTCTACAACGCTCACGAGTACGGGCTGGCGTCCGCCGCGGGAGTCGTCGTCGTCATCGGCACGATGATCATCGCGACATTCGCTCTCCGGGTCGTCTCGTCCCTCTTCCGTGAGGAGGCGAACCGCGCATGACCGCGACCACAGCCACCTTGGCTCCTTCGAAACTGCTGCCGCCCGCCGCGCGCCGCGCCCGGCGACGCTCCGCCGCACTGGGCCTGGTGGCCTGGGTGGCAGGGCTCGGCTTCTGTCTGCCCGCCATGTGGATGCTGCTCACCTCCCTGCACTCGGAGGCGGACGCGGCCACCAACCCGCCCCCGCTCGCGGCGGCGCTCACCCTCGACAACTACCGGCAGTTCTTCGGCGCCGACGGCGGTCCGAGCCCCTGGCCTTCGCTGATCAACTCACTCTCGGCTTCCGTCTTCTCCACAGTGCTGGTGCTCCTTCTCGCGCTGCCGGCCGCGTACGCGCTCTCCATCCGGCGCGTACGCAAGTGGACGGACGTGCTGTTCTTCTTCCTGTCCACCAAGATGCTGCCGGTCGTCGCGGGTCTGCTGCCCGTCTACCTCTTCGCGAAGAACGCCGGGATGCTGGACAACATCTGGCTCCTCGTCATCCTCTACACCTCGATGAACCTGCCGATCGCGGTGTGGATGATGCAGTCCTTCCTCGCGGACGTGCCGGTCTCGATCATCGAGGCGGCCCAGGTGGACGGCGCCCGGCTGCCCACTGTGCTGACCCGGATTGTCGCGCCGGTGGCCGGTCCCGGAATCGCGGCCACCGCCCTGATCTGCTTCATCTTCAGCTGGAACGAGCTGCTCTTCGCCCGGGTGCTCACCGGGGTCGTGGCCCAGACCGCTCCGGTTTATCTGTCCGGAGTCGTCACCAGTCAGGGCCTCTTCCTGGCCCAGCTGTGTGCCGCCTCCGTCGTTGTTTCCCTGCCGGTGCTCGCCGCCGGATACGCCGCCCAGGACAAGCTCGTCCAGGGCCTTTCCCTTGGAGCTGTTAAATGAGGGCAGCGATCGTCGAAGCCCCCGGCAAGGTCTCCGTCACGACGGTTCCCGACCCCACCCCGGGGCCGCGGGAGGTCGTCGTCTCGGTGGCCTCGTGCGGACTGTGCGGCACCGATCTGCACATTCTGCGGGGCGAGTTCGCGCCCACGCTGCCGATCGTGCCCGGTCATGAGTTCGCCGGTGAGATCGTGGGTATCGGGAGCGACGTCACCGAACTGGCCGTCGGCGACAAGGTCGCGGTCGACCCGTCCCTGCACTGTCACGAATGCCGGTACTGCCGGGCCGGACGCGGCAATCTCTGCGACCGGTGGGCCGCCATCGGCGTCACCGTGCCGGGTGGTGCGGCGGAGTTCGCCGTCGCCCCCGTCGCCAACTGCGTACGGCTGCCCGGCCATATCGACGTCAAGGACGCGGCGCTGATCGAGCCGCTGTCCTGCGCGGTGCGCGGATACGACGTGCTGAACAGCAGCACCCTCGGCGCCAGCGTGCTGATATACGGCTCGGGGACCATGGGCCTGATGATGCTGGAACTCGCCAAGCGCACGGGCGCCGCGGGCGTGGACATACTCGACATCAATCCGGACCGCCTCGCGACGGCCTCTCTGCTCGGCTGCTCCCGCTCGGCAGCGGGCGCCGAGGAGCTGGAGCAGCCGGGCGGCTGGGATTTCGTCATCGACGCGACCGGCAATGCGGGCGCCATCCAGGACGGCCTCGGACGGGTCGCGAAGGGAGGCACCTTCCTGCAGTTCGGGGTCGCCGACTATGCGACGACAGCGGTGGTCGAGCCGTACCGGATCTACAACCAGGAGATCACCATCACCGGCTCGATGGCGGTGCTGCACAGCTATGAGCGGGCCGCCGCGCTCTTCGCGACCGGGGTGCTCGACCCGTCCGTCTTCATCAGCGACCGGCTGCCGCTGGACCAGTACCCCGAGGCCGTCGACCGGTTCAAGGCGGGCATCGGCCGCAAGATCGTGGTGGAACCGTGAGCGGCGGCCCCGGCGGCCCCGGCGGAGTCCTGGTACTGGGCGAGGCGCTCATCGATCTCGTCCCCGTGCCGAGTGAGCCGGAGGCCAGGCGCGCGCAGCCCGGCGGCGCACCGGCCAATGTGGCGGTCGGCCTCGCGCGCCTCGGCACGTCTGTCGCCTTCGCCGGAGCGCTCGGCGGCGACGGCTTCGCGCGGAGCATCGAGCGGCGGCTCGCGGGCGCCGGTGTGGATCTCAGCCTCTGCGCCCGCTCCGAACTCCCCACGGCGCTGGCGGTCGCCGATCCGGGGGAGACGGGGACCGGCTACCACTTCCACCTCCATGACACGGCGACGTTCCGGTTCCCGGACCGGGCGGCCGACGCCGGACGCTTCGGGGCTGTGTACGTCGGAGGCCTGGCCGCCGTCGTCGAACCGGCGGCCCAGGCAGTCGCGTCGACGGCGCGGGCCGCCGCCCGGCACTCGCTCCTGGTGGTTGACCCCAATGTGCGCGAGGACCGCACGATCGATCCCCGCCGGGGCCTCGGGCTGCTCCGTGACCTGTGCGCGCCGGCCCATGTGGTGAAGGCCAGCGACGAGGATCTGCTGCGGCTGTGGCCGGACAGGGATCCGGACGAGAGCTGCCGGCGGCTGGCCGCGGAGGGACGACTCGTCGTCATGACCCGGGGAGCCCGGGGCAGTACGGGCTACACCCCCGGCGCCCCTCCCGTGTCCGTACCGGCCGTCCCGGTCGACGTGGTCAACACCATCGGCGCCGGAGACGCGTTCATGGCGGGAGTCCTCGCCTGGCTCGGCAGGGCAGGAGGCCGGGAGCGAGGCTGGGAGCGGGCGCTGTCCCCGGGCCGGATTGAGCACATGCTGACCTTCGCCTCCCAGGTGGCCGCGTCCGTGGTCACCCAGACCGGCACGGAGCCCTCGGCGCCTGCCCACGTCTGACGGCACTTGCCCGTACCTGACCCGTCCCCGGATCCGGTCCGGCGGGTCAGGTACGGTCCCGGTCCCGCCCATGCGTCCGTGTGCGGGGCCGGGGTCAGGCCGCTGCGGCCACGATCTCCTTGGTCGTCACCACCGTCGCGAAACCTCCGCCGTGCAGCGACACGGCCGACGCCTGCGCCAGTTCGTCCGCGGACCGCTGCCAGCCGAACGGACCCTCGAGATCGAATGTGTACGTCGCATCCAGGGCGAAAAGCACCTCGTACCCGAGGTTTCCACCCATCCGCGCCGTCGTCTCCGCACACATATTGGTCTGGATCCCGGCCACCACGAACTGCGAGACGCCCTCAGCCCTGAACCACGCGTCCAGGTCCGGCGTCCCGTAGAAGGCCGAATTCACGGTCTTCGTCACGAACAGCTCCGCCCCGGGCCCCTTTCCTCGCCGCTGCTCGACGTACTCCTTGAAGCCGTTTCCCTCATGCCCCTGTCGCAGCGGCGAGTCCGGCTTCGACGAGTCGTGCCGGACGAAGACGACCGGCCGCCCCGTGGCCTGCCAGGCGTCGATGAGCGAGGCGATGTTCTCGTCCGCCTCCGGGTTGTTCCGCCGACCCCAGAAGTCCGGCTCATCGAAGCCCTTCTGTACGTCCACCACGACCAGTGCTGCGTTCTCTGCGATCTCCATGCCTACGATGCTGCCGCCCCGGTCGGCCGGACCCCAGAGGGGTACAAGTCAGCGATCGATGATTTACTGCCACGGTGGCCACCGACTCCGTTCCGTACCGTGTCGCCCTCGTCAGCTTCCCGGGCATCCGAGCTTTCGACGTCTCCGTCATCACCGAGGTCTGGGGCACGGATCGCACCGACCGCGGCGTCCCCGCCTTCGACCTGCGCCGCGCCGCCGCCGACGCCACGCCCGTCCCCATGCGCGGGGGCCTCAGCCTCACCCCCGACCGCACCCTCGCCTGGCTGGCCCGTGCCGACCTGATCCTGATCCCCGGCCTGGACGACCACCTCACCCCCGCACCGCAGCCGGTACTCGAAGCCCTGCGCCGGGCACACGCCCGCGGCACCACCATCGCCGCCCTGTGCGGCGGCGCCTTCACCCTCGCCCAGGCCGGCCTCCTCGACGGCCGCCGCGCGATCACACACTGGAACCTCGTCGATCTGCTCCGCGCCGAGCACCCGCGCGTCACCGTCGAACCCGACGCCCTCTTCATCGAGGACGGAAACATCTGGACCGCCGCCGGTACGGCCGCCGGCATCGACCTGTGCCTGCACCTGGTCCGCACGGCCCACGGTGCCGAGGCGGCCGCGTCGATCGCCCGCTCGATGGTCACCGCTCCCTTCCGCACCGGAACCCAGGCCCAGTTCATCGAGCACCCCACCCCGCGCACCGACCGCGACGCCGACGCACTCGCATCCGTACGCGAATACGCCCTCCACCACCTCGGCGAACCGCTCGCCGTCGCCGACCTCGCCGCCCGCGCGGGCATGTCGGCACGCTCTTTCGCCCGGCACTTCGCCGCGGCCACCGGCACGACGCCGCTGCGCTGGCTCCTGGACCAGCGCATCGCCGCCGCCCAGAAGCTCCTCGAACACACCGACCTGCCGATGCCCGAGGTCGCCCGCCGTACGGGCTTCGGCAGCGAGATCACGATGCGCCAGCACTTCGCCTCGCGCCTCGCCACCAGCCCGCGCGCGTACCGCGCTTCCTTCGCCGCCCATGCCTCGCGCGGGCCGGGCACCGAACCCCCGGGGCCGGCCCATGCCTGACGGCTCGCCGCGCCGGTTCGTCCCGTGATCCGGGCCGGCGGGCAGGGGAGTCCAGGTTGGAGCGGGACCGCAGTCAGCCTTCGGCCCAGGCTTCCTCTTCCTCCCGGGCGGCGTCATAGGCGCGTCGGGCGGCGGCGACCTGTGGCAGGTGCGCCTCGGACCAGCCCACGAGGGTGTCGAAGACCGGTACCAGGGTGCGGCCCAGGTCGCTGATCTCGTACTCCACCCGGGGCGGGATCTCCGCGTGGTAGGTGCGCACGATCATGCCGTCACGTTCCAGCTGACGCACGCGCTGGGTGAGGACCTTGGGGGTGATGGTCGGCACGAGCCGCTGCAGTTCATTGAAACGCAGCCGCCCATGGTGTTCGAGCACCCACAGGATCGGGGTGGTCCAGCGGCTGAACACCAGGTCAACCACCGGATTGATCGGGCATGCCTGCTCCACGGGCTCGGCCATGGCCGTCTCCTTACCGCCCTGGGCCCGCGAACCTGGCGGGCACTATCTCCGAGGTAACCACTATATCGAGGAAAGTAGCCTGGTGGTGTTGCTGAAGACAGCAGCCCGGCACTCCCGCCGAACCGGATCAAGCCCAGCTTTGTGGGGCATGATCCCCGACGCGAAGAAGGCACCACCATGACGTACCCAGCACTCCCCACGCGTGAGGGTGACCGGCCCGAGACCGGGCCCGAGGTCCCTCACCTGCAGTACACCCAGACCAGCCCGCCGCAGATCAAGGAAGAACTGCGGCAGTGGATGACCACCGCGCTGCCCGGCATCGTCCCGGGCCGCAGCGAGATATCCGTCCCCAGCACCTGGGCGGTGTTCCTCAGCGGCGTCGCCCCGGCTGAGGGCGCCCGGCTGTTCCTGCCCCGGGGAAACGCGGAGTTCGCGCACCTGCACGCCGACGGCAGCCTCCACCTGGCGCTGGACCCGGCCGACCACGCCGCGTTCCTGGCCTCCGGGTGGGGCGAGAAGCACCCTCTGTACGAC